>DASQGY010000261.1:0-28767 GCA_035632375.1 Bryobacteraceae bacterium | reverse complement strand
CGCACTCCTGCGTGCCGCGTCGGCACTCGTGCCGACGCTCGGTGGATTGCTTTTGTCGCATCTGATATTTCAGTGACCAACATTAGCACTGTGAAATGTTTGATTTCCGAGCCGGCCGGAAAACTTAACGGCATTGGGCTTTCAAGCCGGCGCGCTGGTGGTCGAGAAAAATCTTCGCGGCGTGCAACGAAACAGAGACTTAGTAGTACAGGCTTCAGTCTGTGAGTTACTTCTTCAGCACCGTCTCTAGTGTGTGAAAGACTTTCCAGCAACCCGCTACGGCGCCGACGCCGGCGCAACTCTCCGCTTCGTCGCCTGCTCAAATGCATACGCCAGCTCAATCAACCGCGGCTCGCTGCAAGCCATCCCCGTAAAGCTCACTCCAAACGGCGACGGCTTCGCATTAAACCCCTCCGGAAACGGCGGCGTCGGCGCATTCGGCACCATGCCGAACGGTACGATCACCGTCGGATACCCAGGCTTCGCCGCAATCGACGCGCCGCTCGCTCCCGGAAACAACAGCGCATCCAGATTGTTCGCCTTCATCGCCTCGTCGATTCCATGCGTGCCGCCCAGCGCGATGTCCTTGGCGCGATCGGCCTCATAGCGCGCCCGATCCGCAACCACGTCCATCTCATCGGAAACATCCAAGTTCGACTGGCCAAACCGGATCGCTCCCGATTTGGTATGCGTGATGTTCCACACGCGCAACTCGGTCAGCGTCTTCACCGGCGCCGAAGGCCCCAGCGTGGTCAGCCACTTGTTGAAATCCCGTTTCATGCCGTATTTCAGCACCACGGAGCAGTCGGCGTCCTTGCCCCTGGAGTCGCTCGCGCCGCCACACTGTCCCCACAAGAGGAAGTTACTCTTCGCATCCTGATTCACGACGCTCGGAATATCGGCCGGATCGACAATCACCGCGCCCTGCTTTTTCAGAATCTCGATCGCCTCCGCCATCACCCTAGCCTGATCGGGATTCAGCCCACCGCGCGGCGCCTTCGCTCCAGGCGGCGTGGTCTTGTCGTAATAGAAGGCCCGCGGAATGCCGATGCGCGCTCCCTTCAAACCATCGGCTTTCAGAAAACGCGTGTAGTCTCGCCCCGGCGGCGGCGTGCATGTCTTCGTCGCTGGATCGTCCGGATCGGGCGCAGCACCCTCCAGCGCGCCGAAGAAAATCGCTGCATCCGTGACGCTCTTCGCCATCGGTCCCGCCGTATCCTGATCCGCCGTGATCGGGATCACACCATAGCGGCTGATGCGCCCGACAGTCGGCTTGATCGCCGCCAGCATGTTCTGGTTCGCCGGACTCAAGATAGACCCCGACGTCTCCGTGCCGACGTTCGCCACCCAGAAATTCGCCGCGGTGCCGATCCCGGAACTCGACCCGCCGGTTTGCAGCGCCGGTCGTCCATCGGCCGTCCCCTCGCGCGGATCGCGCCGCGGATCGTACGGATTCATTCCGAATCCACCAACCGCGTTGTAATTCCCCGGCATCGGCGTCGGCGCGCCCGCCACCCAATTGGCCAACTCGGTAAGCCCGGTCTTGGCGATGATGATGGCGCCCGCCTCGCGCAGGTTCTTCACCAGCGTCGCGTCGTACGGCGGAACAAATCCATCGAAGGCCAGCGCTCCGCCCGTGGTCATGATGTCGTGCGTGAGAATGTTGTCCTTCAGCGCCACTGGAATGCCGTGCAACGGTCCACGCACTCGCCCCTGCGCGCGTTCCCGATCCCGCTCGTCTGCCTCTTCAAGGGCATGCGGGTTCACCGTGAGCGCGGCGTGAAGTTTGTCCTCATAGAGCCCAATACGCGTGAGGTACTGCGTCACCAATGCGCGCGACGTAGTGCGCCCTTGCTCCAGGGCCGTCCGCATCGCCGGGATGCCCGCCTCCACTACGTTGAATGGCGGCTGCCCACGCCGTTGGTTTTGACCATGCAACAGGAAGCCCGGCAAAACAAGCAATAACGCGATTCGTTTCATTGGTAGATCATTGTACCCGCTCCGCCGCGCTCGGGGCTGGAGTTTCTACATTTCCAGCACGTACAGACTAAAGTCCCTGCCACCTTCAGAACCTTGTCAGCAAGTGGTAGCACACGCTTTAGCCTGTGAAACGCGCCCCCACTCTACGGGCGCGCCGTCTACGCCGATCTCACCGGAGAGGTCAGAACCGGTAATAGAGTCCGAATTGGATCACGCGGCTGCTCACCCCATCGGCGCTGGTGAACATTTGCGTGATCTTGCCGAAGCTAGTGCTGTTTATGCTTTGGTTGCCCGCCAGAAAGTTCGGATGGTTGAACAGGTTGTAGAAATCGGCCCGAAACTGAATGCTCTGGCGCTCAGTGATCTTGGTGTCTTTCAAGATCGCCATGTTGTAGTCGTTGTACCACGGTCCGCTGAGAATGCGGCGTTGCAGCGATCCCACCGTCCCGGCGCCCGGATTGAAAAACACCTGGCCGGCAAACGGTGCACTGCCGTCCGCCGCAACTCCGGTGCCATTCGGCCCGATAACCGACGGGCTGATATAGTACGGTCCCTTGCCGGTCATGAACACTCCGCTGATCGCTTGCAGTTGGCTCAACGTATCCGTTGTTACCACCGTGTTCTGACCGGAGCGCGCGCCGCGGTTCAGTGTTCCGCGCGCCGAAAGAATGGAGACTGGCGCACCGGATTGCACCGCGACGAAGCCGCTGATCGCCCAACCGCCGATCACCCGATTCAGAGGACGGTAGCTGAAGCGGTGTCCGTCTCCTGCGGGCAGCGGAATGTAGTGGTTCAGCTTGAACGAATGGGTGAGATCCCACGGCGCGCGCGCACGCTCGATCTTGTGATTGTTGTTGTCCAGAATCGGGTCCAGGCCGCGCTCCACGCTGGTGTCGCTGAACGCCTTGCCGTACACGTAGCTCGCCTGGAACTGGATGCCGCTGCTGGTTCGCTTTCGCGCCTGCACCTGCAGTCCGTTGTAACTGGAGTTGCTGAAGTTGGTCAGCTCGCTCGAATACAGCGCCAATGGATTCGGGAAGTAAGAGAAACCTGGCTGATTGTTGGGAAAGATATTGTTCTGCTGATAGAGCTGTGCCAAGGAGCCTACCTGGTTGCTGATGATGTCGGTGCGAACTGTCGCGTTCGACAATAAGCCGCCGCTTGGCAGGCTGCTGAAAAATGGCAACGCCACACTTCCTGGAATCGCGGGGTTAAACGCCGGGTTGAATCCTTTGCCCGCCGCGCTTGAGGCCAGTCCGTTGTTGCGCGCGTTGATGAAGTCCTGAAGGAATCCACCCTGGTTGACGTTGATCTGATTGAAATCGATCTGGCGGAGCAGCTTGACGGCGTGATTCGCAATGTAACTCGCATCGAAAACCACACCCTTCCACTCATGCTGGAACCCGAAGTTCCACTGCTGCACGTACGGAGTGGCCAGGTTGGGGGCAATCAGGCCCTGGACGTTGTTGCCGGCCGTGTTGACGAAGTTCTGCTGGGTGGTGATGGGAATCTGGAACGCCGGCGCCTTCAGGGCCGGAGGAGCGCTGGTGAACGCGAATGCGTTGGAGATACTCGACGATCCAACTAGGCCGGAATTCACCACCATCGTATTTAGAACTCCTTCCAGCAGATCGTCCTGAGCGTAGGAGATACTGTAGCCGGCGCGCAGCACCGATTTCCCGTTGCCGAAAAGGTCCCAGGCCAAGCCCACGTTGGGAGCGAAGTTGTGCTTGGAGCTGCTGTAGGGGTGCTTGCCCTGAAACGTCAGCGTCGCATTGCCGAGCAGCGTTTGCACCGGATTGTTGTTGATCAACTGGGGCTGGATCAACAGATTGTCGGTCTCGGAGACCGGCGGGAAATAATCCCATCGCACGCCGAGCGTTGCGGTCAGCCGGTGATTGAGCTTCCAGTTGTCCGAAACGTACAGGGCGTAGTCGTTGAATGAGAGGTGCTGCACCGAGGGCGCGCCGGCGACGAATCCGGAGGTTTGGCTGGTGATGTTGTAACTTTGGGATGCCGACTGAATCAAACCGGCCAGTGTACCCAGCAGATTATTGGCCGTGTTTACGTCCGTGGCGTTCGCGCCTGGAATGTCTCCCACGCCATACCCGTATGGGTCGTTAGCCGAAAAAACTCCCAGTGTATAACTTGGCACGATGCCGCCGAAGTCGTAGGGAGCCACGCGAGCCTGCTGCGTCTGAAATCCGAACGAAACGGAATGCGCGCCGTGTACCCAATTGGCGTTGTCCTGAAGGTTATAGGTGTGTACCGTGCGGCCCTGTGGACGAAACGAATTTACCGGATTGGTCATGATCGTTCCAGTGGTGAAGAAGGCGGGCGGAGTGCCCGACACGTCGAAGGGCGCTACCGCGAGATTGCCGCCGCCGCGCACCTCATTGGTGAGCGCGGCAGTAGGCGACCAGCGCCAGCTTCCGGAGAAAAACTTCGCGTTGTTTTGGTTCGAGACCGGCGGGATGGCCGTGAAGAAGCTGCCGATGTCCGGACGGTCCAGATTGTCGCGGTTCCATCGGTAGGTACCGCTGAAGACATGCTTCAGAGAAAGATTGTAGTCCACTTTTCCGATAATGCTGTCGCGCCGGTTGTTCGATCTCGCATTAAACTGATATCCCGTGGTGTTCAGCCCATCGCCCGCCGAGGTGCTGTTCCCGGTCGTCGGCACTTGGGCCAAAAGCGTAGCCACGTACTTGTCGATCGTCAGCGGCGCCGGGGTCGCGCCCGGGTTCTGCAGAACGTTGAACTGCTGGATCGGTCCCGTTCCGTTTGTCCGGTATTGCAGGATGCCTTGGCGAGCGGTCGGAGTCAGAATGGTAGTCAAGGTCGGCGTGCTTTGGTGCAGATCGTAGGTTTCGTACGCCAGGTAAAAGAGAAGCTTGTCGCGCTTGACCGGTCCTCCGAATGCGCCGCCAAACTGGTTTAGATTGAGAAACGGACGATCCACGCCGTCTCTGTTGTTGAACCAGTCGTTCGCCGAAAAGAAACTGTTGCGGTTGTACCAGTAGGCATTACCGTGATATTGGTTCGACCCGGATGGCGTCGAAAGGGTGATGGCGTTGGCGTTGCCCCCGATCGATGGGTTCAGGTTCGACGTGGAAACGGTAAGTTCCGATACTTCGCCGATGGTCAGCTTGTTGGGGATATAGTCGATGCCGTTGATGCGTATGAAATTGTCCTGGATGTTGATCCCATCCAGCGTTACGTTGGTATTCTGCGCCCGCAGGCCGTTGATCGCCGTGTCGGCGCGGCCGTTGTTGTTTACGCCCGGTTGCGTGTAAAAGAGATTGTTCACCTGCCGGTCGAGAACGGGAAGATTCAGCACTTGGGATTGCGTTACCGTGCTCGATACCTCTACCGAGTTTGTATCTACGGTTGCCGTCGAAACCGTAACTTCTACGGTTTGCGTGGTGCTCTGGATTTCCAGCTTGATCGCCGCCAGCGATGTCTGCCGCACCGGATCGATGGACACGTTGCTCTGCTCGTGGCTGTTGAAACCCGGCGCCTTCACTTCCAGGCGGTACGTATCGGGACGCACGGCGGTGAAGTCGAATATCCCTTCCGAGGTCGTCCGCGTGGAGAGAACCGGCGCCTTGCCGCCGGATAGGTACAGGTTCACCTCCGCACCCGCGATGCTGGCGCTCGATGGATCGACCACCGTTCCAGTCAGGCGTCCCGCCACTTGGCCGAATGCAATCCCGCCAAGAACCAGCGCTAAAAAGAACATGGAAGTTAGTTTTGACATAGAAATCCCTCCCTCAATCTCGGATTTGTTTTTGACCCCAAAACATGGGCGCGAGAGCCCACGTATGCAACACTATGAAACAAGTGTATTTCGCCCAGGAGTAAGTGTCAAGAACATTAACGCGTAATAGGCTGGTAAATGTGCAGAAATAGTATAATCGAAACATCGCAAGGTTAAGAATCGGCTAGGCGGGTTTAATTTGTGCAACGGGGTGGAAGTGAATCTTGCCGCAGGATACAGACTCACGCTTCTAAAGGGCGGCCCCGCAAGTTATCTTGACGGCGAGAGAAACGGATTCTTACCCACCAGTTCCACGCCCTTCGGCCACCGCGCGCCCTCGGCGATCCATTTGCGCAGCACCTCGATCTCCGCCGGCGTCACCTTGCGGGGGCCCGGCGGCATGATCCCGGTTTTCGCCACCAGATAAAGAGTGCTGTCGTCCGGCTTCTTCTTGACCAAGATCATCATCACGCGCTCCTTCTTATCCAGCCGTATTCCGCGCATCGCCCCGTTCGAGTCGTGACATCGCACGCAATGATTTTCGAGAATCGGCTTCACCTCGCGCACGAAATCGACCCTGGCGGCCAGGGGCAGCGCAGCGGCGAACAGTAGGCTGGCGAGCAAACGCATTCCACCGCATCATACCGAACATGACAGTAGCTGTCGTGTATCTCCGCTAAGCTGAGCGCAGAGGGTTCATGGACATCAAAGGCAAAGTTGCAATCGTAACGGGCTCAGGCGGCAACGGATCGGGGCGCGCCATCGCCCGCCGCCTCGCGCACGACGGCGCGGCCGTGGTTGTCTCGGATATCAATGAATCCGGGGGGCAGGAGACAGCCCGCCAAATCCAAACCGCGGGCGGCCGAGCGGCTTTCTGCCACTGCGACGTCCAGATTCCGGAACAAATAAGCAACCTGATCCAATTCGCGGAGCAAACATTCGGACCGTTAGGGATACTGGTGAACAACGCCACTGGCCCCGCCTATCGCCCGGACGCGCCGCTCGAATTCTGGCTAGAGACAATGCAAACCGAGCTTTTGGGAACAATGTACGGCACTCGTTTCGCCATCGACGCCATGCGCCGCGCCGGTGGTGGCGCAATCGTGAACATCAGCTCCATCTCAGCGTTGTGGCACGGCCGCACGAATCCCGGCTCGCCGAGTTACGACGCGGCGAAAGCAGCCGTCCTCCGCCTGACCACCGGCCTCGCCTGGCTAGCCGGGGAAGAACACATCCGCGTCAACTGCCTGGCCCCCGGCTGGATCGCATCGGAAGGCCCGCTGTCTTATTGGAAAACTCTGACCCCCGAGCAACGCAAGGAACGCGGCGTGCCTTCGAGGCTGCTGGAACTGACTGAGGTCGCCGATGCAGTGGTTCGCCTCGCCACCGACGAATCGCTCGCCGGCCGCGTCATGGTCTGGTGGTCCGACGATGCACCCGGCCTGATCCCTTGGTGCGATCCAGGCTACTCAAAACTCGATCCCCTCCCATAAAAAGAGTCCGCGGAAACTGAGGCTCAAAATACCAGCTACTTGAGTTTTCTAAAGTACTAGTTTATAATTCTCATATGCGATCCCTGGCGCGCGCCATCGAACCAACCGCGTTGCACGCTGCTCGCAAGTTCCCTGCCGTGGTTGTTACCGGGCCCCGGCGTGCCGGAAAGACGACACTCCTGCGCCGCCTCTTTCCGCGCGCCAACTATGTCCTCCTGGAGGACCCCGACGTACAAGCCCGCGCGCGCTCCGACCCAAGAGCCTTGCTGGACGAGCTCCCGCTCCCCGCCGTGCTCGACGAGATCCAGAGCACGCCCGAATTATTCGGCTACATCCGGACGCGGATCGATCGCCAGCCCCGCAAAATGGGCCAGTGGCTCTTCACCGGCTCCCAAGAAGCTCCCCTCATGCAGGGTGTCAGTGAGTCGATGGCTGGACGCGCGGCAATCCTGCAATTGCTGCCGTTCAGTTTGGGCGAGACGGATCGCGTGAGCCTTCTGCTGGGCGGTTATCCCGAGGTCGTGGCCGATCCCAAAGGACGCGGGTTGTGGTTCAGTTCCTACATCCAAACATATCTGGAGCGGGACGTGCGTGCCGTCATCAATATTCGCGACCTCGTAACCTTCCGGCGATTCCTCGCCTTGCTCGCCAGCCGGCACGGGCAAATTTTGAACAAGACCGATCTGGCCGCTCCGCTGGGCGTCTCTGTACCAACGGTGGGCGAGTGGTTGCACGTGCTGGAGATCACCGGCCAGATCATACTGGTTCCACCTTACTTCGAGAACTTCGGTAAGCGGCTCATCAAGTCCCCCAAAATGTATTTGGGAGATTCGGGTTTGGCGTGTTACCTCCTGGGCATCAACACCCAAGCGGAGCTCGACCGGTCGCCGTTTCTCGGCGCTTTGTTCGAAGGATTCGTAGCGGCGGAGATCCTGAAGAGTCAGATCAATCGGGGACGGCGGAAAGAACTGTACCATTTTCGCGATCAGCAGGGTCTTGAGGTAGATTTCCTGTTTCCGAACACGCACGGGGATCTGTGGATGGTGGAGTGCAAGGCGTCCAAGACCGTCCTCCCTGCCATGGCGGGGCCGTTGGCCTCGTTGCGCCACTCCATGAACAAGAAGGCGCCGCTCCGTCAGAGTATCGTTCATCGCCCGTCGAAAACTGCGTTGCGGAGCCGTGCGCTGGCGCCCCAGGTTGAAGCTCTCGATGTGGAGACCTTTGTCCAGGCGCTAAAATGAGCGGCATGCTACGCGTCATCGTCCTCGCCATCTTCACCGTCGCAACGTTGATCGCCGCCGATTGGAAGCCGCTCTTCAACGGCAAGAATCTGGATGGCTGGGAAATCATCGGCGACGGCGTATGGCTGGTGATGTCCGATGGTACCCTGCTCGGTGAACGGAGGCCCGCCAGAACTGAGCCAGTGCCCGGCACCGAAACAATTACCCGCCGCCAGTACAACGGCTGGCGCGATCAACAATCCTGGCTCTATACCATTCGCAACGACTTCGCCGAGTTCGATCTGCACCTGGAGTTCTGGACCCGCGTGATGGGCAACAGCGGCGTCTCGCTGCGCGATCCCTCCCGCGCCAAATGCGGAATCACCGCTCCGCCCGACACCAAGTGCACCCCATCGAAGGTCGGCTACGAGATTCAGATCAACAATCAGTACCCCGACCCGCATCCCACCGGCAGCATCTACGGCCTGGTGGACGCCAAAGTTGGCGCGCAGAAAGACAACGAGTGGAACACTCTGGATATCGAATCGCGCACTGATGTCATTCGTGTGAAGCTCAACGGCGTAGTGGTAGCCGAGCATCCCGGCGACCCGAAGCGCCCCAAAACCGGCCCCATCGGCCTCCAACTCCACGATCAGTTCTGCGTAATCATGTTCCGCAACATCCGCATCCGTGAACTCCCGTAAGAACAGCAAGAAATATCAAGAATCCGTCCCACGGCCGGTCTACACTGAACTTGGATAATGACCGAAGAAACACAGCAGTCCTACCAGGAACGGCTCTTACGAGTTCTGCTGCACATCCAGCGAAATCTCGATCAGCCGCTGGAGCTCGACGAACTCGCCGGCATCGCCTGCTTCTCGCCGTTTCATTTTCATCGCATCTTCCGCGGCATGGTCGGCGAATCGGTGATGGAATATGTGCGGCGCCTGCGCCTGGAGCAAGCGGCCCAAAAACTCCGCTTTTCCGATCGCCCGGTGATCGACGTGGCGCTCGACGCGGGCTATGAATCGCACGAAGCGTTCACCCGCGCCTTCACCGCTCGTTTCGGCCTGACGCCGTCCACCTATCGGAAAGCCCGGAAGGCCGATGGCGCAACCGATGTTCCCGGCGTTCGCCTGGAGGAATTCGGACCAAAGCGCATCGCATTCCTGCGACACGTCGGCCCCTACCATCAGGTTGGACCCGCTTGGCAGCGACTCATGATGTGGGCCGGCATGCGCGGGCTGCTCGGCCCATCCATGGTGATTCTGGGCGTGGTTTACGACGCGCCCGATGTGACGCCGGAAGCGAAGCTTCGCTATGACGCCGCCCTGGTGGTGGAAGACGCCGTGCAACCCGAAGGCGAGATTGGAATCCAGGAAATGGCCTGCTGTCAATATGCCGTGATCCCGCACGCTGGTCCATACAACAACATTCAGGAAGCCTATGATCGCCTGTGCGGCGATTGGTTACCAGCGAGCGGACGCGAACCGGCATCGCTCCCAGCATTCGAGCGCTACTTGAATTCGCTGTACGACACCGCGCCAGAAAACTTACGAACGGAAATCTATTTACCTTTACTGCCATGAAAACCCCAAAGAAGCTTGACCTCTATGTTCAATACAAAGCCGAGTACGTGACGCCGAAAAACCCGGTATTGCTGCAGGCATCGCCGGCGCAGTACTTGGCCATCGACGGCCGTGGCGAACCGGGCGGCGCTGAGTTTCAGATGAAGATCGGCGCGCTTTACAACGTCGCCTTCACCATCAAAATGGCCCGAAAATTCGCCGGGCAGGATTACGCGGTCTCGAAACTCGAAGGCCTTTGGTCCGAGAATAACCGCACCATCTGGACCCTGTGCATCCGCATCCCCGATTTCATCGGCGCGAAGGATTTAAAGGGCGCTGTCCGTAAGCTGCTCGACAAGGGCAAAGACCCGGAGGTCGGCGAGGTGAAAGTAAGGAAACTGAAGGAAGGCCAGTCGGTGCAGATACTGCACGTGGGTCCCTACGACCAGTGCGGCGCGACTATCGAAGTCATGCGCAAGTTCGCTACCGGCCAGGGACTCGCATTCCGAGGTGCGCACCACGAGATCTACCTCTCGGACCCGCGCCGCGTGGCCCCGGCGAAACTGCGGACCATCCTGCGCCATCCGGTGAGTTGAGGTAACAGCCCCAGCGCATCTGCGCGCTATCGCGCAAAAACCCACGCAACATGCAATCCGCCGCTAGGAGAATCAGCCGGTTTCCGATTCTCTCCGTGGCCCATTTCTTGCTCCCGATACGAAGTAGAGAGGTGTCTATGACCACCCTACAACGTTGCCTCGATTTTCTTGATAGAGCTCATATCTCTTACGCTCACACCAAGCACTCGCTGGCTTTCACCGCGCTCGAGGTCGCCTTCGCCGAGCACATTTCGCCTCACAAGCTGGCTAAGACAGTGGTGTACGTGGGCGCACAGGGCTACGGTTTCGCGGTTCTCCCGGCCGACTGCCTGATCGACATGTCCATCCTGGGCGTCTTCGTGAACGACCCGGCCGTACGGTTGGCCAGCGAACGTGAATTGGGCGAGCTCTTCCCGGAGTGCGAGCTCGGCGCGATGCCGCCCTTCGGCAACCTGTTCCACCTGCCGGTAATCGTCGACGTCAGCATTGCCGAGCAGGAGTTTATCGCTTTCACTGCCGGAACGCACCGGGACGTGGTTCACATGCACTTCGGCGATTTCAAGCGATTGGTGGATCCAGCCGTCGCCAAGATCGCCCTGGTCGCGGTCGAACAAGCTCTGCGCTAAGACTGTTGAAGCGCGATTAACAATCGCGCGGCGTTTGGCAGCCTGCCCCACGCGGCGTGCCGCCTGTATCCTGGTGATGGGTGGCCCGGATCCACATTTTCGGCGGGGGGCTCGCAGGCTGTGAGGCAGCGTGGCAGATCGCGCGCGCCGGCCTCGACTGCGTGCTCCACGAAATGCGCCCCGTGCGATCGACTGCCGCGCACAAGACCGATCGGTTGGCCGAGCTGGTCTGCAGCAATTCACTGAAGAGCGAGTCGGAAAACTCCGCACCTTGGCTGCTCAAGGAAGAACTGCGGCGGCTGGGCTCGATGCTGTTACGGGCAGCCCTGACTGCTCGAGTGCCCGGCGGCCAGGCGCTCACCGTCGATCGGGAAGTCTTCGCCGCCGAAGTCTCCAAGTACATCGAAACAAATCCTCGGATTGAACTGCGGCGCGAAGAAGCAGTCGCCATCGCCGAAGACGCGATCACCATTATCGCCACCGGTCCGCTCACCAGTGGCCTGCTGGCCGAAGAGATCGGCCGGATCACCGGTTCCGATCGTTTGTACTTCTACGATTCCATCAGCCCGATCGTCGAAGCCGATTCCATCGACCTCACCATCGCGTTCCGCGCCTCGCGCTACGGAAAGTCGATCGACGGCAGCGACGACTATCTGAACTGCCCTTTCGATCGCGAGCAATACGAACGCTTTCTGGACGCTCTACTCGCCGCCGATGCCGTGCCCGCGCACATCCCGGAAGATCAAACGCCGTTCTTCGAGGCGTGTTTGCCCATCGAGGAGATCGCCCGCCGCGGCCGCGAAACCTTGCGCTTCGGACCGATGAAGCCGATGGGGCTGGTGGACCCGCGGACCGGCCGCCGTCCCTACGCCGTGGTCCAGCTTCGTCAGGAAAACCTGCGCGCGGACAGCTACAACCTGGTGGGATTCCAGAACCACATGCGCTTCCCGGAACAGGCGCGCATCTTCCGTCTGATTCCCGGCCTGGAGCGCGCTGAATTTCTGCGCTACGGCCAGATCCATCGCAACACGTACATCAACGCGCCCGCGCTGCTCGGCCCGACCTTGCAACTCCGCGCGCGCGCCGGAGTCTTCTTCGCCGGGCAGATCTCCGGTGTTGAGGGCTACGTGGAATCCATCGCCACCGGCCTGGTCGCTGGACGGCACGCAGTGGAGCTGGCGTCGGGCGAGCCGCTGCGTCCATTCCCGCGCGAAACCGCTCTCGGTTCTCTGTGCGCCTACGTGTCCGGCGCCGATCCGCGCAATTACCAGCCGGCGAATATCACTTTCGACCTGCTGCCTCAACTCGAAGAAGAAACCCGCCGGCGTTTGCGGCACGACAAGAAAGCGCGGCACGCCGAAGTTTGCCGGCGCGCCTTAGAAAAACTGGACGAGTATCGTGCTGTCTATGCCTGAGCTCGCGCCACAAATCGGCCGGTTCCTGGACGAGCTGAAACGGCAGAATGTGTCGGCGCACACGCTGCGGAATTACGCTTCTGATCTTGCGCAATTCTCCGATTACTTTACCATCAAGGACAAGCCGCAGCCCCTGGTGGAGGAGTTCGACGCGCTGGCGATTCGCGAATGGCTGGGCCATTTGTATCAACAGAAGTTAACGGCCGTCAGTATGCGCCGCAAGCTCGCCGCCGTGCGGTCGTTCTTCAAGTTCCTGTTGCGCGAAGGTGTGATCCGGACCAACGTCGCCAAGCTGGTGCGGACGCCCAAAGCTCCCAAGTCGTTGCCGTCGGTGATGACGCCGGAGCAAACCAACACGCTGGTGGACGGCGTGGCAGCGGATAAACTCGAGCGTCCTTATCCGGCGCGCGATCTCGCGATTTTCGAAATGCTGTACGGCTGTGGACTGCGGATTAGTGAACTTGTTGGCCTTAATCTGGACGACTTCGATTTCAGCGAACGATGGATTCGGGTGCGGGGCAAAGGGAAGAAGGAACGCCAGGTTCCATTCGGGTCCAAGGCGGCCGTTGCAGTGGAGAGGTATCGAGCCGTGCGCAAGCCCGCCTTGGGCCAGGAGCAGGCTCTGTTTCTAAACCATCGCGGCAACCGCCTGACCGACCGGGGTGCTCGCACCATCGTCAAGTTCTACGCCCGCATGATCACTGGCGATTCGTCCATCCATCCGCACAGCCTCCGCCACGCCTACGCCACGCATCTGCTGAGCGACGGCGCCGATCTCCGCGCCATCCAGGAACTGCTCGGCCATGCACAGCTCTCCACCACTCAGAAATACACGCAGGTTTCGCTGACCGACCTGATGGCGGTCTACGACAAAGCTCATCCCAAGGCATAATTTGGGATGCTCGGACGGTAAGAGGCTCATGTCTCCTTAGAGGGAGCAGAATCGGCGTGGCGGCGAACAATCTGCTCCATAGTCACAACATCAGGGCGATTACGCGGTGCGCTACGCTCCGTCCGGCGGCGACTGCCTGACACTCCTGCCCGGGCGCAGCATCATGCTTACGCGACTTTCGGGTACGGTCCGAAGCGGTAATTCGCAAGCCTGGACTTGTGCCTGTACTACTTTGATTCGTTGCACGCCGCGACGATTTTCTCGACGCCCAGCGCGCCGGCTTGAAAGCCGACGGCGGCAAGAATGCCTGCCCCACAGAATCGTCAGCGGGCCGACGGGGGCGTCGGCCGCGGACCAGGGGGTCCGCCCAGGGGTCCGCCCCACAAAGTCGTCGCGTGCTGCCAAGATTCTGCATGTGCCACCGAGACCCACAGGCTAAAGCCTGTGCTACCACTTGCTGACAAGTTTCGGAAGGTGGCGGGCCTGGGGTCGAGTACCTTCTCGGAATTACGGCCATTTCCCCCTAATGGCCCAAGACTTTCCGGACGATCCTAGGTGAAAGACCACCATGCGTATCGCGATCGGGGTTGCGTTACTTGGATCACTGTTTTCGGCGGGACTCACGGCCACTGAAACGACGCCCATCCGGTCCATCTTAAGCCTCGACCACAACCTGGCTGGAAAGCTCTCCGAGGTGGCCACCGTTGGCACACTGGCCGCTACGCCAATGTGGGTGGCTCAGGACGGCTGCCTCGCGTATATTGACGACGGTGACGCGGCCATCGTACTATTCACCACTAACGCATCCGTGCTTTGCGGACTGTTCCAGGCGGGCGACCGGATACAGGTCACCGGCCAGTTTTGGATCTTCCGAGGCGCCGAGGAGGTCCATGTGACTGCCGCGGCGAAATTGGGTCACCAGAGCGTTCCGCCGACGCGGGACACCATGAGCAGCGAGGCCTTGGACGGGCTTCATTACGCGCAAAGAGTCCGGGTGGCCGGTAATCTGGTAGTACCGCCGGATTTTTTGACTCGCGGAGCTGTGCTCCACGACCGATCCGGTCAGATTCGCGTTTACGTTCGGGAGGACCTGTTTCAAGACCGGACCTTCGCCGATCGATTTCTGCAGGGTGGCAATATCGAAATCACTGCATTTGTGCGCAAATACCAGGAGCGGCCCGATTTGCCAGTGGAATATAATCTGGTCCCGCAGTCCGCTTCGGATTTCCGGTTTGCGCCGCTGCCGCCCTACCGGCAGATTCTGATCGGCGCGGCAATCGTGGTCACGACTTTCCTGATCGGCTATCTCTGGGTTCGGCAGCGCGCCAGCGAGAAACGAGCCAACGCGATGAAGGCCGTGAACGACGCACTGATGGAAGCTTCCGAGCTCAAGAGCCAGTTCGTCGCCAACGTCAGCCACGAAATCCGCACGCCCATGAACGGCATCATCGGGATGTCCACCTTGTTGCTGGAGACGCCTTTGAACGCGGAGCAGCGCGACTACGCGGAGACTGCCCTGGGGTCCGCCGAATCGCTGCTGGCCTTGATTGAGGACATCCTCGATTTCTCCAAAATCGAAGCCAACAAGCTGGAGATTTCGAACGAACCCTTCAATATTCGCGGCACCGTCGCCGACGTCATGAAGATGTTCTCGCATCGGGCGGCGTCTAAGAGCATAGGCCTGAAGGTGTTCGTGTCGGAGGACGTGCCGGACACGATGCAAGGCGATCCGCTGCGAATTCGCCAGGTGCTGGTGAACTTGGTGGGAAACGCGGTCAAGTTCACGGAGAGCGGAGCAGTGGAGGTGTCCGTGTCCCGAACCATATCCACCAGCCCCGCAGTTCAATTGCTATTCCGGGTTTCCGACACAGGCATCGGGTTCCCCGAACACGTGCGGGTCCGGCTGTTCCGGCCCTTCGTCCAAGGCGACGGATCGATGACTCGCAAGTTCGGTGGCAGCGGGTTGGGACTTGCCATCTCCAAGAGGCTAATTGACCTGATGGGCGGCGATATCCAAGTGGAGAGCGCCCCAGGCAAAGGATCTACCTTCACGTTCACGCTTAGCCTGGATCCCTGCGATCCGCAACCCAATACGGAGGCGGTTGAGCAAGTTTCAGTTTCTGACTTGCGATGCGCCACGTAGTTTAACTAGGGGAGTGTTGCAAGGCGTAGCACCGCGCATGTTCGGCGCTACCCGTCACCCTGTTCATGAGTGCAAGCGTACGACGGGTGAGCTTGCCGGATGGCAGTTTCGTGGAAGGATGGACCGGACGGAAGCGGTTTGATTTCAGGTTCTTGGGCGCGATTGTTGTTTATTTCGAAGGGTTGTGACTGAAATTGGGAAGGCGCACAAGCTAAAGCATGTGCCACCACTTGCTGACAAGTTTCCGAAGGTGGCACGGCCTGTGAAGGCCTTTTTCAGCGAATGCGGTCGGCGGCTCGTACGCCGCGGTATTGGGCTTCCTCAAAGATGGAGAGGCCGCTCAGGTCGGAGTTCGCGAAATGGAGGTTGCCTCGCTGCTCCAACCAACGGGTTCGTTCTGGTGAAAAAACGAAGCCAATGGCCGGCCGAACCATGGCGTGACCTAAGCGCATGATGTCCATGTGGCTTACACACTGGCGGATGTCGGGATGGGCCTTGGCCAGGTCGTTCAGGATTGCTTCTTTCCAGTAGTTCCAGTCTTTCGCCAGTAGCAAAGCCCGGGCTTGCTGTGGTGTGTACTCGGCGAGCGACCAATAGAATGTCCACACCGTGCGTTCGACGTGGGTGTCGACGGTCATGTGGGTCGCGTTCACGTAGCCCAGCGCTGGGGAATCGTAGATCACGTTGTCCCAGGCGGGCTCCGCGCCTTTTTGGCTGGGGATGCGGTCCAGGGTGAGATTGGCGGTTAGCCACGGGGAATATTGGAATCCTGCCGCGGGCGGGGCGCTCTCGATGATGTAGGGAGCCAGAAACGTGGGAGCGGCGAAGATCACGTGATCGGCGATGTATTCGGTTTGCTCGGTCAGCACGCGGAACTTGGTCCCGTTGCGTGTCACGCGGTAAACCACCGATCCGGTTTGTACATAGCGGTTGAGCTTTTTCAATAGCTGGCCGGCGATCCAGCCGTTGCCCTCGGGCCAGGTGAGTGGGCCTTTCTCTTCCGGCTCACGCGAGGCGAAGTAGTGTATGCCGGCCCAGGCGGAGGTGTCTTTCGCTAGCGCTCCATAGTCGTCGCGGCAGGCGTAGTTTACGTACCAGCGCAGCACCGACGAATCGTAGCGTTCACTAGCCAGCCAGTCGGCCATCGACATGCGATCCAGCGGCGAAGGCTTCGCGCCGCGCTCCATCGGAATAGTGAACTGGCCGGTCGCGCGGAATTCGGCGATCTTGTCGTTGAAGCGGCGGTATTGCTCGCGATCCTTCGGAGTTGCGCCGAGCTCCGGTTCGATGCCTTCCTGCCAGCGGCCATATAGGAACAGGCGCTCCTGCGGATCGAAGCACAGCACGCGTTCGTCCCACTTGCCGTCGCGGAACACGCCCAGCTCTTCGAACAATTCGCGCGCCAGCGATTCGCCTTTTGCCGGGACCGGGACATAGTGGGCGGCCCAAGGGAATCTTGAGATTTCGTTTTCACCCCAACGCGAGTTGCCACCGGCCTGCGATTCCATTTCGAGCAGGACGAAATC
The DNA here is from genome assembly GCA_035632375.1 of Bryobacteraceae bacterium. GTDB lineage: Bacteria > Acidobacteriota > Terriglobia > Bryobacterales > Bryobacteraceae > Palsa-89. Next base: position 11,551 of record DASQGY010000261.1, on the reverse strand, counting down.
GCGAATGCCGCGCTTGTCCAAGTGCCAGGCCGCGCTGAGGCCGGCGATGCCGCCGCCGACGATCACGATGGGAATGCGCTGCTGATGCGCGGGTGGACGGAATGCCGCGCGGTCGCGCAGACGGTGGCCGAGTTGGAAGGCGTCGTTGACGAAGCTGCCGGTTATCGGCGTGTCGGTTTTGCGCGACAGCCCGACCAGCGCCGGCGCGGCCAGAAATACGCGGCGGCTTATCGGGCGATGTCTTTCCATTCGCGCTCGTAGTAGCGGACCAGGATCTGATCGTTCAGATGATTCGCCTCCGCCGGGACCGGCTGCATGTCGTTCGGGAATATGAAAAGCCCCGGAACATCGCGCGTCGCGAGAAAGCGGAGACCCTGCGGCAGTTGTTGTGGCGGTTCATAGGGAACCAGGCTGCCGATCACGAATCCCCATTCGCCGAACGACGGAACGTAGAGGTGATACGGATAGGTGCGCAGCCCGGCCTGCTTCACCGTTTCGACGATGCACCAGTAGGACTGGCGTGCGAACAGCGGCGATGTGCTTTGCACCACCAGAAGACCGTTGGTGCTCAAGTGCTTCGCCGCCAGCCGGTAGAACGTGGTGGTGAAGAGTTTTCCGAGCGAGTAGCTGGTGGGGTCTGGAAAATCGGCGACGATGAAATCGTAACGGTCAGGATTCGAATCCAGCCAGCGGAAGGCGTCGGCGTTGATCACGTGCACGCGCGGCGATCGGAAAGAATGCTGGTTCAACTCCGAGAGGACCGTATGGTTGGTGAAGAGCTGTGTCATCTCGGGATCGAGATCCACCAGCGTGACGTTTTCGACTGATGGATATTTTAGGATTTCGCGCACCGCGAGGCCATCGCCACCGCCGAGGACCAGCACTCGTCGAGCGCCGGGAAGCGCCGCCAGGCCGGGGTGGACCAGGGCTTCGTGGTAACGGTATTCGTCGCGTGAGCTGAACTGCAAATGCGAATTGAGGAACAGCCGCAGGTCGTCCTTCCACTTTGTCAGCACGATGCGCTGGTAGCGGGTGTTGCGGCTGAAGATCACTTCGTCGGCATAGAGGTTGTTGTCGGCAGCGGATGAAATACGATCCGCGAAAATCATCCCGCCGCCGAGCATTGCGAGTACCACCACGCAGCCGGTGCGGAGGCCATAGCCGCGGCCGATTTGTTCGCGAAACAAGTGAGTGGACCACAGCGCAACGCCGGCGTTCAAGATGCCGAAGAGCAGCGCTGAGCGGACCAGTCCAAGTTTCGGGACCAGCAAAATCGGGAACAGAAGCGATGCTCCCAGTGCGCCCAGATAGTCGAAAGTCAGGACGTGGGAGACCAGCTCGCGGAATTGGAATCGCTCCTTGAGGATACGCATGAGGAGCGGGATTTCGAGGCCGACCAGCGTACCCACCAGGATCACGACCACGTAGAGCACCAGCCGGAATGCTTCGGTGTAAGCGAATGCGAGAAATAGCAGGGAAGACGAGAACCCGCCGATCAAGCCGACCATCAATTCGATGGAGACGAAACGCGCGACGAGTCCGCGATGGAGGAATCGCGAAAGGTAACTACCGATCCCCATGGCGAAGAGATAGCAGCCGATGATAGTGGAAAACTGAAAAACGCTGTCGCCGAGCAGGTAGCTGGCCAGCGTTCCGGCGATCAACTCATAGATGAGCCCGCAGGCGGCAATGAGGAAGACGGAGAGGAATAGAGCAATGGACATCTGTGGGAAGGGTTGTGGGGCGTGGGTCGTGGGTTGTGGGAAAAGCTCTTCCTACGACCCACAACCTGCAACCTACAACCCGCCTTTAGTGCACAGCCGCGGCAATGATGATGCACATCCCAATCGACATCGCGCCCACCAGGACCGCCAGCGCAATGTTCTTGTCCTCCACAATCTCTTTCCACAAATGGTATGGGGTTAACTTGTCGATGATCGCGAAGGCGATCACGAAAATCAGTATGCCGAGCGCCGCGTACACGACGGCATTCAGCAGGGAAACGGGATGGAAGTCAGTCATGTTCATTTACCTCCGACATATCGGGAATAGCCGCCATAGGTGGGACGATACGCGCCGGGATTATCGCGAATCGACTTGGGGGAAATCTTTTGCTCATTGATGCGCGAGAAGCTCCAGCCGCGATAGTGCGCGAAGCTGGAGAGGCCGATCATCATGACGCCGTAGACCAAAAACAGTGGATTCTTCAATCGTCACCTCCGCTGGAGCCGGCCGGCGCATAATCGCTCTCGCGCCAGCGCGCTGCTTCGAAACTGGCCGATCGTATGCTGGTCACAATCGGCGGGATCAGCAGCAATAGGGCTGCGATCCAGAAGAACGTATATCGTGGAACGTCGCGCCGCAGGGACAGATCGTAGCGCATGATGGCCGTTCCGGGCTTGGTATCCATTTCGGGCTCGACCCTAAGATAATAGCGCCCGGATGGAACGCGGGGAATAATCACCGAATCGTTCTGCTTGCCTTCGGTTTCGCCGTCTTCGCGATAGTAGCTGACCTCACGGCCGAAATCGAAAGCCTGGCCGGTTTCATCGTTGATGAGCGCGAAGTTGAAGTAGGCCCAATTGTTGATCAGGTCGGTGTGGACTGCAACCTCCACGTTGGAGGGGCGCCCGGTAAGCTCGATGGTGGGTGTGACGAAGGAGGCCTCGGCTTTGGTTCCGGGCACAAAGACGTAGCTGTTATCGAAGACGTTGCGATTGGCCGAGAATAGGCTGAAGACAAAAGCGATGGTTGCCAGCGCGACGTTCAGCCACAGCCAGGTTCGCCACGCCGAGCCGGCTTTTCCCTGCACTGGCGACGGCTGGTTGGCAAAAATCCCAGCGGCTCCCGGAGGCTTGTCGGAAAGTTGGAAGGCCTTCCAAAGCTGATCGCCGGTGATGTATTCGCCGAGCGACCAGGTGACTTCCTCGTTGGTCGATTCCGACGACAGCATGTAGGGTGGTGCGATGTAGTCCTGCACCAGAGCAGAATCGCCCACGCGCACTTGCCAGGGGAATTCGCCCAGCACGAAGCTGGTCTTCGCGGTGACGGTGTCGAAGCCAACGTAATTGCGGCCCAACATCTGGACCGACGGTTTGCCTATGGAACGTACTTCTATCGGCAGCGCGCTTAAAGGCTTGATGAAATTCCAGTGGCCCTGATACGCGCTTAGATAGCGGAAGCCTTTATAGGGATTGAAGAGCAGGTATTCGTCCCAACTGAACGTGTCACCATCCACGTGGACCTCGCGCACCTGGAAGCCGATCACCTGGTATTGGACGCCGGCGAGAGTTCCCTTCGTGCCGAGCGGGATGGCGGGATTCGCCCGGTGCTTGCTGTGATACTTTTGCAGGATTTGAAGCTCTGGCGATGTGGCATCGAGTACGCTCAGGCAGTTGGGGCAGACGGCGTTGAGGGTGTGGGCGAAGCCGCGGAGTTCTATTGGCGCTCCGCAGTTGGGGCACGATAATGACCGGGGCTTGACGATGGGCGGGCTGACGGAGGCGCTGCTCATCAGGACCACCCCTCGAACAGGCGCAGGTTCTTGAAGTGCAGCTCGTCGAATTCCACGGCGCGGCCGAGAAACAGCAACGGCGGGTCTTCGCTGTAGTCGATGGTGGCGAATTCGCCATCGGGAGTGCGGAGGTCGGCGAAGAGTAGGTCGGCTTTGTCCCAATACTCGAAGGGAAGCTCGCCTTGCACCCCTTTGTAGTGGGCTTTGGTGAGTGAGGTGGCGGTGTAGGTGCGATTATTCCACGCGAACTGATTGCCGCGCTGGATGTTTTGCTGCGGCGGCATCGCCTCGGTTGGTTTTGCGGCCCAGGAGAGATCGTACTCGAGTTGCGCGTCGGAGAGCCAGCCGTTGCTGCTGTCGTTGTAAACCAGGTGCCACTCGTTCCAGCCGCCCTGCTCGTATTCATAGATGATGCGGCCGATCACGACGAAGGCTTTGTTTTGGTAGACGCCTTCGGTGCCGATCTGGATGGGCGAAGCGTCCTGCGGGAGGTCGGCTACTTCGCCGACTTTTTTCAGATCGACGTCGGTGCGAACCAGGATGGAGTGGCAGAATTCGCAGGTGGTTTGCACGGCGCTGGACCAACGGAAAGCAACAGGCGCGCCGCAGTTGGGGCAGTTCGCAACGGGGGCGCTCATGGCTGGTAGGGACGATCCACTTTGCGGACGCACACGCGCGCGGCTTCGAATTCTTTTTTGAGCAAGGCTTCGAAGTCGGTGCCGGGGCGCGGGCGGCAGCAGAAGATGTTCAGGCAGAGCGACCCGTATTCCGGAAAGGTGTGGCAGGCGATGTGCGATTCAGAGAGCAGGCTGACGCCGGTGATGCCGCCGGTGTGGGGGAACTGGTGCCAGTTGGTTTTGCCTAGGGGGTGGAGATGGAGTTGACCGACTAGGGAGCTGAAGAGGTGAGTGAGTCGGTCGAGATCGGCTAGGGCCGTTGGGTTGCAGCCGTGTGCTTCAACGATCCATTCCAGGCCGCTCATGAGGTTCTAGCAAAGGCTAACACAGTTTTGGAATCTCGGTACCTTGCGTTCACACGAGTGTGAACGCGGCACGCATGAGTGCGTGCGCTACGCTTGTGCGCCGCCGCACTCGGGGCAGAACTTGGCCGGCTTCGGGATTGACTTGCCGCAGTTCATGCAGAATTTTACTTCGCCTGCTGGCGCGGCTGGCGGAGCAACGGGAGCCACCGGTCCACCACCGGGGGCTGCGGGGGCTGGTCCTGCTGGCGGGGCTTCGCCGGGGCGCATTGCGTTCATCATTGTTTGGCCGAACGCAACGCCTGCACCCAATCCTACGCCGATTCCAACGCCGCCACCGCCTTCGTTTGCTGCGGCGATCGGCATGGATTGCGCTACCTGGAATTGCGTGTACTTGCTCATGTCGCCGATCATGTTCATGCTGATGCGCTGGTCCAGTATCTTCTGCAGCTCGTCGGGCAGCGAGATGTTTTCTACCACGAAGCTTTCGAGCGACAGGCCGAAATCCATGAACGACGGCTTGAGGTGCTCGGCGATTTTCTGGCCGAGCGCTTCCTGATTCGCCGCCATGTCGAGGAACGGCACGGTGCTTTGCGCGAACGAATCGGTCATGCGCGCGACGATGGTGTTGCGCAGTTGTCCTTCGAGATCGGCTACGCGATAGATGTCGCGCGTTCCGCTGATTTTCTGGTGGAAGATTTTCGGGTCGGCGATCTTGTAGGCGTAGATTCCATAGCCGCGCATGCGGACGGCGCCGAATTCCTTGTCGCGAATGGTGATGGGTGTCGCGGTGCCCCAGCGCTGGTTGGTTTCGACGCGAGTGGAGAAATAATAGACATCGGACTTGAACGGGGATTTGAACGCTTTGTCCCAGTTCATCAGGTAAGTCAGGATGGGCAGAGTCTGGGTGGTCAGGGTGTAGAGACCGGGCCCAAAGACGTCGGCTAGCTTGCCTTCGTTGACGAAGATGGCGGCCTGGGACTCACGAACGGTGAGTTTGCCGCCGTTCTGGATTTCCATGTCCTCCATGGGGTAGCGGTAGGCCAGAATACCATCCTCCGGCTCTGTCCACTGGATGACATCTATGAACTGCTTGGAAAGGAAACTCATGCGATTTTTCTCCGGCTCTAACCGAGTATACGCCAGTCTGCGGAACTTTGTTCCCCAGACTGGCGTGGGTGGTGGGGGGTGGGTAGTGGGTGGTGGGTAAAGCACTTAGCGCTTCGCGCTTCGGCTAGGTGCAGCGACTGAGTCTGTTCTAGCAGGCAGGCTGAAAAAGGATTTCACAGGTTAAAGGAGGTTGCTGAAAAACAAGGTTTGCGAACGTTCTGGGACTTACACAGGCTAAAGCCTGTGCTACCTGGCTTTTTCTAGCATCGCGGAGTATGGGCGGTGGATCGAGCTCTACTCGTAACGCAGGGCGATTAGGGGGTCGATTCTTGTTGCGCGGCGGGCTGGGATGTAGCACGCTAGCAAGGCCACTGCGGTCAGGACCACGGCTACGGCACCATAGGTGATTGGGTCGGTTGTTTTTACGCCGAAGAGGAGGCTTGCTAGCAAGCGCGTTAGCCCGTAGGCTGCGCCTAAGCCGATGGCCAGTCCGATGCCTGCGAGCAGCATGCCTTGGCGGACGATCATGCTCAGCATGTCACGCGCGCCGGCGCCGAGCGCCAGGCGGATGCCGATTTCTTGCATCCGTTGTTCCACCGTATAGGACATCAGGCCGTAGATTCCGATTGCCGCTAACGTCAGTGCTAGTGCGGCGAAGATGGTCAGCAGCAGCATGTTGAAGTTCTGGCGCGCGGTGGATTCGGAGACTACCTGTTCCATGGTGCGCACCTTCGAGACTGGTAATTGGCCGTCTACTGCCAGGAACTCGCGCTGGATTGGGGCGACCAGGCTCGACGGGTCGTTGGCAGTGCGAATGGCCCAGCTCAGCGGGACCACACTGTTGGCCAGTCTGGTCAACGGATCGGTGATTTGAGCTTCGGGCACGTACATCACTGCCTGGTCGGAATCGCTCAATCCGGTTTCGCGAACATTGCCGACAATCCCGACGATCTGGCGGATTGGCTCCTCGAAATCGGGACCGAGGCCTTTGCCAATGCTCAAGCGGCTGCCGATGGGGTCGCCCGACGGCCAATATTTCTTGGCCATGGCTTGATTGATGATGAGGACGCGTTCCGATTTCCCGTTATCGCGATCGTCGAACTGGCGGCCGCGAAGCAGTGGAATCCGGAAGGCGTTGAAGTAGCCGGGCGACACGAAGCGCCATTGCTCGTCGCCGTTGTAGATCCCGCCCTTGGCCGGCGGCTGGCCCTCGATGACAAATGGAAAGTCGACGCCACCCTCGAGGGGCAGCATCACCGTTGCGGCCGCGACCTGTACACCCGGGAGCGCGTTCACACGCTGGAGCACCTGGGTGATCATGTTCGCCGCTTTGGCGGTACTGTCGTACCGGCCGCCGGTGAGCGATGTTTGCATGGTGATGACGTTGTGCGGGTCGAACCCGGACTGCACGGAACGCAAGCCGACGAAAGTGCGGATCATCAACGCCGCGCCAGCGAGCAGAATGACGGCCAGCGCCATTTCGCCGATCACCAGCAGGCTGCGCGCGCGATTCTGCCGGAGTCCGGTGCCAGAGCGGCCGCTGGTTTCCTTGAGCGCGGAGTTCACGTCCATGCGCGAGATGTGTACGGCGGGGAAGAGGCCAAAGAGAATGCCCGTGAGCAGGGCGACGCCAAAAGTAAATGCCAGAACGTGCCAATCGAGGACGGAAATCATGGAGCCGGCATGCGTCTGGTCGTTGATGCGGGGTAAATTGCCGGGGCTCAAGGCGAGCAACACGCGCACTCCCCAAGCTCCGATCACGAAGCCCAGCGCACCGCTGATAGTCGCCAGCAGGACACTTTCGGTGAGCAGTTGGCGAACCAGCCGCCCACGGGTGGCCCCGATGGCGGTGCGGATGGCGATCTCTTTTTGACGGGCGGCCGCGCGAGCCAGCAGCAGGTTCGCGACATTCGCGCAGGCGATCAACAAGACGAAGCCCACGGCGCCGGTCAGGATCAGCAGCGGGAGGCGGACATCGCCCACCAGCGCGTCGCGCAGCGGCATCACTCCGACGCCCTCGGTCTTATCCATCCACTTTGGATTGGCATCGCGGAACCGTTCGCCGGCGATTTTCATGTTGGCGTTTGCGGACGCGATTGTGAGACCGGGTTTGAGGCGGCCGGCAACCAGCAGGTAGTTGCCCTGATTGATGCTATTGGGATCGGCCTGCAGCGGGATGAAAACGTCGGCGGGAGGATCGGATTGGAAGGTGGGTGGCAGAATCCCGATCACTGTATATGGGTCGCCGCCGAGGACGAGTGGCTTACCAACCAGGGCTGGGTCGCCGCCCAGACGCGTTTGCCAAAGGTTGTAGCTGACGATAGCGGTCTTCGGGCCGCCGGGCAGGTCTTCCTGCGGGAGGAAAGTCCGGCCTTGCGCCAGCTTCACACCGAAGACCTGGAAATACTCGGCGGAGACGTGGATTCCTTTGACCTGCTCGGGATGATCGCCCGATCCGAGGTTCAAGCCGGGGCCGGAGAAATCGTAAATGGCCATGGCTTCGAAGGCCTGATTGTCTTTCTTCCAGGCCATGTATTTGGGGATGGACACGGAGTCGCCTGCGCCTTGCGGGAAGGTGCGGTGGATGCGCATGATGCGCTCCGGCGCCGCATACGGCAAGGGTTGCAGCAAGACGGTGTTCACCACCGAGAAGATGGCGGTGTTCGCTCCGATGCCGAGCGCCAGTGCGGCGATGGCGATGGCCGTGAACCCGGGAGTTTTGATCAGTAGGCGAATGGAATGACGCAGATCGGACAGGAAGCTACCCATGCTGCTAACTACGCAGAGGGGCCGGAGAAGTTCCCGTGCCTTTTGCTGACGACTCGCCGTTCCAGATCAACTCTGGGTTGAGGCGGTGGTCATCACCGAGGCGATCTGACTGAATATTGTGCTGATGGCGGTGGCCACACCGGGCATGATGGCGCCGGCGGCAACGGCCACGAAACCGGCCATCAAGGCGTACTCGATGAGGTCCTGGCCGCGGTTTTCGCGGCAAAACGTCCGAAGTGCTGTCACAAACTGGATTATTGCCATTGTTCTGCTCCTAGATCTCTTATCGGTTTGTTAACGGAAAAAAGCCATACCGCCGATGGAGTAAGGGAGATAGGGTAAAGTCCCCGTGACCAAAAAATTCACCCAACAAAGCATCTGGCCCGTTTCGGTGTTCGGGCTCGGTTTTCTATTGCTGATCATGGGTTTATCGGGCGTGGCCAACATTCAGGAGACGCGGCGGATTCACGAGCAAATCCTGGCCGTTGAGGATAATTACCGGCAGGTAGAAAACCTGGTGGAGGGCATTCGCACGGACACTTCGCGGGTAGCAGTGCTGCGGCGGGACCGGTTGCTCGATAGGAAGGAGCCAGGAACCTACTATTCGTCGCAACTGGCTGGCGTGCGATCGAAGACGGAGGCGGCTCTGGTTCAACTGCGGGCTTTGCGTCAGCAGCAGGAGAGCAAAGCTTTCGAAGGATTGGCCAGCGCGCTGCGATCGTATCTGGACATGGTGGCGTCGGAATTTCAACAGGCGGCGGTCGCTGGGGCGAAGACCGAGTTGCTCAACGACCAGCCGGGTACCCAGACCATGACCATCTTTGCAGTAGCCGAGGACCTGGGGAAGCTCAACGAGGAGAACTTCGAATCGCGGCGGCGGGCTTTGACCAAGTCGGTGGAGGCACTGCAGAACGACATCTGGGAGACGATTCTGACCGCTCTGTTCGTGAGCGCGGTGATTGCGGCAGCCAGCATTTTCCGCATCACGTCGCTGGAGAAGGAATCGGCTGAGCACCAGAAAGCGACGGAACAGGCCGAGGAGCGCTTGCGGCACCTCTCGCAGCAGTTGGTCTCTTCGCAGGAGCAGGAACGGAAAGTGCTGTCGCGCGAGCTGCACGATGAGATCGGGCAATTGTTGACGGCATTGCGCATGGAGTTGGGCAATATGGAACGGGCGCGCGCGGCGTCGGGCGCGGACCAGGATCCGCATCTCGATCAGGCCAAGAAGCTGGCCGAGAGTACGCTGCGAACCACGCGCGATATCGCCATGGGACTTCGGCCGGCCATGCTGGATGTGTTGGGCCTGGGTCCGGCGCTGGAGTGGCAAGCGCGCGAATACTCGCGGCGGTACAAAACGCCAATCCAGTTGGAAGTGGCGGGGGACTTGAAGGACCTGAGCGATCGACATCGGACTTACTTGTATCGGATCGTGCAGGAAGGGCTTACCAATTGCGCCAGGCACGCGCAGGCGAAGAACATCAAGGTGCGGGTACAGGATCAGAATGGGCAGCTTGCGGTTACGTTGGAGGATGACGGAGTGGGGTTCGATCAGGATGGCGGCGTGGTGTATGGGCTTGGACTATTGGGGATGACGGAGCGGGTGCGGGAGTTGTGCGGAAAGATTGCGATCCGGTCGGAGGTGGGGAAGGGGACGCGGCTGGAGGTGTTGTTGCCGCGGGAGGGCAGCTAGTGGTCTGTGGCAAGACGCTCTAACAGTCAACATCCACAGGCTGAAGCCTGTGCTACCACTTGCTGGCAAGTTGCTGTGAAAAGTAGAAACTTCCACGGATACAGGCGTCGACTACTGAACTACTGGATGATGCGCTTGCGGACGGCGTAGAGAACGATGTCGGCGGTGCTGTGGAGATTGAGTTTGGCCATGAGGCGGCTGCGGTGCGTTTCCACCGTGTAGAGGCTGACGTTCAGCAGCGCGGCGGCTTCCTTGTTGGCCTTACCCTCGGCTAGCAACTGGAGCACTTCTTTCTCGCGGTCGGTTAGCAGGTCGTAGGAATCTTCCAGACCCTCGTTCTGCATCTGGCGCATGTAGTCTTCGAGCAAGGTCTGGGTAATGGTGGGGCTGAAGAAAAGCTTCTTGCTCGCTACGGCGCGGACCGCTTGCAGCAGATCGGCCTCGGCGCAGTCCTTTAGAAGATAGCCTTGAGCGCCGGCGGCGAGTGCACGGACCAGGAAAGTCTCGTCGCAGTGCATGCTCAACATGACGATTCCGACGTCGGGATCGCGCTTGACGATTTGCGATGTGGCGTCGATGCCGTTGAGCTGGGGCATGGTAATGTCCATGACCACCACGTCGGGCGAGAGCTCTTCGGTGAGGCGTACGGCTTCACGGCCGTCGGCGGCTTCGCCCACGACTTCGATGGTCGGGTCGGTTTGCAGCAGAAAACGCAGACCTTTGCGGACGACGCCATGATCGTCAGCCACGAGAACTTTAGTCATCGGCTTTGGGCTGGACATCGTCATCCCTCCTTCATCGGCAGCGTGCCCGGAAAACTTTAGAGATGACGGGGAGCGTTAAAAGGGGTTAACAAGTTGGGGAGTCTCTGGCGTAGAGGGGTCTGTTTTCAATGAGTTGAGCTGGCGGGAAGGAATTTTTCGTTGCCTGTTGCTATGCGGGGCGAGGTCTGTTATTCTGATTGAGGTCGCCTTTTGGGTTGGCAGGCGAAAAAAGTTTCGAATGGGCAGTTGCCATCGAGACTCGCGTTTGCTAAGCTTACGAAAGGCAGAAATTCTACGGCAGGTAGCACGAAGCAGTAACGCCTCATCTCCTGTCAGGCAGTTCTTTCAGTTCCCAAGAATTCTGGTTCAAGGGGTTAACCGCGAATAGAGGCGGCTCTTGCGCCAAAACGGCTTTCGAGGCCGGTAGTTGGTTTGGTCTTCTTTGCGCAAGTAGAGATCGTCAAGCTGGCTACGCAGATCTTTGACAATCTGGTTGGATGCAGAAGTAATGTTCGTCAGAACTTTGAGTCAAACCGAGTCGATCTAAGGCTTGGCCTATTTAGTACGGGTCAGGCTATAGTCTCACAAGATCAAACGAGAGTTTGATCCCGGCTCAGAATCAACGCTGGCGGCGCGCTTAACACATGCAAGTCGCACGAGAAAGTGGAGCAATCCATGAGTACAGTGGCGTACGGGTGAGTAACACGTGGATCATCTACCTCTTG
>DASQGY010000260.1:0-20412 GCA_035632375.1 Bryobacteraceae bacterium | reverse complement strand
AGAGGCTCACGCTGGGTAAACCCAGGCAGTTCAGACAGATCGGGCCGTTCTGATGAATACCTCGGCGGCTGAAGTGAACGGTGCGCTAACTTCTGGATTGTGCTGTTGATCGGAAACATGCGGGCTGTCCCCGGTTTTGTTATTCCGGTTTTGTTATTCGTCGCGGAGGGACTTCATTGGGTCTACTCTTGCCGCGGCGCGTGCCGGGAGTATGGCCGCTAGCGCGGCGGCGGTTAGTAGGATCAGGGCTGCTGTTGTGAAGGTGAGTGGGTCGGTTGGTTTTGCGCCGTACAGCATAGATGCGAGGATTCTGGTGGCAGCCAACGCAGCTAGAATCCCGGCGGTGATGCCCGCGACTGCCAGACGGAGGCCCTGGCCAACCACCATGCGGATTACGTCGTTGACGCCCGCGCCCAAGGCCATTCGGATTCCGATTTCGTGTTTGCGCTGGATCACCGATTGCGACATTACTCCGTAGATTCCGATGGCGGCGAGCAGCAGGGAGAGTCCGGCGAATGCGCCGAGCGCTTGGGTGCGGAGCCTAGGTTGGCGAATCGCTTCATCGATCTCTTCTTGCAAAGTCTGCACGCGATCGAGGTGCAGCGCCGGGTCTGTTGTATGCAGCACCGCGCGCATTTGATCGGCAGTGACTTGTGGTCCGCGAATCACCGCGTAGACCTCGCGTGCAACCGGTGAAAGCCGCTCATCGGCGTCTTGTTTCGAGGGAATCAGGATGCGCGGTTCGGTGAGCCATTCGATGGTGTTGTAAAAGGTGTAAGACGTGTCGCCAACCACCCCCACAACCGTACGCCATTCCTTGTCCTTGGGAAACTTCACGTGCGCACCTACCGCGTTCCGGCCTTTGAACCATCGCTTGGCCGCGCTTTGGTTCACGACAACTTCCTTGCCCAGTGAGTTGTTGCCGCTGTCTTGGAAGCCTCTCCCGGCGAGCACGGGGATTTGGAGCGTGGAGAAGTAGCCGGATGTCACATATTGGCGGTCCGCTTTGGGAGCGGATTCTTCGCTCGGCTCCGGTTGCCCCTCGATGGAGAAGCGTTCTTCAAGCCCGCCGCCCAGCGGAGTGGAGTTGCCGATTGCGGCGTCCCGCACTCCCGGCATCGCTTTCAAATTGTCCACCAGCCGGTCGAGGATCAATCGCCGCGACGCCAGATCGTTCCAGCGATTTTTTGGAATGTGAACGCCGGCGACAGTTACCCCCTCGACATGGAAACCCAGCGGCTGCGACTGGAGGCGCGCCAGCGTTTCGATCAACAGCGCCGCGCCGACCACCAGAACCAGGGAGAGGGCAATCTGGCCGGTAACCATCAAAGCTCGCGCGCGAAACGCCGCCCGTCCGCCGGCGATGCCACGTCCAGCAGCTTTCATTACTTCGTTCAGGTCTGCACGGGAAGCATGAAACGCCGGCGCCAGTCCGAAGATCAAGGCGCTCGCGATGCACGCGATCATCGTGAACGCCAATGCCCGCGCGTCAAGGGCGATGGGATGAACAGGCGTTCGGCCGAAGGGGTTGGCGGTTTGAAAGAGGCGAACCTCGGCATAGGCGAACAGTAGTCCCATGATGGCGCTGGCCGCGGCCAGGAGACCGCTCTCGGTCAGCAGTTGCCGAACGATTCGCCAGCGGCCCGAGCCGAGTGCGAACCGGATGGCCATCTCGCGTTGTCGCTGGAGCGTGCGGCCCAGCAGCAGGCTGCCCACATTCGCGCAGACTATCAGCAGGACCAATCCGACCGCCGCGGCGGACAGCCAGAGCAACGCGCGAAGGCTGCGGGTATTATCCTTTTGCAGATTCGTAACCAGGACCGTGTAGCCTTTCGGATTGTCTCGATAACGCTGGTCCAACTCATGCTGGATGGATGCCAAATCGGATTGAGCCGCGCCGATGGAGACGCCCGGTCTCAACCTTCCGATAGCCGCGACCGGTCCCAGGCCGCCGGCTGCGTACAGTGGTTCGTCTCTCTGGATCAGCGCGAACACCTGGGGATCCAAGGACTGCTCGATCATGCGAACGGTGAATCGGGGCGGCATCACGCCGGCGATCTGGTAGGTTTTGGAACTCAGGACGATGGACTTGCCGAGGATGTCGCGCGCGCCGCCCAGGCGGTTTTGCCAAAGCTCGTGGGTGATCACCGCCACCGGCGGTCCATCGAGGTCCGTGGACCGGAACGTGCGGCCCAGCTCCGGCTTCACTTCCACCGTGTCGAACAGGTTGGCGGTGACGATGACGCCGAAAATGTTGTCGCCGCCGTCGGCGGTCTCGAAGCTTCTCCAGAACATGCCGGCCAGATTGGCGAATGAACTGTTGTGGCGAGCCCATTCGTCCAGGTCGCGATAGAAGGGGAAGATCTTGGGCTCGGTTGGAGTGCTTGCTTCGCTCTTGAGAACGATGGCCAGCCGGTAGGGTTCAGGAAAGGGAAGCGGCTGGAGCAGCCATGCGTCCAGGATGCTGAACATGGCCGTGTTTGTTCCAATGCCCAGCGACAGCAAAAGGACAACTAGGAGAGTGAATCCGGGGCTGCGGCGGAGAACGCGGGTGGCCATGGAGAGGTCGGCAAACACGTGGCAACACTCCTAAGAAACATGATGACGCAACTGCTGCCATTTGGTAACGCTGCGGGCGACGGGGTCGCTGTGCTGGAGTTGTCGCCGATATGCCGTGAATTTCGAAGATGTCGGAACCGTGAATTGCTAATGGTGCGGCAATGGAGTATACTTCTCGAAACCCTGGAACCCAACAATGCCCGATCTGGTACGAGCCACGCGCTGGGCGATGATCATCCTGCTTGGCGGGTTGATGGTGGTGGTGATCCTCAAGATCCTGACGCGCGGCATTAACATGTCCGGACTGCTGGAAGTGAAGCACGGCGTCGACAAGGAGTCTTTCAGCCCGGCTCGCGTACAGATGTTGATGGCCACGGTGCTCGCCGGGATGTATTATTTGCTGCAAGTGATCAACGATCCGGCAGCGGGTAGCCTTCCGGATCCGCCCATTGGCCTGGTGGCGGTGTTGGGCGGGAGCCATGCGATTTATCTTGGCGGGAAGGTACAAAGTGTGATGTCCGGGAACCGCAAGAAAACCGAACCTAAATAGGAGAAGATAATGCCCGATCAAGAGAACAAACAAGAAAAAGGGAAATATGTTGGAGCGCAGGTGGTGATGGTGGTGCTGGTGACGCTCATCGCCATTGGTATTGGTGTGTGGGGGCCGGACAGCGCCAAGACCAGGCTCACCATGAGCATCGGTTATGGGCTGCTGGTCCTGGTATTCCTGTTCGGAATGGTGGTCTTGGTGGAGATCATCCGCGGCAACATCGACTTGGCTACGCTCTTGAACGAAGGCGGCAAGGCCAGCATGTCGCGGTTTCAACTTCTGATCTTCACCTTCGTCATTGGGTTGAGTCTTTTCCTGATGGTTGCGGCGCGCCCCGATGCGGAGAAGTTTCCGGATATTCCGGCGAACGTGCTGGCGTTGTTAGGCATCAGCGCGAGCACCTATGCGGTAAGCAAAGGCATTCAGGCCGGGAGCAAGAACGACGATGCCGAAAAAAAATAGCAAGAGCAAACCGGGCCCCGCGGCGCTGGGAGCGATGGGCGCGGCTCCTCTCGGGCTGGCACTGGTGCTCGGCGCCGTGATCCCGAGCGGCGGATTGAAGCCGGTGACGAACGACCCCAACGCCGCGGTGCAGTGCGAGAGCAGCATCGAAGGATACACGCAATGCCACGCCAGCTATCCCACCGGCTGCAGCCCAACCGGCAACTACGACGCTTACTTGAACACTCTCAAGAACCAGCATCCGGCGCGCAATTCGACGGCGGTGAAATTCTTCACCAGCATGGCCGATTATCACGATCTGGAGAGCCGCACGCCGGGCACGTTGGCGAAGAGCAATCATTTCAGCCTCAAAGACGATCTGGCGAAGATGGGCGAGGGCCAGGAGTACGGCGTGATTGGATATCTCTACTACGCCAAACAGGAAAACGCGGAGAGCAGCAACTGCGAGTTGACCGCGCCGGAAGACACCGATTATCACATCGGCATCGGATTCGACGCTAAGGTGGCCGCAGCAGCAGGGTCGAAGAGCGCGCCGTCAGCCTCGGACAAGCTCGCGATGAAAGAAGATGCGGTGGTGGTGGAGATGACGCCGCAATATCGCGCCGATTTGGCACCGGAGTGGACCCTCGACGCATTGAAGAAGGTGCTCGGCAAGCAGGTTCGCGTAGTCGGGCAGTTGATGGCCGACAACGAACACAATGTTCCGAAGGACAACTGCGGGTTGGCGGGGCACGGACCGACGTGCTGGCGGGCATCCATCTGGGAGCTGCATCCGGTGACGAGTTTTCAGTGGTGCAACGCAGCGGACTGTAGTAAGGACCCATCGGCCTGGGTAGACTTGGGGCAGGAGCCGAAGGCAGCGGCCAGCGCGCCGGCGAAGTGACTCACGTGAGGGAGCATTAACTTAGCCCGAATATGGAGCCAAAGAAAATCGGGCTGGCACTTTCCGGCGGCGGTTTCCGAGCTACTCTGTTTCACCTCGGCGTGGTTCGCTTTCTCTACGACGCCGGCCTCTTATCGCATGTGCATCGAATTACTTCCGTGTCCGGCGGGAGCGTCCTGGCGGCTCATCTTGGACTGAATTGGGATCGATACACCGGGAAACCTGAAGAGTTTGATAGCGCGGCCAAGGAAGTTATCAAATTCACGATGGCGGATGTGAGAGGACGCATTCTGCGCCGGTGGATTCTAGCGTGGATTACCCTGCTTCCCCGTACTTTTTGGCGCAAGCATTGGCGATTGACGCAAATGCTGAAGCGTTCCTACGATCGGTTGTTCCAGGGCGAGTCGGCCAAGCCCGCCATCTTGAAGGCTCTGCCGTCGTCGCCCGAAATCAACATCCTGTGCACCAGCATGACGACAGGATCGCTTTGTACCTTTGACCGGTTGGGGTTCTGCTTCAGCGACGCTTCGGGCGACCACCGCATCGAATGTCCAACACTTCACGTCTCCTATGCGGTTGCCGCTTCGTCCGCATTTCCACCGCTGTTTCCGCCGGTTCTCATCGATAACAGGGTACTGATGTGCGACCAAGCGGAATTTCAGAACCCGCAGTACTTAACCGATGGAGGCGTCTTCGATAACCTCGGGCTCAACAAGCTGCTCTCGCTGCAGGCTGAGGAGGATGGAGTCGACATTCTGATCGTGAGCGACGCGGAAGGCAACTTCGATTGGGCTCTGAACAGGCCTTACAAGTCGATGTTTTCGCGGAACGTTCGCGCCAGCGACATGTTGATGACCCGTGTCAGCAAGTTGCAGTATGAAATGCTCGGCACGAACAGCCACAGCGTGCAGAGGGTTCATATCGGCATTCCGATTTCTCAGGATGAGGACGCCTCCGCGCCCGATCCCGGGACGCAGCGGAGCCTACGGAACATTCGCACCGACTTGGATGCGTTTTCTCCGAAAGAGGTTGCCGCGCTGATCCATTACGGGCATCGAGTGGCGTGCCGGGTTCTTTCTGAGGGTGGCATCACGGAAAAAACTCCGGCGTACGATTGGCCGGCGATTGGGCGCATCGCTTCCTCGGTGCAGCAATGGGAAGACAAAGACAAGCGGCAATCGCAGGCGCGCAAGGCTCGTTTGTGGTCAAACAGCGACTGGGTGAGTTGGGCCAGCGCTGCCATAGTCTTGGTGCTGGCTCTTGCCGGCTCCGTGCCCGTAGTTATGGAGCATTTCAGGCTAAAATCGGCTCGTCAACAGATCCACAAGCAGGTTCAGCAGATTGTCGAGTTAAAGCCAACCGCGGCGGTGGAGTGCGCAGGCGACGTGACTAATTCCCGCGAGTGCCATACGAATTATCCAGCGGGCTGCAGCCCAACGGGAATCCACGATGGCTTCTTGAACACCTTGAAGAACCAGCGTCCGGCGCGCGATTCGAAGCCGGTGCGGTCTTTCACCGGCCTGGCCGATTTTCAGGATCTGGAGAGCCACACACCAAAGACTCTGGTGAGCGACAATCATTCCACCCACAAGGAGGACCTGGCAAAACTGGGCGAGGCTCAGGAGTACGGAGTGATCGGGTATCTTTATTACGCGAACCGTCAAGGCGCGGAGAGCACCAACTGCATGCTGACCGGGCCGGACGACACCGATTTCCACATCGGGATCGGGTTCGACAAAAATGTCGCTGCCGCGGCTACTCCGAATGGTGCGCCGACGGCAACCATGAAGGCGACTTCGATAATTGTGGAGATGACTCCGCACTATCGGGCGGAATTCGCACCGGGATGGACGCTCGACGCGTTGAAAGCGGTGCTTGGCAAGCAGGTTCGCGTAGTGGGGCAATTGATGGCCGACAATGAACACAATGTTCCCAGGGACGACTGCGGTTTGCCCGATCACGGATCGACGTGCTCGCGCGCTTCTATCTGGGAGCTGCACCCGGTGACCAGTTTTCAGTGGTGCAACGCCGCGGACTGCAACAAGGATCCATCTGGCTGGGTGGAGTTGGGCTCGACGCCGAAGTAGTCCCTCAACCAGCTACACTCGAATGTGGGGGCACATTCATGTCCGATAAGCACTCAACGCTTCTTCGTCCACACACGCAGGTTCTGACTCGGGGCTTCGATCCCAGCCTTTCCGTCGGCTCGGCGCGGCCGGCTGTCTTTCGCAGTTCGACTTATGTTTTTTCGAGTCCGGAGGCGGCGGAGCGCGCTTTCGACTTGATGGCCGGGCGCGCGCAGCCCGAGCCCGACGAAGTGCCCGACTTGGTCTATTCGCGATTCAATCATCCCAACGCGGAGATTTTGGAAGACCAGATTGTCCCGCTCGAAACCGGCGCGCACGCGGCGTTGGTTTTCAACTCCGGCATGGCCGCGATTGTGACCGCTCTGCTGACGTTCGCCAAGCCCGGGCAGAGCATCGTATATACGGTACCGATCTATGGCGGGACGCAGCACCTGATCCAGGATTTTCTGGAGCCGCTCGGCATCGAGGGGATTCCGGTGCAAGCCGGCCAGACGCGGGAGATCGACGAGGCCATTCGCTCGGCGAAGAATCTGTGTATCGTGCTGATCGAGACGCCGGCGAATCCCACGATTCTGATGACGGGTATTAAGGAAGCCGCCGACACCGCCGCGCGCTTGCATCCGAAGCCAGTTGTAATGGTGGACAACACGCTGATGGGCCCGGCATTCCAGCATCCCCTGATGTTGGGCGCCGATCTCAGCATCTATTCGGCGACCAAGTATTTGTCCGGCTTCAGCGACATGATCGGCGGAGTGGTGATTGCGAGCGACCCGGCGCTGGTGAAGCAGATGCGCCGCAAGCGGAGCTTGTTCGGAAACATTCTGCAACCGGACGAATGCTGGATGCTGGACACGCGCCTGCCCACGGTATCCCTGCGCATGAACCGGTCGAGCAAGAACGCGGAGCGGATTGCGACGCGGCTGGCGGCGCATCCGAAAATCGCGCGCGTGCTGTATCCAACGCTGTTCACCGATCCCGAACAGGTACGGATCGTGCAGGAGCAGTGCGATTTTCCCGGCGGCATGCTGTCGCTCGATCTGCGCGGCGGCAAGAAGGCGGCGTTCGAGTTCCTGCGCAACGTGCGCATCGCGCGTAATGCGGTGTCGCTGGGCGGCGTGGAGACGTTGATGTGCCATCCGAAGACCACCACCCATTCCGGATTCACGGAGGAGGAGTTCGCACAGGCGGGCGTTACGGATGGCTTGGTGCGAATCTCCGTCGGCATCGAGGATTGGCGCGATCTGCTGGCCGATTTCGAGCAGGCGCTGGATCTGGTCTAGCAAGTTCCCGGAGAACTCTTTCACCGGCTGAAGCGTGTACTGCCCCCGCCCGGGACGGCTGCGTCCCCAAGGACCGTGCCCAGGACGAAGTAATCCCATCGCAAATCCCATAACTCTGCTATGATTGACGGAAATTGCCAGGAGAAAGGATCTAACCATGTCCTTAGGCGCCGCCACATCGTTTGCCGTACGCCTTTCGTTGTTTGCCTTGGCCTGTTGCGCGGCCGCGCAGCCCGCATCGACCGTGAATCCCTGCCCAAATGCTAAGCCTGTCCCAGCGGCGCTGCGAATCCCCGCCGATTTGCCGGTTAAGGGCGAGCCATTCGACTTCGAAAAGCAATTGCGATCGTACTTCGGGACGCTCGGATACCGCGAGCTGGGTTGGTGTCAGGACAAGTGGGTTCGCGACACCGGGCCGTACCTCGACTCGACGTACTATGGCACGCACCCGGCGGCGCGGATCTTCTACTCGCCGGAAGTGATCGCGTGGCTGCTCGGCGGACGGAAGGGCAAGATCGCCGACGGAGCGGTGATCATCAAGGAGCAGTACGCCCCTCCGGCGGCGAATTACTGGAACCAGTCCGACGACAACATCGGGTGTCCGAACGACTGGACGTTCATGATCAAGAAATCGTCGGCATCGCAGGATGGGTGGTTCTGGGGAGAGGTGTGGTATCCGGTGGGGTCGGGCGCGGGGATGATCTTCACCGACAATTTCCAATACCCAAATGCCGGGTTCGGTTTGTATTGCTTGCGATGTCACGCGTCGGCGGCGAGCGAGTACACATTCTCGGACATGCGCAACATGAAGGGCACGCACGAGTGGCCGCTGACTTTTCGCGTGGACAATTCCTGGATGAACTCGCCGGCGCCATGGCCGGGGAAATGCAATCCGGGCTCCACATTGAGGGCGTCGTTGCAACAGGAACATTCGGGCGCGCACGACAAGAACGCAGATGTCGCCATGTTGAAGGCCACCACGCATATCACGATCGATGAAGCACCGGGCAATGTGCAGATTTTTCCGCCGGAGACGTTCGACAAGACTATCTCCACGCCGGGCGTTCCTCCCGAATACATTACGTCCGACCAGTGCACGGGCTGCCACAGCGCGTACACGGCGAACCAGAAGGCGTTTGGTCCGAACATGTTCATCGGGCCGGACATCAACATCTCTCCTTATGGCGAGTGGCGCTGGTCGCCAATGGGGCTGGCGGGGCGCGATCCGATTTTCTACGCGCAACTGGACGGCGAGTTCGCGGGAGTGGCCTACGACCACGGCAACAAAGTCGACGACAAGCAGCTCATCACCAACACCTGCCTCAACTGCCACGGGGCCATGGGATACAAGACCTTTCATAACGATCCCAAAAACAAGGACAAGAACTTCGATGTGAACTGGGTTTACGATCGGAACAATTTCTACGGCGGACTGTCACGCGACGGGATCAGTTGCGCCGTATGCCACCACATCGCGCAACCGGCGGACATGAGTCTGGATTATTTTTTGAAGAACCTGATCAACGGGAATTATGAGCCGACCAAGCCGGACACCGTGCTGGGTCCATTTGAGAAGGACCAGATCACGCAGTATCCGATGAAACAGTCGCTGGGGATCAATCCGGACTATAAGAAGTACATCACTACGTCGCGCATGTGCGGACACTGCCATACCATCGAGCTGCCGGTGCTGGACAGCGCCGATCCAAAGCAGACGTCGATCGAGCAGGCCACGTATCTGGAGTGGTTGAACAGCGATTTCCAGGACGAATATGGGAAGGGCAAGCTGGCGAAGACCTGCCAGGAATGCCACATGCCCACCAGTTACACAAACGCGGCTAGCGGAATCTCCGTTCCGGTGGTGATGTCGCGAATGGCCAACGTGGAAGACATCACTTATCCGGCCGCCGACAATCTGGCGACTCCGAGTGAACTCAACGTGCGCTACCGGACCAGCGGATTCGTGCGTCACGAGATGCTGGGGCTCAACGGATTCATGCTGCAAACGTTCCAGCAGTATCGCGACCAAAACGACAACAATCCGATCCTGGGCGTGCGGCTGTACGATTACATGTCCAACCTGAAGAACGATCTGCCGCTGGCAATCGCCAACGTGGTGCAGCAGGGGGGCTTCAGTTCGGCGGAAGTGAAGCTGCCGAACGTGAGCGTCAGCGGAGGCAAGCTGACAGCCGATGTGGAAGTGGACAACCTGGTGGGCCATCGATTCCCGAGCGGCGTTGGATTCCGGCGGGCGTTCATCGAGTTCGACGTTTACCAGAGCGGCAAGCTGATTTTCTCGTCGGGGCGCACAAGCTCGGGCGAGAACGGCGTCGCGCCGGGCACGATTGTCGATTTCGATGGCAAGCCGCTGCCGACGGAATCGTTCGCGGGCGGGCAGTATCAGCCGCACTTCGATCAGCAGCATCCGATCAGGTCGTCGTCGCAGGTGCAGATTTATGAGGAACTGGTGCAGAACGCGCAGAAGCAGTTCACCACTTTGTTCACGCAGCGGGACAACATCGTCAAGGACAACCGGATCCTGCCGCAGGGCTGGACGCCGGCGGGGCCGAAGGGTGTGGTAATTCCGCACAAGTATCTGGAGTCGACATTTCCGATCAACGTGGGCGGCGATCCGCAGTATGCGAATGGGTCGGGGAAATCGATAGTGCGATACGTGGTAAGCCTGCCGGCGGGGGCCACGGCGCAGAACGTGAGCGTCAAGGTGTCGGTACAGTATCAGGCGGAGCCGCCGTACTTTTTGGCCGCCCGGTATCAGACGAACACGCAGGCGACGCAGCGGTTGCAGTATTTGAACAACAACTTGAAGCTAGACGATACACCGTTCGCGGGTTGGAAGCTGACGATTTGTTCGAACAAGTGGAATACGAACTGAGAAGTCAGGGAAATACAACCAGAGGCGTATCGCACGAAACCGGGGACAGACGGAACGTTTCCACCACAAAACCACAAAACCGGGGACAGACGGAACGTTTCCGAGTTTTCAGCCGACCGACGGAGTTCCTCAAATATCGCCTAACTGCCTCATTTGCTTCGATTTGCGATCCTACTACTGTAAGGAAGACCTGGAAGGACACAGCGAAACGTTCCGTCTGTCCCCGGTTTTATGGTGGAAACGTTCCGTCTGTCCCCGGTTTCATGTGATCGCGGGCTCTGGCTGCGCCGCGCTCCATTTGGGGGTAGACCCGCTCGGCGAACAATGCCGGGATGGTCTGCGGCGTGCGATGTACCGTAAAGTAATGCGGGAGAGGCGCGGTATCCGGGGACAACTCCGCGGCGCAGGCGTCGGCAAACTCCCCGCGCAGACCCTTGCGCCGGCACAAGGCGAACGCTAGCCTCGATTCCGCGATTTCACCAACGCACTCAAACGGCTTGTGCTCCCCGATCCCCATCAACTGCCGGAACCACCGCCGATTCTCCGGCATCTCAAACAAGTTATCCGGAAACATGCGCCGCACACAATCCTGCGGAAGCCAAGCCATATAGTTCAGCCATACGTAAGCGCACTTCGGACAGCGCTGGCACCACGGTTTGCGCCGATTGCAGGAATGTGCGCGCTCGACGGCGTCCAAATCGTCATGGAGCAGATTAAAAATCACCACATCGTGGATCGGCTTCAGCAGACTGAAATAGGACAGATCGGCGAGATGCGTTCGCAGATAGCGCGCCATCAGCAGCTCGGCTTCAAGCGATTTGGCCCACTGATGATTCACCGCCTCGCCGGCCTGCTTCCAATAAAGGTTGGCCGCGTCGGCGCTGCGCTCATGCCCGATCGCGAGATAGCGATACCCGTGCGCCAGCACGACAGGCAGCGCCGCCATCACCGCGGCCGGCGTCTCTGCACACAGCGGCGACTTCGCGATACCGCCTTCGATGCGCAGCCGATGTCGCCGGCGAGCGGCCGTGGCGTCGCCAAGATAATCGATGAGCGCGTGCTGCGGCGCGGCCGGACCGTAGGCCGGGTGCGAGTAGGCGAACGACGCGAAGGGAAGGCCCGCGCGCTCCAAGAGCTTCATCGCCACCAGGCTGTCCTTGCCGCCTCCGCTGAAACTGAGAGTATCGATCGGCCCCGGCTCGATTTCCAGCGGGCCCATATCGTCGCCGCGCAAAGCATCTTCGAATTCCGGCCCCTGGTAATCCGCCAGGTCGTTCTCATAGCGCCATTGCGCGCTGATGTTGCGGAACACCGCTCGCCAAAGGACGGCAAACGCCGGAGTGTGGAAGCGGGCGAGCGGACCGAACGCGATACTGTCCGGCCGCGCACTGGCCAACGGAATCGCACCGAATGCCATCAGATGAAAATAGACGCGCTCCAAAGACTCACGGCCGTAGCGCCGCTCCAGATCGATGAGATCGACATCGGGGTACACGTAGCGCTTGGCGACCGTGCGGCCGCCGATGCCGAAGCACATGTTCAGCTCATGCCGCTGGCGCGACCAGTTTTCCAGAGTGAGTCTCACGGTCTGCAATGATGGACCTCGGGATGAGAATTCACCTGGTCAGCGTGGTGGGAGCGTCGGCGCGATTTCTGCCGCATATGCTGGCGCACTATCGCGGGCTGGGTATTGATTCGTTTCTGATCCACGCACACCTCAGCCGGCCCGGCGATCCGGTGTTGCCCGAAATCGAACGCATTACCGATGAATTCGGCTGCGCGATCGCTTCGGTGACCATCGGGCCGTGGACGCAGGATGTGAATCCGGCGCTGTACGCCCGATCGCGAAACGCCCAGCCCTGTGACTGGTTTGTCTTGGCGGATCAGGACGAGCTGCACGAATATCCCGGCGATCTTCGGACCACCATCGAACAATGCGAGTCGCGTGGATTCGACTACATCGAAGGCGCATTCCTCGACCGCCTCGCCGCCGACGGCACATTTCCGGAACTGGCCGCCGATCGCAGCCTCGCACAGCAGTTTCCTTTGGGCGGCTTCCTCTCCACCCCGATTCTGGACGCGAACCCGAACAAGATAGTCGTGGCAAAAGGGCACGTCGGCATCGCGCCCGGCCAACACTGGGCAACCAGCGGACGAGGCTGGCCGGCAGACGAGTTGTACGTTCCCGTGCATCATTTCAAATGGACGGGCGGAGTTGTGGAGAGCCTGGAGAAACGCGCCGCGTTTTACAAGTCGGTCGGAGATCCGCTCTGGCAGGAAAGCGCGCGCTTTCTCGATTACTGCCGTCTTCACGATGGCCGGATCGACATCAACGACCCCCTCCTTTGGATAGCGCCTTGCTCCCCTTCTTACCCGCACTGGCGAACCCTGACTTCCCTTTGCCGCCAGCGAGCCAAAGCTGCGTTTGACCCGTCCGCTCCGCCTCCAACAATCGCTCCTTCCACGCCGTGACTTGCTCGTAATACGTGCGTTCCTTCGATTCCTCCTGGACGTCGGCGTCCAGCTCGATCTGGAATCCATCGGATTTTTCCATGAAGCGAATCCAGTGCGCGATCGACTTGGCGCCCCACTCTTCATTAATGAAATAGCCGCTGCACTGGAACCCGCGGCGATGCACCGGATGGAAGCCGGCGAAGTTCACCTCAATCACCACAAACGCGCCCGCGGGAGTGCGCGCAACGTCCCAGCCCAGCATGGAACCGCCGACGATGCCGCCGGGCAACCGGTCCAACAGTCGCTGAACAAACGCATTGGGCGCGTCGCGCTCGCCGGGGATGTCGCCGGTACCGTAACGCCGCAACGTGAGATCGTCGATCGCGCGATCCTCAACGCTGTGGACTCTGTACTCCACTTCAATGGGAACCTTTTCCTGGACAATCCACGTTTCGTCTTCCAGCCGTCGCGGGCAATCCGGCAGCGGCGCTGCGAGGAAAGCTGCAAGGGCTGCCTCGCTGGCATCCTGAATGCCGTGGTCGCCCGACGAATCGCCCAGTGCTGGTTTGACGAAAAATCCTGCGGCGAAATCGCGCTCCAGGCTTTGCAGCAAGCCTTCCGGCCCATCGGCATGCGCCAGCCGGATCAAGCCCCGCGTCACCGGCACGCATCCAGGACAGAATTGGTCCAGAACAAGGCTCTGCACCAGTTTGTGCTCCAGCCGCCATTGAAACGGGCGATGCTCGTCGAGACGCAGTGCGTGGAACAACTGGCGCACCAGGACGATGCGCTCGGCTTCTATCAGGTCCTGCTTCCATTGGTCCGCGGCCGAAAGCTGGATGCGTATGGTGCCGTAGCCAGCCATCTTGCGCCGTGGGGCTGAGCACGCATCGATGGCACGGCGCAGCGTCACGGCCTGAGATACTTCCTCGGCACACCATAATGGCTGGGTGTGTTCCGATCCAACCGGCTTCAGCGGAAGAAGCCGGTATTCATCGGCTCCCGCGATCGGCCACAGGTCGGAATCTTCCAGCCGGACATCGCCGGATTTCACCGCCCAGAAACTAGAACGCCAGGCGCGATTCAAGCGAACGCGCAGCGGGGCCTGCATGTTCGTCTCCGGCGCGACGGTGAGGGCGGCCGGATGTCGGCGGCGGATGTACAGGAAACCATCGGCATTGCGAATGTTCAGAGAAAAGTAAGCGCGCAACAGAAATTGCATGTCGCCGCTGATTGGATGATTGGTGGAGAATCCACCCGCGGCGAAGAAGCTCGCGCGCTTCACCATCGACGTAGGGTGCAGCAGCGCGTGATCGTAGCCCAAACGGAGAGCGGCGCTGGCATCCAGGGGGAAGCGCACGGCCAGAACGCAGCGGCGAATCTCGTCGACGCGCAGCTCGTGCGATCCAATGAGGTCGCATCCGGTGCGCCGCATTTCGCCGCACAACGCCGAGAAGCGGTCGTGGCAGGACACGTCATCGGAGTCGTGGAACGCCATCAGCGGCTCAGGGGAACGCGACGCCAACTCCTGCCGAATGACGTACGGCCCCAGCGGCGCGGGCTGCAGGTTGTAGAACTCCACCTGAGGATACCGGCGCGCCAGCTCCTCATAAGCCTCGGCTGGTTCGCAATCCAAGCCCACGCGCACCCGCACCTCGGCGTGCTCGGCGCGCGTGAGATAGTACAGCGATGTATCCAGGTGCCGATAACGGCCGCGATGGGCCATGACCACGCTGGCGGCTTCGGCTACGGCCGGCAGCGGCGCGAGAGGGTACGGAAGCTGGCGGACCAGGATGCGGTCCACGGTCAGGATGCCGTTGAGAATCGCCTCCAGCAGCGAGTAGCAAAGCTGATCCGGTGGGCAATCGGTGTCGATCTCGCGCAGATCCTGAAGCACGGACGAAGTGCAGACGAATGACGAGACGATGTCGTCCTCACGCTCGCCACGCAGCGGCGCGGGCTTCCACTTTGTCAGAACCACCAGCGTGCTCAAACCCGGGGGCATTTCCGCCAGCACTTGCCGCGAACTATCTTCAAAGTCCGGCAGCAGGTAATCATCCAAAACGGCGATTAGCCCGCCGGGAAGATTCCGGATTGTATGCGCCGTTGAGGTGATCATGGGCGATAGTTGGGGTCGAACGCCGGCGCAGTATCGCGCGAGTAGAGATATGGGTCGAGGCTCTTCTCGACATGAAAAACAGCGCCGGGAAGATCGAACGTCATCACCACGTTGATCCGTTCGCCGGGGCCATCCACGGGGCGGACGCTGTGCAGGCAACGGTCGCCGCGCATGGCGATCAAGAGCCCCGGCTGCGGGGCCACCACCATCTTGCGGGCAAACCAGCGGAGCGCGATATCGCGGCGCAGCGGCGCATCCAGCCAGCGCTGCACGCGCGTGTGCTTCCAGCGGCCGAGATGGATCCGATAGTTCGGGTACATCTCGGTCTCGCCGCCGGCGCTTTCGTTCAAGTAAAGAATGGCGGTGACGGCGTTGCGATCATAATGCCACCGGTACTCGCCTCCGGGCGGAGTGATGTTGATATTGACGCCCGCGCCACGATTGGCCAGCGGCTGCAGCGCCAGACCCGACAGGCTGTTCACCGCCGTGTTGACGTCCGCGTACAGCTTTTCGAACTCCGGCAGATGCTCATGAATGCGGTCGCCGTCGATCACCATGTAGCGCAGCGACCTCGTTCGCTCGCGTCGATCGATAAACGGCAGCGTGTGGCTGCGGCGATATCCGTGGATGGCCTCGAGCAGCTCCGAGCAGCGGGATGAAGGCAAATAGCCGTCAACCACCTGAACGCCGCGTTTGCTGAAAATCGCTTCGCGTCGCGGATGAACGCCGATGAACGCCGCTAAGTCATCTGTTTCAGATCTGCGTTTATCTGCGTTCATCGGCGGCCATCAATTCGGAGGAATGTTCATTCAAATTCGCGAGTGCGGCGTCCAGCCCCGCATGAAACGCGTTCCAGGACTGGTGCCGTCGAGCCGCCTGTAGCAACTTCGCCTGCCTCTCGTGATACTCAGCGTCGGACCACGCCAGCACGCTTCGAATCGCCTGGCGTTGTCCTTCGATATCGAGCGGCTCAACAAGTACGCAGTGTTCCAGGACCCGCTCGTCGAGACCAGACGCGCGTGTGGTGATTGGAACGCAGCCAGAGTAGATAGCCTCGATCAATGTCCCCATTTGCCCTTCTTCGTAAGTGGGAATGTAAGCGAAGCGGCAGGATTGCAAGATGCGCAGATATTCGTCGTCGCGCGAATCGATCCACCCGTGCGCGTCGATGCTGCCGTTGTTGTAGCGTGCGAGTAGATGGTCCCAAGGCGGCTCAATCTCGCCGATAGCATGCAACCGGCTCTCCGATGCGGGAATCCCGGACCAGGTGCGAAGTACATCCATGAAGCCCTTGCGCAGACCGCAATTCGTGGCGACGTAACAGAACTCGTTGCGGCGCGGCACACCTAGCCTGCGGTTGAACAAGCCAGTGTCGACACCGTAGTTCAGCAGGCGGATCTTGGAATGCCAGCGCACAGGGAAAGTATCGAGCGTGAAGCGGTTCCCCACCAGCAGCACGATGTCGGACTCTTCCATAGTGGCGTGATGATCGAACGACGGTGGCGGAAAATCCGACTCGGGCAGGGGAACGCCGAATTCGCCGGCCAGCGATTCGAGCAGCCGCCGGCGGCGAACAGGATCGGAGACCGAGTAAAACACCACTCGGGCGTCGAAGGAATTGCGCGCGCAGAATTCGCGGAAACTCCAGAAGTGTCCCAGAAACAGATCGGCGTGCAGCCCACGCGGCCGCTCCTTGCTTCCGAAGTACCGAACATCGCCGCGCCGCAATAGCGCCCGATGCAGGTGGCGCGCGATCTGTCCGGCGGAGTGATTGGCGAAGGGAGCGTCGGCGTCAGGATCGAAGTAGGATCGGAAGTACGAAAGGATCGAAAGCATCGTAATTTGGCGTAATCCACTTGCTTATGAAGCTTATGGAGTAGTATATAACCGTTTCAGCCCGCAGGCGGAATCGTGTCAACGCGTTTACAGCAAATTACCGAGCCGCGACCGTGAGGAAGCGGTTGCCGAGCCCTTTTTCACAACTTCTTCAGTCTGCGCCAGCGACTTCGGGCGAGACAGGGGTGAACGTACCGGAGCCGACTCCCTGCCTCTTCAACTGACCACACGCCGCGAAAATATCCCGCCCCCGCGGCTTGCGCACAAAGCACGGCATAGCCCGCCGCACGATCCCCTGAAACGCCGCCACCCGCTCCGCATCCGGCGTCTCAAACTCGATCCCCGGCCCCGGATTCAGCGCGATCAGATTCACTTTGGCGTTCAGGTGTGCCAGCAATTTCACCACGCGCCGCGCATCGGCCTCGGTGTCGTTCACGCCCTTCAACAGCACGTATTCGAATGTCAGCTTCTCCCACGGCCGCAGTGGATACGCCTTGCAGGCCGCCAGCAGATCCTTCAGCGAATACTTCCGCGTGATCGGCATCAGTTCCCGCCGCTGTTCTTCATTGGACGCATTCAGCGAAATCGCCAGCTTCGGCCGGATCGGCTCGCCGCCCAGTTCGGCGATCTTCGGCACGATGCCTGCCGTCGACAAAGTGATGCGCCGTGGCGAAAGCCCGATACCCTGCGCGTCCGTCAGCAGCCGTGTCGCCTTGATCACGTTCGGCAGATTCAGCAGCGGCTCGCCCATGCCCATCATCACCACGTTCAAGCGGTCGATCCCGGTGGAAAGCCGATGCGTCTGCATCACAAATAACACTTGCCCCACAATCTCGCCCGCCGTCAGGTTCCGCTCCAAACCCATCAGCGCGGTCAAACAGAACTGGCAATTCACCGGGCAGCCAACCTGGCTCGAAATGCAGATCGTGTCGCGGTCCTCCTCCGGCATGAGCACGGTCTCCACCGTTTTTTCATCCTCCAGGCCGAGCAGGTACCGCCGTGTACCGTCAACCGACCGGTATTCGGTGACCAAAGTGGGCAATCCCAGCGCGTGCGTAGAAGCCAATTCTTTTCTTAGGGTTATTGGCAGGGAAGTAATTTGAACCAGGTCCGAGACCTTCTGCCGGTAGACCGCTTCGTAGACTTGCCGCGCGCGGAATGCCGGATGAGCCGTCCCCAGCGTCTTTTGCAGGTCCGCAAGTTCAAGTCCTACAATACTTTGCGGCACTTCTTCAGTATATCATCGGCGCGACCCTCGAAAGCGATAAAATGGGACTAGTGCCCACTCTCGTCGAGAAATCCCGCGATATCGAAACCACCACCCTGCCCAATGGCGTGCGCGTCATCACCGAACAGATGGATCACGTTCGTTCTGTGTCGCTGGGCGTTTGGATCGCCACTGGATCGCGCCGCGAATCCGGGGAAGAAAACGGCATCTCCCATTTCATCGAGCACATGGTCTTCAAGGGCACCGAGAATCGCTCGGCCGAAGACATCGCCCGCTCCGTGGATTCCATCGGCGGTGGCCTCGACGCGTTCACCGCTAAAGAAATGGTCAGCTACAACACCAAGGTCCTGGACGAGCATCTGCCGCTGGCCTTCGATGTCTTATCCGACATGGTGCGCCATCCGCTGTTCCGCAAAGAGGATATCGAAAAAGAGAAAGGCGTCATCCTCGAAGAGCTGAAGATGGAGGTGGACAATCCCGAGTACCTCCTGCACGAAATCTTCTCCAGCAATTTCTGGAAGGATCATCCGCTGGGCAAACCCATCCTGGGCACCAGGGATACCATTCGCAAATTTGACCGGTCGAAGATTCACGATTACTATCGCCGCTACTATTCGCCGTCGAATATCCTGATCACCGCCGCCGGCAATCTGAAGCACGACCATTTGGTAAACCTGGCACGCGAGCACTTCGAAGATCTGCGCAAGAACGGCAGCATGTCGCCCGATCCCGCACCGGTTCCCCATGCCCGCCTGGTCTTCAAGAACAAGACCTCGCTCGAACAGACGCATCTCTACATGGGCGTGCCGGCCTATCCGTTCCCTCACGAATTGCGCTTCGCCTGCTACGCCTTGAACACCGTACTGGGCGGCGGAATGAGTTCGCGCCTGTTTCAGAACATTCGCGAAAAGCAGGGATTGGCGTATGCCGTGTTTTCCGAGCTCAGCATGTACCGCGACACCGGTTGCATGGCCATCTACGCCGGAACTTCGGTGGAGACCGCCGGCAAGGTGGTCGAGTCTATCGTGAAAGAGCTCCGCGAACTGAAGCAGAACCTGGTGCCCGCCGAAGAATTGCGGCGCGCCAAGGATCACCTGAAAGGCTCGTTCATGCTGGGCCTGGAATCCACGTCGAGCCGCATGGGTAATCTGGCGCGGCAGGAGATCTATTTCAAGCGCTTCTTCACGCTGGATGAAATGCTGGAGAGCATCGAAGCGGTGACCGCCGATCAGGTGCAGAAGATCGCCCAGGAATTCTTCGATCCCAAGAACATCACCCTCGCCATGCTCGGCAATCTTGGCGATTTCCGGATTCGCCGCGAGGACCTAGCCTGCTGACCTCATTTGTGAACCGCCTGACGCGGGCCTTCCTGCCAGCGTTGCTGCTCACCACAACTCTGTTCGGCCAGGATCTGAAATCCCTCAAGCCGCAAGGCTATGTCAGCGATTTCGCCCACGCGCTCGACGCTTCCTCCCGCGCGCAACTGGAATCCTACTGCGGCCGCGTGGAACAGGCCACCGGTGTGCAGATGGCCATCGTTACCGTCGATTCACTCGACGGCGAGCCCATCGAAGACGTCGCCAACACGCTCTTCCGCAAATGGGGCATCGGCAAGAAAGGCAAGGACGAGGGCATCCTACTATTCGTCGCCATCAAGGACCATCGCGACCGCATCGAAGTCGGCTACGGCCTCGAGCCGATTCTTCCCGACGGTTTCGTAGGAAGCGTGCTCCGGGAAGCTCGGCCGCTGATGCGCCAGGGAGCCTACGGGCAAGGGCTGTTTGCCGCGGCCGAAGAGATGGGTCAACGGATCGCCGCGGCTAAAGGCGTCTCGCTCGACTTCAGTCTGCGGCCTCGCCGCCCGATGGTAGCCCGCCGGCAGGGAATTCCTTGGCCGATTATCATCATCGGAATCCTGGTCCTGCTTTTTCTGTTTCGGCGAGGCGCTGGTGGAGGCGGCGGTGGAATCGGCGGCTTCTTGACCGGCATGTTTCTAGGTAACCTATTAGGGCGCGGCGGCGGTGGCGGCGGATGGGGCGGCGGGGGTGGATTCGGAGGGGG
>DASQGY010000259.1:0-18323 GCA_035632375.1 Bryobacteraceae bacterium | reverse complement strand
AGGTCGCATGTTGCGAGGGGCGCGTCGAGGTGCCTTTTCGAATCGAACAAGGGCGTGTCATTGCGAGCAACCCAAAGTACTTCCCAGAGTGACCAAGAGAGCAGTCATTACTTACCCTTCCGCTGCCGCGCCTTCAACACCACATGAATCTCATCATTCCGAGGATTGGTGAACCGGCACAGCACCCGGCCCTCCGCGTCCAGCGACACGATCGCGGGCACGCTCACCGACGTCAGCATCCAGCCCGCCGGCAGCGCCACATCGTTATACGGACGTCCCAGTGTGCGGTCCCATACCAGTTCGCCGTCGTGGATCTGATACCCGACTGGATCGGTGTAAGTCTCGATCACCCGCACTCGCACCGACTCGCCCGCCGCCAGTGCGTGATCCAGGTTGCCTTGCACCACCACGGAGTCCGGATCGGTCGGCGTCGGATAGTAGCCCAACGCGTTCACCGATTTCCCGGTTACGTTGTAGGTCTCCAGCTCTTTGCCGGTGTTCAGATCGATCACAATCGACTTGGTCACTACGCTGCCCTTGCGCACGAAACTGTGTACGTATTTCTGGCCCACCTTTGACACCGTGAAGTCGTGTGAAATGCGGAATTGATGGCTGTCCGGCTCCAGCAGCCAGTAGTGAATCTCTCGGTCCTGCTCGGCGCGATGGAATTGCGCCAGCAACAGCGTGGGCAGCAACGCGACGAACGCGACGCGCTTCATGGCAGCCTCCGCCCGGTAATCTTCACCGGCAATTGATCGTCGCGATCGTTCAGCATGCTCACCCGCACCCTGCCGTCGGGCTGCGTCGAAACAATCGACGGCACGCTGCTCCCGATCAGCTCATAGCCCACCGGCAGCACTACCACATTGCGGCGAATGCCGAGCGGGCGGTCGAAGACAATCTTGTCGCCCTGCGCGCCGTATGATTTCGCATCCTCATACACCTTGTAAATGCGAATGCGCGCCTGGCCGTTCTTCGGAACTGGCGCAGCGAAATCCACCTTCAGGAACAAATCCTCATCGGCGACATTCGCGCGCCGCACTCCGGCAGCTTTCGCCGCCTTGCCGTCGATATTCCCGAACTTCAATTCCTTGCCCGTCGCCAGATCGATCACACGCTCATCGGAGACCTTCGAGCCGGGCCGGATGGGGTTGAGGTAGAACTTTGCGCCTTCGGTGGAAGTGGAAACATCGTAGACGATGGCGAAGCGATGCGTCTCCGGCGGCAGCAGTTCGTAGACCGTAAATTCCCGCTGGCCGAACGCCGCACCGCCCGCGAGCGTTGTTAGCAACAACAGAATAGAGGACCGCATGGGTCTTCTATCCTACCAACAAATCCGTGAGCTCCCCAACCAGCTTCGATTCGCTACGCCCCAGCTTGCACTCGCCCAAATCCACCCATTCGTTGCGGCGGGTGTTCTGCACGAAGACCACTTTTTCAACATGGAAACTCTTGCTGAACGGGCATTCGGCCCAACGTGAGCGCGCCACGGTGGTCAGCTCATCTACCTCATCCGTTTTCAAGTCCTGGGCCAGCGTGACGTGCGGATGATAGGGGAAGGGCTCGCGGTAGACCAGGCCATCGATGTTCTCGGCATCGTGCATGCCCAGCAACTCCCTGGCGCCGGCGGAGATGTCCACATAAATGACGTCGGAAACGGGGAACACCCGCACTTCGCTTAGTTGAATGTCGAAGGGAGCAAACTGCGGCGCCAGCGAGCGGATTGCATCCCAAGCCGCCTCCGGGGTTGAACTGACGGGACGAGGCGGCAGGATAGTGGCGTGCGCGCGCAGGAAACAGTTCGGCACCAGTTCCTGCCGCAACCGATCCAGAAAACCTGCCAGAGGCTCGGGGATGTAGGTAACGAGAGCGAAGGAATTGATCCGATCCCCGATATAGGGACCTTTGAACATACTCAGTACCCCTATGTTACCTCTACCGGAGCAGCGGCGGGCTCGCCCGGAACGGGCGGCGGTTCCGGCACAAACCAACGTGCTTCCTCAAAACCGATGTACTTGTAAATGCGCAACTCGCCCCCGGCGCTCTCTAGAAGATCGCCAACCTCCAGCGGTTGTTCCGTATCGCGCAACATCAGCCAAACGGCGTAGGGGCTGGCTGCCTCCGCCACGGTTCCCGGCTCGTAGTCTTTCGGCTTCACCACGGTGGTTCCGGAAGTGTGCGGCGCCCAGCGGAATTGCTGCCGATGGTGGTCCTTCATGCGATGAATCTGGTAGGCAGGCATGTAAGATCTATTTTGCCTCAAAACAATTCACAATGGAATGTTTTAATGCAAGGGCGTCCCTCTCCCCTTGCTCCATCCAGCGCTCTACGTTCTTCCGTTTCCAGAAGATGCAGTCCAGCGGCGGGCCCAGCAACCGGCCGGGAGTCACCGTAACCACCTGTAGGGACGGTGGCGTCACCGCCCGAAATCGCGAGAACACTCTCATACTGCCGACGAAAATCTTCGCGACCAAGCCCGGCGTTTCCGGCAGTACATCGATCACCAGCGCCTTGGTCGCGCCCAGTTCCGCCGCCGCCCACAACGGTACGGCGGCCAGCAATCCGCCATCGGAGTAGATCCGCCCGTCGATCCGTACTTGATCGAAAAGGCCTGGGATAGCGGTCGCGGCCACCAGGTGACGCCACGTGATCTCCTGCCCGTGGACGATGCGCGGCTTCAGCCGCAGCACGTCCGTGATTATCGTCGCAAACTCGATCCGGGGCCTATAAGACTCATAGATCTCCCGAATCGCCCGCTGCAACGGACCGGAATCCAGCACGCCACCGAACAAGCTCGCCGGAAACTTCCAGCGATAGTGACTTGCTTCCCCCAGATTCAACCAGCGTTCTATCAAAGCGTCGGCACTGCATCCGCCGGCAATGGCCCATCCGTTGAGTGCACCGATGGATGCGCCCACTACCAGTTCCGGCTGGAACACATCGGCGAGCGCTTTCCACGCTCCCGCCTGGTACGCCCCGTACATTCCACCCGCCGATAGCACCAGCGCATTCACTTATGACACTCGGGCCGCAATCCGGGGAGCGGTCCGCACGATGTCCACCGGAATGACTCCGTAGCCGGCCAGCCGTTTCCCCACGAACCGTACGTCGGCGACCAGCCCGCGCTGCGTCTCCTTCCGTTGGAACTGATCGAAAACCAGATTGCCCAGCGAGTAGAAGATCACGCCATTTCCCCAACTCTCCACCGGTTGCGTGACATGCGGGTGATGGCCCACCACAACACTCGCGCCGGCGTCGATAGCAGCATGAGCGAACTTGCGCTGCAGGGGACTTGGCTTGCTCCAGTATTCGAGTCCGGCGTGCATGGAGACGATCACCACGTCGGCCCGCTCGCTGATATCCTCCACGTCCTCGGACATGGCGTCTGCGTCCATCATTGCGATCCGATCGTCCCGGTCGGGATGGTTTCCATTGGATTGGTCATATGTATAGGCCAGGAATCCGAACCGCACACCATTTCGCTCGATCACCGCGCCCTGATGCGCCGCTTCTTCTGTAGGGCCAGTACCTACGGCTGCAATGCCGTTCTCAGCCAGCCAGTCGAGAGTGAACCCAACGCCGTACGATCCGCAATCCCGGGCGTGATTGTTCGCCGTGGACACGATGTCGATGCCCGCCAGCAGTAGCGCTTCCACCATCTCAGGCTGAGCCTTGAACACCATGCCCTTTTCGACGGGGCGGCCGCGATCGGAGAAGGGCGCTTCGAGATTGACAAATGCCAGGTCCGCGGACGAAAACAGGCCGGCGATGTCGTGCAGCGGCCAAGCCGGGTCGGCCTTTTCACGCGCCAGCGTGCCGACGTACCGCGAAAGCATCACGTCGCCGCCAAACAGGATCCGCGTAAGGGGAAGCGGCTGCGGTAGTGCTTGCCCGCTGTCTGTTTTGTGCGGCAACAATCCCAGCGCCGGGAGCAGAAGAAGGGTGCGTCTGGTAGGGTTCAATCGGTCCGCCACAGTGCTATCTCTCGGAAGGGGCCTCGCATTCCGCCATGCTAGAATAAATCTGACCTCCCACACAAGTTGCTTCTCCAGCAGTTGATTCATTCAGGAGCAGGGCGTAGATCCGAATATGCACCAAAAGAAGAAGATCCTGGCGGTAGTGGACGATCTGTTGTTCACCGTTAAGATCAGCGATGCTGCCAAGCGCTCCGGACTGGACGTGGAGTTCTTGAAGTCCGAGCACGACGTCATGGCCAAGGCCACTCACGAAAAGCCTTTGTTGATCATCATCGATCTGAACAACAACTCCGTTGACCCGTTGGACTTGATTGCCAAGCTAAAAGGCGACGGCGACTTGAAGCGGATCAGCTTGATCGGCTACCTGTCGCACGTGCAAGGCGAGTTGAAGCAGCAGGCGCAGGAAGCAGGCGCCAACATTGTAATGGCGCGAAGCGCGTTCTCACAAAACCTCCAACAGATTCTGAAACGCCACGCCGGCGTCCGTTAACGGAATCGCCACCTCTCCAAGTCAGACAACTGATTTTGGCAAGGCAAGTGCTTAGTTATCGCCAAAGCTAAAACAGCATTTTGAAAGTGGACGACACTCTCTCAAAGTGGTGTTCATGGTTTGAGTCGGCGAACGAAAAGGAGGTATCCGGTGTATAGCGTGGAAGAGCATAGTACTCAACGAAATCCAAGTTCGTCGCTGCTCTCCACTTCTTTGCGTGGCCAGGGCGTCGTAGGGATGAATTCTCATTTCGTTCTTGACTATGCCCCAACATTGGGTTATTTTACGCTAGCGTCATTCGACGAAGTACCGGTGCATGTCGTACAGAAAGCTGCACGCGTCATACATTTTGAGGGCGTCGTGCGGCGCAGGACTTGGGTTTGTTTTCGAGATTTGCGGAACGGTTGTGACCGCGACGCTGCAAGACTAATCCGCAGCGCATCTCTCCAGCACACGCAGCAGGACCTGCTGCCAACGGCTACCTGGCGGGTTCACCCCAGTGATTCGAGCGCTCTTGCGCTGTTGGAAAGGAATCGCTGCGGTCATGCTAGCTATCAGTCAAAATTCCTCTCATCATGTTAGTGTTCACGGCACCGACTCCGTGGAAGAGCGCGCGGTTGTCGAACCGGCGATTGCTCCATTTCTGGATTCGAATGCGGAAAACGAGCAGCCGAATCAATCGGCTTATCCCTTTAGCCCGATTGACTGGACCGACCTGGTCAGGCGCATCCATCTCGGTGAAGACTCCGGGATGGAGGAACTCTACAAACTTTTCGCCCGAGGCATTCGTTTCTATCTCTGCCGGCAGTTGGGGCCGCAAGAACTGGATGACAAGGTCCACGATACCTTCCTGATTGTGGTTCAGGCTATCCGTCGCGGGGAAATTCGGGAACCCGAGCGCCTGATGGGCTTCGTACGCACCGTGGTCCGCAGGCAAGTGGCTGCTCACATCGATCAAATAGTCCATAGCCGCCGCGATGAGCTGAACATTGACGTGGGCGTTCGCATAGCGGACCGGCGGCGGAATCCCGAACAGGCGGCCGTCTTTCATCAGAAAGTCGAGTTCATGACCGAGGTC
The DNA here is from genome assembly GCA_035632375.1 of Bryobacteraceae bacterium. GTDB lineage: Bacteria > Acidobacteriota > Terriglobia > Bryobacterales > Bryobacteraceae > Palsa-89. The sequence continues at coordinate 12,778 of DASQGY010000259.1, read as the reverse complement.
TTGGCCAGTTTGTCCGAACGGGACCGCGAGATTCTGACCCGCTTCTACCTCCACGAGGAAAGCCAGGAACAGGTCTGCGAGGAGATGAATCTGAGCGAAACGCAGTTTCGGCTGCTGAAGTCCCGCGCCAAGGCCCGTTTCGGGGAGATTGGGAAGCGAAAACTACAACAAAAGCCCCTTGCCGCACTTTTTGTGAGAACTTCTGAGCTCCCGGGGCACTCATCCCCTAATAGTCGAAGTCGGGCGACTGCAGCCCCTTCGGCCTAAGCCAATCGGCGGATCCAGGCTCGATCCCCGAGGAGGTTCGTGTCTATGAACGCTGGCTTTGATTTGCATGTCGCGGAAGATGTTTTGGAGGCATACGCCATGCGCAAACTATCCGGCCGGGATGTTGCGCCTGTGGAGGAACATCTTCTGATTTGCCCGGTCTGCCAAACCCGCCTCGATGAAGTGCAAGAATTCCTTCGCGTGGTGAAAGCCGCTGCGGCAGCGTTAGCTCGCAAACCTCTACACTTGCGTGAGTACCCCGCGGCTTCGCAGGTAAGCCCGATAGCCACAATAGGTTAAGTACAAAAGCGGCAGAATGAATAGGCCCGCTTGCCATCCCCACAGCCGATTGGCCACAATGATCGCGCTCGCGATCACGCCCCCGGCAAGATAGTAAGCCAATCCATAGCCAGCCAGCCGCCGCCAAACGGCGCGAAACTCCGCTTCCTCAATCAAAGCCACCATCCCCGATACCAGCCCGGTGTTGACCACGAAGTACAGCAGTGCCGCTAGCGATAACATACCAGGGGCCTTCTGAAGTCCACCCGCTAATTCGAAATGAGCCGGATTGTAAGCTAACGTGATTCCGAACGCCACTGCCGCCACATTGAAAAACACTTTCCGAACAGGCCGCTTCTGGGGGGTTCTCCACAGGCACTGCACGACAATGGAACCGCAACCCATGGCCATCGCCTCGCCCAACGAGAAATTCGCGATGCCGATGAGCACGAAAGCAAAGCCTGCCGAGAAAGTCGCCGGCATGCCCGGCACTTTGAACTTCCAGGTTGCTGAAATCAAAGCCAGCGCCAGGTAGGCAACGAAACGCCGCAGGTCCTTGGGGTCAAATTGGGTCAGTCCGTCGATTAGGAGGAAGAGTCCCGTCCCGACAATGCAGTGAAGATAAATTCTTGCCCTCGGCGGCACGGCAGTGTGACCGCAATTCGGGGGCCAGCTAGGTCATGGAGAATCAAGTGGTTAGGAATGACTGGAACGGCACTTGAGCGGACAGTTTGACGCTACTGAGCCAAATTGTCCCATGGGTATTTCAGGTATTGCATTCGATCTGTTGCCTAACGTTTAAAAAACACGGCGGCTTAGCCGTTCTACGGTGAACTTGGCCGTTTCCGCCACCGCCATCACCGCCATGACACCGGCTTGGACCGGATCGGTCACCACTAGATCGGCGGCCTCCGGCACACTACCCGCCATGTTCAGACTGATCACCAGCAACCCCTGGGCGCGCACTTCGCGGACCGCCCTTTCGATGTCGCCGCCCATCAGTGCGCCCGCGAGTACCAAGGCCCGGGCGCGCGGCAGCCTGGCCACGGCCCGCACGGCATCCGCCAACGGCTGCTCTCCGACCAGTGGTATGGTGTCCACCGAGATGTGTTCGCCGCGGATATTGTGGCGGTCGGCTTCCGAGATCGCGCCGATGGCCACCTGGCCGACTTGCGCTCCACCGCCGACGATGATGATCCGTTTCCCGTAGATCTTCTGGAACGTCTTGACCAGCGTAACCGTGCGAACTATGCCCAGTTTCTCGATGTCGGCCTGCAGCACGGCCGGTTCCACCGGGAGGTCGATTTCGAAATAGATATGCGAATCTCCGTCGCGTGGCTCCATGATCTCCACCGACGCGATATCGCCGCGGTGTCCGGCGATCACACCCGTCAGCTCATGCAGCACGCCCGGCCCGGAGCGCGCCACCACCAGCAGGCCAATCCGGTCGGCGTTCATGCGATTTCGTACTTGCGCAGCAGGTCGTCCCAATGCCCCTGCGCCTTCAACAGCAATTCGGCCACCTCGCGCACCGCGCCCTGTCCGCCGGCCGCTTGGGTGATGTGCATGGCGCTGCGCTTCACTTCGGAGCGCGCGTTCGCCGGCGCGATGCTCAGGCCCACGCGATTCATCACCACCACGTCGGTAAGATCGTCGCCGATATACGCGACTTGCGAGCCAGGAATGCCGCAATGGCCCAGGATCTCCTCGAGAATCGGGATCTTCTCGATATGGCCCTGGTAGACATAGGTCATGTTGCACTGCTTGGCGCGCGCCTCGGTGGCCGGTGAAACACGGCCGCTGATAACGCCCGTGGCGATGCCCTTCCAGGAAAGCCACTGCAGCGCGATGCCGTCCTGCGTGTCGAATCCCTTGCTCTCTACCATGTTCCCCGCCGGATCCGGCACGTTGTACAGCTTGCCGTCGGTGAGTACGCCGTCGACATCCATCAACAGCAGGCGGATCTGCGCGGCTATTTCCATAACAGAGGCAGGCACGTAGGTTCAGTTCTCCGAATAGAGCTTTTCGAAAAGATGCCGCTGCTTGCCCAACAGTTCGGCATAAACGGCCTGGAGTTCCGGCCGGGGCCGGTGTACGGTTCCCCATCGCGGCGCGGCTTCGGCCATGTCCCGAATCACGCCCAGGCGTTCCAGCGCCAGCAGGGCTGCGCCGCGGCTGGAGGCCTCCGGCTCCGGAAATGAGGTGAGCGGGAAACCGATCGCGTCGGCGATCATCTGCGTCCACGCCTGTGATTCGATCAAATCGCCGCCCGAAGCGACGATGGTGCGGGGCTGGCCGACGGTTTTGGCCATCACCTGGTAAATCTCCAGGAAGCGTAGCGCCACCGATTCCAGCGCGGCGTGCAGCAGATCGATCGATTGTGTAGTGAGATTGATTCCCGTGATGGCGGCGCGCAGATCCGACCGCCAGTATGGAGAGCGCTCGCCGGAAAAGAAGGGCAACAGCAGCAAACCGTGTGCGCCCGGCTTGGCGGCTCTCAGATGCTTCTCGATTTCAGCCGCGTCCGGCAGAGCCAGATTGCGATGCATCCAGCGCGCCGCTTGGCCACCATTCGAGAGAGAGCCGCCCAGCACATACCGGCTGCGGTCCACGCGGTAGCAAAACAACGCATCCGGCACGGGCGTCGCCGGCTTCTCGCAAACTGCCCGCAGGGCGCCGGTTGTGCCTACCCGCAGAGCGAACCGGTCGGGAGTAAGACAACCGCTGCCGATGCTGTCGCACGCGCCATTGCCGATGGCCGGAAACCAAGGAATCCCCTGGAAAGAAGGCCACATGCTGCCGTACGGCAGGATCATGGAGGACTGCGGCTGATCCATTTCGCCCCACGGGCAAAGATGCAGGATGTCGATCGGCAGGGCGGCCAGCATCTCCTGGTCGTAGTCGTTCGCAGCTTGATTCCAGAGCCCGGAGGCCGAGACCATGGACGTCGAAGCGGTGGCCGAACCGAATAACTTCAGGAACAGGTATTCGCCGAAGGAGATCCAACGCTGCGTGGCGCCGAATGCATCGCGCCGGGTCTGGGCCAGCCACAACAGCTTTGCAGGCCAGTAGCTGGTGTGCAGTACGCACCCGGTCCGCTCGTGCACGCGCTGCGGATTCAACCGCCGCCGCAGTTCATTAACCTGCCGGGCGCTGCGGGTATCGAACAGGTGAAATATCGGCGTGGTGGGCTCACCGTCACCGTTCACTCCCAGCAGGGTGTGCCACAGCGCGGAGAGTCCCACGCCGGCGGGCCGGAGCCCGGCTTCCTGCACCTGCTGATGAATTCCGGAAAGCGCGCGCAGACAACGGTCGAGCAGCGCCTCGGCGTCTCCTTCGAAGCCGCCATCGGCGGTGGCCGCGAACTGGCAGTCGCTGCGCTCGCCGAATCCTTCGCGCTGGCGTCCCTGGGCGTCGAACAGCAGCGTGCGTACGCCCGAAGAGCTGACATCCAGAGTGACCACCACGGCGTCCGACGACATGCCTTTCATGTTAACGCAGGCTCGCGGACAGGTATCCTTAGACCCATGGGCGCGGATTTGTCCCAACTGTTCCGGACCTTGCTGCTGATTGTCGGCGCTTTGTTCCCGATCGTGAATCCTTTGGGCAACGCGCCAATCTTCTTGAGCTTGACGCGCGGATTCTCGAGCGCCACGCGCGCTGTCTTGGCTTGGAAGATCGCCCTGAATGGATTCGTTTTATTGGTTGTCTCTATTCTGATCGGCACGCACATCCTCGCGTTCTTCGGGATCTCGCTGCCGGTGGTCCAGGTTGGCGGCGGATTGGTAGTGATCGCCACCGGCTGGAGTTTGCTGAATCGTGAAGACGATGATGAGGAATTAGGGGATTCGAAGAAATCGGTTACCAGTGCGAAGATATCGGAGCGCGCTTTCTATCCGTTGACTCTTCCGCTCACGGTGGGGCCGGGATCGATCTCTGTGGCGATCACGGTTGGCGCCAACCAGCCGCAGGGTGTTCCCGCGCAATGGCCCGTGCTGGTTGCGGCGGTGGCTGGCGCGGCAGTGGTCGCGGTGACGATTTATCTGAGCTACCGATTCGCGGAACGGATCGCACGGGCGCTGGGCGAGACGGCGATGAAGGTGCTGATCCGCTTGTCGTCATTTATCTTGCTCTGTATTGGCGTGCAGATCCTGTGGAACGGCCTGAGCGTGCTGCTGCGGTCGGTGATGGAAAGCCGCGGTTAGCCCGCGCGCGTGCCGTTCGGGACCGGCTTTTCGGGTATTGCCAGGACCGGGGTGATGCCGTCGGCATAGCCGATGTCGAACAGCATTCCCTCCGAGACGACGCCGCGCATCTTGCGAGGTTCCAGGTTTATCACAAACAGCGCCTGCTTGCCTTCAATCTCCTTGGGGTTCGGGCGTTCCTGTTTGATCCCGGCGACGATGGTGCGGTGATGATCGCCGAAGTTGACCTTCAGGGCCATTAGTTTGTCTGAACCCGGAATGTCTTCGATGGATTCGATGGTGCCCGCGCGGATATCGATTTGATTGAGAATGTCGATGGAGATGACAGGTTTCGCTGGGGAGGCTTCCATGCGATCCAGTCTCACACATCGCGGCGGGGTTGCCCACAAGTGGGTCTACCCCGTAAACGCTAAGTTAACCGGGCCGTGCGGAGGGTCCGATCTCGAAGTTTCCACGATGCCGTTTCGGCCTGCCAAGCCGTCAGAAGTACGCGATGGCGACTACACGGACAACGAAGCTCCTCTGAGGCCGGATGCGATATACGTCGTACCGGCACCCTCGATCTGGGCCGCAGTCGGAACGGCCGCGGTTCTGTTACTATTTAGCCGAGTTTTGAAGCAATAGATGGATCCGAGTTAAGAAAGTGTTCCTGCGCAAACGAAGAAGATTCGTCTGGGTGAGACACACCCTCCTCATAGCCGCAATGATTATCCTGACTCTCCCGGTAAATGCTGCGCCTGCGAGCACTCACCGAGCAGTCCTTTCAGTGGCCGCGCTGAAGGAGTTGACTCCGGAAGGGTACAAAATCGAGAAGACAATCGACTGCGAACCGGACCAGGGGGCACAACGCGAGCATCTCGTCGCGCTGGCTGATGCCGACGACCGTCAAATCCCAACGAAGCCCGTAATGCTCCTCCTCGTTGCCGTGGGTAAGAAAATCGTTGTCGAGGACAGTGTAACTCTTCATAGCGACGCTAACAGAGGCAAGTTCTGGGATGGGGCACCGAACTACTTCGGCGGATTGACGAAGGAAAGCGTGGGAGGCGGTGATCTGTTCCTGGTCAGGAGCGTGCTTTCTGCGGGCGGCTCAGGAAGCCTGCACTATTTCGACTTCTATAGACTTGAGAAGAAGAAGCTTCGCCTGGTGAAGAGTTTCTCTCATGGAAGAATGGAACAAACCTATTTCGCTGTTTACAAGAACGCGGTATATGACGCAAAGTGCGTTTGCAGCAGGGGGGAAAAGCACGGAAAGGCCTACGTCTACACGTGCTACCTTCAGGTCACGAAATATGCGTACGACGGTCAGGCAATTCGACCTGTGGGTTCGGAGCGCATGAGGGAGCAGCGCGGGAATCGATATTTGCAGGACAAGTACTGGTTCATTTCAGTGCTGAAGGCTCTTCAAAAGAATGAGATCTTTACGCAGGCGCCATAGGAACGCGGCGCAGCGTGGACCGTAGAAACCAGTAGAAATGACTTTCCCCACCCGCGGCCTTCCATTCTTGAACGGATAACACCTACCTGTGGAAGTGGACCCATGAGGGCGCATGGGGTCGTTGCCGGAAGCCGGGCGCGGGGATTTTCAGGAATCCTCCTTGCTCGGCTATGTTAGCGCCTATGTGTAATGGGTCCGCCCCACCTACAATGAAGGTATTGATACCTCCATGCTTGACAGGGTAGAGCGGTACATTGCGCGCCACCAGATGTTCCCTGCCGGGACACATGTGGGAGTCGCTCTATCCGGTGGGGCGGATTCGGTGTGTCTACTGCATGCCCTGCGTGAGTTCGCGACGCGTTTCGACCTCCGGCTCAGCGTGATTCATGTCGAACACGGTATTCGGGGGGCTGCGTCCAAGGAAGATGCCGAGTTCGTGCGGCAACTCGCCGACAGCTTCCATCTGCCGTTCCACATTCATCACGCTAACGTTCCCGCTATCGAGGGTAACGAAGAACAGGCTGCGCGCAATGTTCGGCTTGGCTTCTACACCCAGCTTCTCGCGGCCGGTGCAGTGGACCGCGTCGCCACCGGGCACACGCGTAGCGATCAAGCCGAGACAGTGCTGTACCGCATCCTCCGCGGCTCGGGACTCGCTGGACTCGCAGGCATTCTTCCCGTCACCAGGGAAGGCATCGTCCGGCCGCTGTTGGCAATCGATCGGGCGGAAATCGAAGCTTGGCTCCGCCAGCGCAATATCGCTTGGCGCGAGGACGCAACGAATCAAGATTGGTCGTACGCCCGGAATCGACTCCGTCACGAAGTACTGCCGCAGCTTCGAGAAAACTTCAACCCACGCTTGGATGAAACGCTGGCGAACATGGCCACGCTCGCTCAGGACGAAGAGCGCTACTGGGAGGCGGAAATCGCCCGCCTCGTGCCAACGGCATCGAGCGACCAGCCGCTAATCCTGGCAACCGATCAGCTCACCAACGCGCCGCCCGCCGTGGCCCGCCGCCTGCTGCGAAAAGCGATCGGCCAAGCCAGAGGCGACCTCCGCCAGATCGACTTTGCCCACGTGGAGCGGGTTCTTGAATTGGCCCGTTCCCAGGAAGGCCACGACCGCGTTCAGTTGCCGGGCCTGGACGTAATGCGCTCCTTCGGCTGGATCCGGCTGTCCCGGCTCCCCGCCATCCAAAGAGACCGCGATTTCTCGCTTCCTCTCGCCGCACCCGGATCGGTGGAACTACCCGGCTCTTCCGCTCGTATTACGTTGCAGGTGCTGGAGAAAGCTGAGGGCGCCGAACCATATGCTACAGTAGTGAATGAACTGGACTGGCAGCGCCTCCGGTCGTTTCCGGGCGCCCTCCCCAGCCTGGAGCTTCGTAACTGGAGACCTGGAGACCAGTATCGTCGTGTGGGGCAAGCAAAGGACGAAAAGATCAAGTTTTTGTTCCAGGAGGCACGTATCCTCTTGTGGGAACGCCGGGATTGGCCGATTATCAGCTATGGGGGCACGATTCTTTGGACCAGGCGGTTCGGGGCAGCCGCCGATTTTGCAGCCGGTCCGGCCACGCGGGTGGTCTTACAGGTGCAGGAGTCGGTTTGTTCGGAAAGCCGGTATCGTTCGGCACAGGAGTAACGTCTAATAGGATGTACCTCGCATCCGCCGTGTAGGGAGATGGCATGAATAATTCCAATATCAAAACAGCAGCTTTCTGGGTGGTGATCATCTTGGTGGTGGTGTTGGTGTGGACACTGGCCAACAGCAAGAAGTCGCGCCAGGATGTCCAGCTCTCCTATACCAACCTGATGAACGACGTGAACGCGGGCAAGATCAAGACCGTAAAGATCACCGGCAACGATCTGCAGGGCAACTACAAGGAAGACAATCAGGATCTGCACGCGGTGATTCCGACCAATCATCAGGCGCTCGACGACGCCATGCTCAAGGCCAACGTGGACATCCACTACAACAAAGAAAGTGGTAGCGGCTGGGTATCCATTCTGATCAACGCCATCCCCTTTGTGCTGCTGCTGGCTTTCTGGATTTTCATGATGCGGCAGATGCAGAGCGGCGGAAACAAGGCCCTGAGTTTCGGCAAGAGCCGCGCGCGGCTGCACTCTTCGCAGCAGAAGAAGGTGACGTTCAAGGATGTGGCGGGTGTTGAGGAAGCGAAGGAAGAGCTGCAGGAGATTATCGAGTTCTTACGCGAACCGCAGAAGTTTCAGAAGCTGGGCGGCCGCATTCCCAAGGGCGTGCTGCTGATCGGGCCTCCGGGAACGGGCAAGACGCTGTTGGCGCGTGCCATCGCCGGAGAAGCGAATGTTCCGTTCTTCTCCATTTCAGGTTCGGATTTTGTGGAGATGTTCGTCGGCGTCGGCGCCAGCCGCGTGCGCGATCTGTTCGAGCAGGGCAAGAAAAATGCACCGTGCATCGTATTCATCGATGAAATCGATGCGGTCGGCCGGCATCGCGGCGCTGGTTTGGGCGGCGGGCACGACGAACGCGAGCAAACGCTCAATCAGTTGCTGGTGGAAATGGATGGGTTCGAATCGAACGAAGGCGTGATCCTGGTGGCCGCCACCAATCGGCCGGACGTGCTGGATCCGGCGCTGCTGCGCCCGGGCCGTTTCGATCGCCGCGTGGTAGTGGGCCGTCCCGACGTCAAGGGCAGGGAAATGATCCTGCGCGTCCACACCAAGAAGACCCCGCTGGCCGACGACGTGGAGTTAACAGTGGTCGCGCGCGGCACGCCTGGTTTTGCCGGTGCGGATCTGGCGAATCTGGTGAACGAGGCGGCGCTGGTGGCTGCGCGCCAGAATCGCAAAGTCGTCACGCAGTTCGATTTCGAGCTGGCCAAGGACAAGGTCATGATGGGTGTGGAGCGGAAATCGCTGATCATCAGCGAGGAAGAGAAGCGCAACACCGCTTATCATGAAGCCGGCCACGCGCTGGTTGCGGCGCTGATCCCCGAGGCCGATCCGCTGCACAAAGTGACCATCATCCCGCGCGGCATGGCGCTGGGTTTGACCATGCAGCTTCCGCTCGATGACAAGCACTCCTACAACAAGCAGTATCTCGAGGCGCAGTTGGCTATCCTGATGGCCGGCCGCATCGCCGAGGAGCTGTTCATGCATCACATCACCACCGGCGCAGGCAACGACATCGAGCGAGCTACCGAAATGGCGCGCAAGATGGTCTGCGAGTGGGGCATGAGCGACTTGGGGCCCATGAGCTTCGGCAAAAAGGAAGAACAGATCTTCCTGGGCCGCGAGATCGCCCAGCATCGCGATTACAGCGAAGCCACCGCCATTAAGATCGATGAGCAGGTCCGCAAATTGGTGGACGCCGGTTATGACCGCGCCCGCGGCATCATCGAAGAGAAGTTGCAGGCGCTGGCGCGGATCGCCGAGGCGCTGCTGGAGCGCGAAGTGCTGGATGGCGCCGAGGTCAAGGTACTGATTGAAGGCGGAACGCTGGCCGCTTCCACGCGGCCGAAGTCTATGCCCCCAGACGGCGGCGAAAAACAACAGGTGATCCGGCCCGAAGGCGGCAAGCCGGTCACCGGTCTGCTCGGTGGCGAACGCCCACAGCCTGCTTGAAGCAGTTTTCCGTTTACCTCTTTGACGTCGACGGCACGCTGGTCGACTCCGCGGTGGATATCTGCGGGGCGATTCAGGCTGTGCTGGCCACCACTCGGCAGAACAACGTAAGCGAAGAATTTCTCCGGACCTACATCGGCCGCCATCTGCTCGATCTGTTTCAGGATTTGATGCCGGAGCTGACACGCGAGCAGATCGACCAGATGATTGCCGATTACCGGCGCATTTACCTGGCACGCAAGCACTCGCTGACGCGGCCCTATCCCGGAGTCCACGAAGCTCTGGCCGCGCTTCCGGGCCGCAAGTCGACGGCGACCACGAAAGGCACTCCCACCACGCGATCGGTTCTGGAACAGTTCGGACTGCTCGCCTACTTCGATCACGTGCAAGGCACCGACGGTTTTCCCGCCAAGCCGGAGCCCGACGTGATTCTCGCGTCGCTGAAAGTGTTCGACGCCCGCCCGGACGATTGTCTTTTTGTGGGCGACTCCCCAGCCGACATGGAAGCCGGCCGCCGCGCCGGAGTCAAGACTTGTGCAGTTCTCTGGGGCTATGGCAAGCGAGAAGATATGGCGCGGTGGGAACCGGATTACTGGGTGGAAAGCCCGAGTGAGTTGACGGCGTAAATCTGTGGGGCAGGTTGCCAACCTGCGCGGGATTGTCAATCGCGCTTCGCCAAGCGGGTTACCAACCCGCTGCAGCTTGGCAACCTGCCCCACATCCACCACTAAATCTGAGCCAAGGATTCTAAACTGAGCTTCCCCGTGTAGATCGCCATGCCCAGTGCGGCGTGGACGCCCAGCTTCTGCAGTTCGCGAATGTCTTCCAATGTCGTGATGCCGCCCGCGGCGGTGAGCTCGTGTTTCGTCGCCGCACGCAGGCGGCGAAACCAGTCGAGATCGGTCCCTTGCATCATGCCTTCTTTGTCGACATAGGTGCACAGGAAGCCGGAGCAATAAGGCTCCAGTTGACTGATCACTTCCTCGGCGGTGAACGCGGTCGCCTCTTGCCAGCCTTTAACCACCACTTTGCCGCCCTTGGAATCAAGCGCGATGATCAGTCGCTCGGGACTTGCGGCATCGGCGATTTCCTTCAGCAAGGGACGATCGAATGCCGCAGTACCGACGATCACTCGATAGGCCCCCTGTTCGATCAGAAGACGCGCGCGATCCGGCGAACGAACACCGCCGCCGACGCGGGCCATGGCGCGGGAAGCGAGCAGTTCGACTAGATCGTCATTGGAGCCGTGGCCCATCGCGGCGTCCAGGTCGATCACCTGGATTTGGGGGAAAGCGGCGAACCGTTCCAGCATCTCCAGCGGCGACCCGCCTTCGAGAGCCTTCTCGCGCCCTTGCACCAACTGCACCACCTTGCCGCCCATCAGGTCGATGCAGGGGATGATCATATCGAAGGCCTCACGGGGACGCGGTGGGTCTGAAGGAAATTCTTGAGATCGCCGACCGTATAAGTTCCGTAGTGGAAAATCGAAGCGGCCAGTGCGGCGTCGGCTTCGCCTTCCGTCAGCACCCGCTCGAAGTCCTCCGGTTTGCCGGCGCCGCCCGAAGCGATCACCGGGATATGCGTGGCGCGCGAAACGGCGCGGGTCAGCGCGCAATCGAAGCCTTGCTGCACCCCGTCGGTGTCCATCGATGTCAGCAGGATCTCGCCGGCCCCCAGCAACTCGCCTTGCCGAGCCCAGTCGACGGCATCGATATTCTCGTCGTCGCGGCCGCCTCGAGTGAAAACATTCCAGCTCTGGTTTGTGTTTCGCCGGGCGTCGATGGCCAGCACCACGGCCTGCGCGCCGAACTCCTGGCTCAACTCGTTGATCAGCGCCGGCCGGCGCACGGCGGCGGTGTTAATGCTGACCTTATCCGCGCCCGACAGCAGGATCTTGCGTGCATCGGCAACCGAGCGGATACCGCCGCCGACGGTCAGCGGGATGAAAACCGCGCGGGCGGTGCGAGCCACTACGCCGGCCATGATCTCGCGCGCGTCACTGGATGCGGTGATGTCCAGGAAAACCAACTCGTCCGCGCCTTGCGCGTTGTAGCGCTCGGCCAACTCCACCGGATCGCCCGCGTCGCGCAGGCCCACGAAGTTCACGCCCTTCACCACGCGGCCGCCGGTGACGTCGAGACAGGGAATGATGCGCTTGGCCAACATCGGCTATAACTCGACGAAGTTCTGCACAATCCGCAGTCCCAGCGGGCCGGATTTTTCGGGGTGAAATTGGACGCCATACACATTGGCCGACTCGAGCACGGCGGTGTAGGGGAGCATGTAGGTACAGGTGGCGGCGGTCGCGCAATTCACCGGCGCGAAATAGCTGTGGGCGAAGTAGAGGTACGGATGCGGCGCAAGATTGGCCAGGAGTTTCGAGTCGGTGCGCGGCTCGATTTCGTTCCATCCCATGTGAGGCACTCGAGCCCCGGCGGGAAAGCGATGGATGGTTCCGTCAAACAATCCAAGTCCGGTCGTTTCTGGAGCCTCCTCGCTCGATTCAAAAAGCGCCTGAAGTCCGAGGCAGATACCCAGAAACGGCACGCCCGACTGGATGCGGTTGCGCAAGGCCTGGCGGACTTGCATCGCATCCAGCGCCCGCATCATCTGACCGAAATGGCCGACGCCGGGCAGAATGATCTTCGTCGCGCGTTCCAGCCCAGAGGCGTCGCGAACCAATTCGTATTCCGCGCCGATCTTGTCCAATGTGTTCTGAACCGAGCGGAGATTGCCAGCGCCGTAGTCGAGAATGGCGATCATAGCAGGCCCTTGGTGGAAGGAAGCTGATCCTTGAGCCGCTGGTCTTTGGAGCAGGCGTAGCGCAGGGCCCTCGCGAAGCATTTGAAAATCGCTTCCACCTTGTGGTGGTTCGACCGGCCGTAGAGAACTTTTGCGTGGAGATTCGCACCCGCGTGATTGACGAACCCTCCGAAGAAATCCTCCACCAGCTCCGCTTGCAGATCGCCCACCAGGCGCACCTTCA
>DASQGY010000258.1:0-12274 GCA_035632375.1 Bryobacteraceae bacterium | reverse complement strand
TTGGTGCGCTGCGAAATCACGTAGGAAAGAACTCCATAGATGCCGGTGAGAGTCAACAGGAGCGCCAACACCCCGATGGCCGATGACAGCCAGTAGGCCACGCGAAGCGTGTAGTAAGCATCGTCCTCAACCCACTCCCGGATTTGGATCTTGCGAATCTCTTGGACGGCGTTCGGATCGATGGCCGCGAGATCGCTTTCAATTTTTCGTCTAACGCCCTCCATGTCGCCGCGAGCGCTGACAAACATGTGATTGCCGGGCGCGTGGGTGTTGCTGGGGAAATAGATCAGACTCGTGTCCTCGCCGCCGCCGATCCAGCGGCTGATTTCGTCGCGCGCGATTCCGATGACGCTGGCCACCTTTTGATCCGCACCCAGCCGCAAGGACTGGCCGAGCGCGTCCTGATTCGGCCACAGCCGGTTCGCCGCGGTTTGGCTGATTATCGTCACTTGGGCCTTGGAGCGCGCTTCTTCGCCCGTGAAATTGCGGCCACGCACAATCGGGATTTCGAACAGCGTGAAATACTCCGGCGAGACATCGTTTGCGGGAAGATCGAGTGCCGCACCGCTCCCGGAGCTGGCAGGAATCATCCGCTTCCGATCCACGGGCGCGCTGGCGCCGGCAGCAACGGTTTCGACGGAAGGCTCCGAGAGCAGACGATTGATGACGGCCTCGCGGGATTTGTCTTGAACCGCAATGTCAATATTGTTCCGCGTACTGAGCCCGGCATCCAGGCGATGCATACGATCGGCTCCGCGCAGCAAAGCGCCGGCGGTAATGAGCAGCACCACGCAGACCGTCACCTGGCACACCACCAGCGCATTGCGAAGCCGGGAGGGGCGGGCGTCGCTCGATAAATCACCTCGCGCCGCCTGAATGACGTTGAGGCGAGTAGCTTGGAGGGCAGGCGCGAGTCCGAACACGATCGCCGAGGCTAGGGCGATCAGCAGCGTGAATCCGAAGACGCGAAGGTCCGGCGTTAGCTCCGGTATTCGGATGGCGAAATCGGCGGCCACCGGCGGCAACGTTGCAACTAACACGCGGACACAAATTCGAATGGCCACCGCCGAGACAGCGATGCCCGCAGCCGCTGCCGGAAGGGCGAGCAGAATACTTTCGGTGAGTAGTTGGCGGATCAGGCGGCCGCGGGACGCGCCTAGCGAAAGGCGGATGCCGATCTCTCGCTGCCGCGCGAGAGAGCGGGCCAGCATCATGTTCGCCACATTGGCGCAGCCCATGAGCAGAACAAGAGAGAAGGCGACGAGAATCGGCGTAAATGCGAGAGCGTTCCCGATGCGCAGCGGCTTGCTGGTGGAACGCGATATCAAAAAAGCTTGAGCGGCTTTCGCCCGATCGGGACTCGAAGCGGTGTAGCGCTGCATCCACACGGTGAGTCCCGCTTGGGCCTGGCGCATGCCGATTTCCGGCTTCAGGCGGCCGACGATGGACAGTGAGCGGGGGCTCTCTGTACCGAAGAGATCGGGGCCGTTATCGAAACGCGCGGCCATGGTCAGCGGCGCCCAGAACTCGGCTGGCCTACTGCCCAAGCCCGCAAATCCAGCGGGTGCTACGCCCACTACTTCAAACGGGTATCCGCGCAGGAAGATTTTCTTGCCGACGATATTTGGGTCGGCTAGGAAGCGTGCTTGCCATGACCGGTAACTAAGCACGATTACCGGCTGCTGGCCTGGAGCCGAGGAGTCGGTGGGGAGCAGAGTCCGGCCCAAGGCAGCGCCAACTCCTAGCACGCGAAAATAATCCCCGGTCACCAGCGTGCCGAGGATGGCGCGGCCGTCCAGGCGGGCTTCCGTGTGCTTATACGCCAGCGCCTCGGAGAACGACGGATTCGAAGTAATGAACTCCCGATACTCCGGCCACGATGAGTCGTTAAATTGCCCGGCGCGGTCCATCCAGTAAAATTCGTACAACGCTTGAGGATCGCGCACGCCGACGATCGGGCGGAAATAGGTGGCGTTGAAGATTGTGAACAGCGCCGTGTCAAGCCCGAGCCCCAGGGCGATGGTGGCCACCACGGTTAAGACGAATGTAGGCGATCGGCGGAATCCGCGCAGGGCGTAGCGAACATCGCGCCAGGTTGTGTCGATGAGTCCGGTGCGGCGGGCATCGCGGCATTCCTCCTGAACTTGCACTGCGCCGCCGAATTGAATCCGCGCGCGGCGTGCGGCTTCTTCCGCGCCCATTCCATCGGCGAGATTCTTGCGGGTCTGCATCTCGACGTGGAAGTGAAGCTCGTCGTCGAGATCGCGCTCGACACGGTTACGGAAGACGAGGGCGATTATGCGCAGTTTAATGTCGCGCCAGTTCATAATGTCGAGCGTCTACAACAAACATACGCCGATTGCTGTCGGATGTCAACATCAATCAAGCTGCCGGTAGTAGAAAGCGGTGGTGTGGAGGCGGCCGTCGGCGCTGCGCGCATAGCCGGGCACTTCGCCGAATCGGACGTAGCCGAGCGACTGGCACATCTGGTCCGCTTCCCCACCCTGGCGCGTATCCATGACCAGCAGGGTCCGGCCGAGGGTGCGGGCGGTGTTTTCGGCTTCGGCCATCAGTGCCTTCGCCAAGCCACGGCGCCGCGCGCGGCGGTGCACGAACAGTTTCATGACTTCGGCACGGTGATCGCCGTTGACGCGCATTTCGAGAACTAGCTGGACGGAACCCTGAATCGAACTGCCGTCGAGAGCGACCAACACGACGCGGCTACCGTCGCGCATCGCCGCGATTACGCTCCTCCAGTATTCGCGAGCCTCGGATTCTCGAAGAGGCGGCAGGAAGCCGATGGACGCGCCGCTATCGACGGCATCGATTAGCAACTCGGCCAATTGGCCGGCCTCGGCTTCCGCCTGTTCGGGAGTAAAGGAAACGACCATAGTCGCTATTCTCGCGCAGCCTGAAGACAAGCTGTCGCCAGACCGCCACTGCTCTTGCGCTCCGAATCCTAATTCGTCGGCTTGGCCTTCCGCGTAGCGGCCGCCCTCCGGCTAGACCCCCAGTGTTTCCTGGTAAAGGCGGCCTATTTTTCGCAGCCGCTCGGCGTTTTCGCGCTTGAGCGGCATTCTACCTTGGATTTAATTCAACAACGACATTTGTTGTCCAATGAGCGTAGCATGGCTGTAGGATGAGATTAGCATCGGCACCTAACATGCCCGGCGACATAGAATCCGCGGGATGGACTACGCCCTCCGCAAGGTTTTGCCCGTCTCCAAGAACGATGACATACCGAGGGAAGAGAGAGCAGGGCGCAAACAGACACAAATGAACCGTACGAAACGGCCCGCCTGACTGGTCTAGAAAATGCCCAATAGAAACCTCACGGCCGATGAGCTACAGCATGCCAATGAATTGCTGGCAGACATCAGAGCGCGATTAAACGCCTTGGCGGCTGACGATCCTCTCTTGTTGTTCGCTTACCGACGAAAAGTAGCTAAGGAGCTTCAGTATGACGAGCGAGGTAAACCTGGAGTTCGCGGTAAGCTCAAGGCCTTGAAATGGGGCCAGCAGGGAGGCAAATGCGCTCACTGCGACGGGCCGTTGCCCATCGAGTATTCCGAGCTTGACCGGAAGGAAGCTGCGGCCGGCTACACGCCAGAAAACACGGAATTGGTTCACGCAAAGTGCCATCAAGAGCGCCAAGCCGCGAAACGCTATACCTGAATGCTGGAGTGGCACGTCGATTTCAGGTCACCGACCCGCCGTCGAGTTGCCAACTATGTCGTTGCTTTACTAAGCGGTCGCTTCGGACCTCTGCCGCGGGCCGCTAGTCCTTGCTAAACTTTCACCGTGCCCGCTCCCGCAAGCAAGCAGGCCTACTCGCGCGAGGACATGTGCCGGCGGCTGGGCGTTTCCGAGCGCCAACTCCGGAGTTGGGAGAAGCAAAAATTCGTTTCTTCCGAGGGTTCGTACGACTTTTCCGACATGCTGGCGTTGCGCGCGCTGATGGGCCTGCGAGAAAACAAGATTCCCACGGCGAAAATCCGCAAGGCCATCGATGCATTGCGCGCGCGGCTCCGCGACGTGCAAAATCCGCTTACCGAACTGAAGATCTACTCGCAAGGCAAGAAGATCGAGGTGCAGTTCGAAGGGCAGAAGATGGAACCGATCTCGGGGCAATTGCTGCTGGATTTCGACGAAGCGGAAATATCGAAGCTGTTGTCCTTTCCAGGCCGGACAAACGTGGATAGCGGAGTTCTGGGGAAGCAAAAGTCCCGGGTGGAAGCGGAGCATTGGTTTGAGAAGGGGCTGGAGCTGGAGCAAACCGGAGCGCCGATGGAGAAGATTGTGGAGGCGTACCAGCAGGCGGCGGAGATCGATCCAGGCTCGGCGGGAGCGCTGGTGAATTTGGGGACGGTGTATTTCAACGCGCGCGATTGGCGCGAAGCGGAGCGGCATTACCGGCGGGCGCTGGAGGTGGACCCGGAGTACGCGCTGGCGCATTTCAATTTGGGGAATCTTTTCGATGAGCGGGGCGATAAGACGACGGCGCTTTCACACTACACGGCCGCGCTGCGCATTAATGCCAACTACGCGGACGCGCATTACAACGTGGCGTTGCTGCTGCAATCGACGGGCCAGCCGCTCAAGGCGGTGCGGCACTGGAGGCTGTATTTGAAGCTGGATCCGAATAGTTCGTGGGCGGCGATTGCGCGGCGGGAGTTGGCGAAGTTGAAGGAGTCGACGATTGTGCGGGGTCGGGACGATTGATCCGCAAGGCGCTACTTGTAACGCTGGCCGTGTTTGATTACCATGTCGACGCGCTGTAGTAAGTCGATGTAGCGCAAGACGTCGCCTCGGACGGCGATGATGTCGGCGTACTTGCCTTCGGTCACCGTGCCCGAATCTTTGTCAGCCTTCATGGCCACTGCCGGCCAATACGTAGCAGCGCGGATCGTCTCCATCGGGTCAACTCCCAGCTTGTGAACCCACGTGTCCAGCTCGTTCCAGGTCGACTGGCTGTGAAACTTCATGGGAATTCCGCTGTCGGTTCCGATCAGCATCACCACTCCGGATTCACGGAGCTGCTGGAACTTGCGCACCAGCGTGGGCCGGCGCAAAGGCGTGATCTGGAAATAAGGCAAGCGATCCGGATGCGCCAGCGACTGGCGTATGTCGTCGATGATGTTTTGCGGCAGGCCTTCGTGCCAGGCCGGATCGTCGATGTGGTCGGGATGGTCGCGGACGTATTCGTAATTGAACAGGCCCTCGATGGTGGGCGTCCACCAGAGCGGGCCGGCGTTGCTGCGGGCGGTGCGTGCGCGGATGGCGGCGATGATGTCCGGCGGATACTCGGGCGCCATGGCCAGGCCGGTGTGCTCGAAGTCGTCAACGCCGGCTTCCAGGCCGCGGCGGATTTCGTCGGGGCGGTGCGAGTGGGCTACCACCGCTAACCCGTGCTTGTGCGCTTCGTCCACCACGGCGTGAACCTCGGCCGCGGTCATCTCGTCCTGATCGATCATCTTGATGCAGTCGACTCCGGCGGCCGCAAGCTTGTTGACTTTAGCGCGCGCGTCATCGGGACCCTTGACGCCCCAACGGAAATACTCGGTGCCGGGATAGGGCGCGTGCTGGATGAAGGGGCCGGAGACGTAGAGCGTGGGCCCGGGGATCTTGCCGGAGTTGATGGCGTTGCGAACGTTGATGCTGGCTTCGAGCGGCCCGCCGAGATCGCGCGCGCTGGTGATGCCGGCCAGCAGCAGTTGCTTGGCGGAGGCGGGCATGATGACGGACTCCATCAGAGGCGGATAGGTTTTGTCCCAATGCGCATAGTCGGCGTGGCCGTTGATCATGAGGTGGACGTGGACGTCCCAGAGTCCGGGGAGGACGGTCATGCCAGCGGTGGAGATTACTTCGGAGCCGGCGGGGACGGCGAGACTGCCGATCTGGCCGACCTTGGCGATCCGCTGGCCATCGATCAGGATCACACTGTTGCGAATCGGTGGGCCGCCGAATCCGTCGATGAGAGTGCCGCCGACCAGGGCTTTGGTTTTTGAGGTCTGGGCGAAGAGAGGCAGCGTGGCGCAGAACAGCAGCAGGGTGCGTCGCATGGTCTTGTTATTATGACTCCCGGTTCAGCGAGCGGTATAGTGGTCCCAGGAATTCAGACTCGTCCAAAACTTGCAAAGAACTGACATGAGAACCGCCGGACCATTTGTTCAGCAATCGCTCGCCGCCGTGAAGACCACGATCCGGATTTCCGCAGCCGCACTGATCCTGCATTGCCCTCTGAGTCAGGCACAAGCGCCAGCGCAACTCCCGGAATTCGAGGTCGCGTCCATTAAGCCAAACAAAACAAATGAGCGCATGTACTACGGACTCCGCAACGCCAGCCTGACCGTCAGGAACATGCCGGTGAAGGGTCTGATACAAATTGCCTACGGAAAAAGAGACTTTCAGATTACCGGTGGACCGGCTTGGATTACTTCGGAGTGTTTCGATATCGAGGCGAAGGCTGAAAGCCCGCAAAGAGCCACCCACGACATGCTGAAATCGCTTCTGGCAAGCCGATTCCAGTTGAAGCTTCACCGCACGACGAAAGAAACCTTCGTCTATTCACTTGTCGTCGCACGAGGGGGCCTCAAAATGAAATTATCCGCCGACCAGACCGAGCCGGAGAAAGGCGGCCCAAGAGAGCTGGGCTCGGGGCGGATCGCGGGCGACGGCATCCCAATGTATGTGATCACTAATCTTCTTTCGAACATGCTGGGCCGCGCCGTGATCAATAACACAGGTCTCACCGGCAAGTACGACATCAATCTGCAGCCCATTCCCGATTCCCTACAATTGCAACCCGACCTCGCAGACTCACTTACCAAGGCGGATGTCCTGAATCTTGCCATCATCGAAGCTGTCGAGAAGCAGTTGGGGCTGAAAATAGTATCAACTAGGGCCCCAGGGGAAGTTCTGGTAATCGATCACATTGAGCACCCGTCCGCGAATTGACCGGATATATGATGGCGAGAGTGGTGAGTTTGCGTCTTGTAACGGCCCACAAGACTTGAGCTAGGCGGGGACTTTCTTCTTCAGTTCGGTCATGACGTCCGCGACAAGTTCCTTGGCGTCGGTGATGCACTTGGAGATCATTTGGATGTCCATGGCGGGCTTGCCGGGCTGGCGGGCGCTTTGGCAGTAGACGCCATGTTGGCCGACCAGGACCAGGGCGTCGGTCAGCAGGTCGAGGGTGACGGACAGGCGGCCGCGTTCGGAGCCCATCATGAACTGCTGTTTTTCGAGGTCGTCGCGGCGGTCGTCGTAGACGGACATGATTTCTTCATTGTAGGCTGCTGCGGTTAGCTCTTCGACGCGGCGGACCAGGGGATCCACTCACATTCTCCCCGTGGATTCAATTGTTTTGGGCTAGCGCGGCAACTCGCATACATCCCTAAAGTCTCTGGCTGGGGGTGCCGATAGTACTCGCTAGGAGAGGTACTACATGCCTGCTTTTCGTAAGATTCTAATTCCCACTATCGCCTTCGCGGTGATTCCAACGGTTAGCCTGCGGGGTGCTGATATCGCAGAGTATGTCGGGGGGAGCGCGAAGTCGATTCCCGTCAACGCGACCGGCTCACTGAGCGCGAGCGATGCCAAGGAGTTGCGGTTCAATTACGGCCAGTCGGTTTACAAGCTGGCATATGCGCAGATTACCAGCACCGAGATCATGCAGGGCGAAGGGCGCCACATTCTGCACAAGATCCCTGTACCGTCGCTGTTTGGAAAGAAGAAAGAGACGCTGGCGATCAACTATAAGGACGCATCGGGCGCGAGCGGAACGCTGAACTTTGAACTCTCGGCTCGGGAGGCGAAGGCGGCGCGCGAGGCGATCGCAGAGTGGAAGGCTACCCCACAATCGGCCGCAGCCGCAGCTCCGTCAAATGAGTGGTGGGGCGACAAATACTGGAAGACCACGCGCAACAAGGGCACTTGGGAAACCGGGACCACAGCGGTCACTCCAGGTACACCGGCGCCGGCGGCTAGCGGTACGAAGGAATAGTAGCCGGGGCAAGCGGACGCTTGGGGTTCTCCAGGCCGGACCATGTTATGCGTGGCTAGGTGAACGGCAGCAATTGCTGGAATCCGGGCAACGCTATCTGGGTGGGTCACAGGTCATGTTGTAGAACGTGCCGCCGGTCAAATTCAAGCCTACCCTCCGGCCCGACAGAAGCTTGGAGTGGAAAGTAGAAAACGGCCCACTTTCGAACACGATTATTCCGGACGGTTCCAGACGGTACTTGCCGCTCTTGCCGTCGCTTTCGTAGGTGGAGGATCCGGTGATGCGTAAGCCAGATGCTGCGCCCTCGCTGCCGACCCAGCAGGTGTACTTGCCAACGATCAGCTTGCTGTTATCGTCCTTCTGGGCGCCGGATTCTTCGGTTGACAGCAGGGAGTAGAGATAACTGACTTCCTTGCCGGTGTCGTCCTGCAGGACGTAGCAGTAGCTCCAGGCGCGATCGACTTTGGTGATCTTGCCTTTGTGTCCGTCGCTGGTCACTACGCGCTTGCCGATGGTGCAATCGGCGGCTGAGTTGAGGGCGCCGGCGTAGGCCGGCCGGGCTGCGGATAAGGCGATCATGGCACCTAATATCGTAGCGATCATGAGCGTGTTTCGCATACTTGCTCCTCCTAATTAGATAAGGCGTAAGACGCGTGCGGGACCCGCCACGCATTTTCCTCTTGCTTACCGAGGGGAGTTGAGGTATTCTGACCTCGGTAACCGATAGGAGAGTCTCCGTGAGTAAGCCGTCCGATTTGGTCCAGGGTACGTTGGATCTGTTGATTCTGAAGATTCTCGCGCTGGAGCCTTTGAATGGCTGGTCGATCGGCGAGCGGTTGCGGCAAGTCTCCAGCGACGTGCTTCACGTAAGCGACGGGTCGCTCTATCCCGCGTTGCACAAGCTGGAGCAGGGGGGCTGGATCGCGTCCGAGTGGAAGCCGAGCGAGAACAACCGGCGGGCGAAGTTTTATTCATTGACCAAGCTGGGGCGCAGTCAATTGGAGAAGGAAACGGCGGACTGGACACGATTGTCGCGCGCAATTTCCCACGTGGTGAAGCTGAAGGAGGCATAGGCGATGCGGCTGGAACATTGGTCGTACATTCTGCCGTTGCGCCTACGGTCGCTGTTCCGGCACCGTGAAGTGGAGCGTGAACTCGATGAGGAAATCGAGTATCACCTGGAAAAGCGGATCGATGCGGAGAAAGCCAAGGGACTGAGCGCCGAAGACGCGCGATACGCCGCCTTGCGGGCGATGGACGGAATGACGCAGCGCAAGGAGGAGTGTCGGCAGGCTCGCGGTATTTCGGCGGTAGAGTCGACCATGCAGGACATCCGGTACGGGCTGCGGGTGCTGGGCAAGAGTCCGGGATTTACGGCGGTTGCGGCGCTTTCGCTCGCGCTGGGAATCGGCGCGAATACCGCGATTTTCAGTTTGATCAACGCGGTGATGTTGCGGACGCTGCCGGTGCAGAATCCGGAGCAATTGCGGGTGTTGGGAGTGACGCGCGGTCCGGATCTCGAATACGGCTTCACCTACAATCATTACCGGCAGTTTCGCGAACACAACCAGAGTTTTCAGGATCTGGCGGCTTCGTCGCCGGTGCGGCTGAGCGTGAGCGTCGATGGCCAGGTGGAACCGGCGGTAGCGGGGCAAATGGTATCGGGCGGTTATTTTTCCGTGCTCGGCGTGAATGCCGAGGTGGGGCGAACAATCGGTGCGCAGGATGATCGAGTACCCAAGGGCCATCCGGTGGCCATGATCAGCGACGGATTCTGGAAGCGCCGGTTCGCGCGCGATCCGGGCGCGATCGGCAGGCGGATACTGCTGGACGGCGCGCCGTTCACGGTGATTGGCGTGACGCCGCCGGGTTTCTTCGGGATCGATGTGGGGACCGCGCCGGACGTGTGGGTGTCGATCATGATGCAGCCAGTAGTGATGCCGGATGCCGAAGACTGGTTGGGCAAGCCGATCAAGACAGATTACTGGTTGCGCATCGTGGGGAGATTGAAGCCGGGCTTGTCGCCGGCGATGGCGCTGGCTGAAATGGAGGTCTTGTACCGGCGCTACGCGGTTCCCGACGACGATGTGCAGCCGAAAGACAAAATTGGTCTTGCACCGGCGAGCCGGGGATTGTCCGCATTGCGCCGCGAGTTTTCCGAGCCCCTCTTGATTCTGATGACGGTGGTGGGCCTGGTGTTGTTGATTGCCTGCGCGAATGTAGCCAGCCTGCTGTTGGCGCGCGCCACGGCGCGACAGTCCGAGCTGGCGGTGC
Source organism: Bryobacteraceae bacterium (assembly GCA_035632375.1). Classification (GTDB taxonomy): domain Bacteria; phylum Acidobacteriota; class Terriglobia; order Bryobacterales; family Bryobacteraceae; genus Palsa-89. The sequence continues at coordinate 1,995 of DASQGY010000258.1, read as the reverse complement.
GTCTGGCGATTGGAGCGGGACGCGGGCGCTTGGTTCGGCAACTGCTGGTGGAGAGCCTGATGCTGGCGGCGTTGGGCGGCATCTGCGGGATTCTCCTTGCTTATTGGGGAAGTGAGGCGCTGTTGTCGTTCATTTCCCGCGGCCGCGCGGCGATCGCTCTAAGTTTGCGGCCCGATCCGCAGGTCCTAGGATTCACGGCCGCGGTGTCGGCGATTACCGGCATTCTGTTCGGGATCGCGCCGGCACTGCGGGCGACGCGGCTCGATTTGGGCCCTTCGCTGAAGTCGAGATTTCAGGCCGGCGGCGCTACGCGAGGTCCGCGGCTGGGGAATGTTCTGGTAATCGGACAGGTGGCGCTATCACTGGTACTGCTGATTGTGGCTGGACTCTTCGTACGCAGCCTGGCGAAGTTGAACGGCCAGGATGCGGGGTTCCCGCGCGAGAGCGTGCTGGTGATGCGCGTGGAGCCGCGGGGCAGCGATCAGCGAAATCTGCCGGGAGTGAGCGCGCGGCTGGATGGAATCTATCGCGGGCTGCTGGAGCGAGTGAGGGCGATTCCCGGGGTGCGCGCGGCGAGCATGGCGGGCGTGAATCCGACGACGTTGGTGACGCTGCACCTGGCGATGAAGAAACCATCCACCGGGGAACTACTGCGAGTGAATGATATCGCGGTCTATCCGGGGTATTTTTCCACTCTGGGTATTCCTTTTCTGGCGGGGAGGGATTTCACTGCGGACGATTTTGCGGTGAGCGCACGTCCGGCGGCGGTGATCAACGAGAGCGCGGCGCGAAAGTTGTTTCCCGGCGAGAATGCGGCAGGCAAGGAGCTGAGGTCGGAAAAGCCCTCACGGCTATTCCAAGTGATCGGCGTGGTTCGGGATTCGCATTACTCCAATCTTCGTGGTGAAACGCAAGCCTTGGCGTATCTTCCTTTTCTGCTCACGCCAACCGGCCGCGGGCAAATGACGTTGCACGTGCGGATCGCCGGGAATCCGGGCGCGGTTGCGCCGCTGGTGCAGAAGGCGGTGCAGGAGATCGACAAGGATGCGCCGTTGCTGGAAGTGCGGACGCTGGCCGCCGAAGTGGACGCAGCTTTGATGCAAGAGCGGGTAATCGCGACGTTGTCGAGCTTCTTCGGGGCCGTGGCATTGGCGCTGGCGGTAGTGGGTTTGTATGGGCTGATGGCGTTCGCGGTGGTGCGGAGAAGCGGGGAGATCGGGATTCGGATGGCGATCGGGGCACAGCGCAGAGATGTGTTGTGGATGGTGCTGCGCGATACGCTGGCGCTGGTTGGAGTAGGAATCGCCATCGGAGTACCGGTGGCGTTGGTGGCGATGCGGCTCGCGTCCAGCCGCATTTCGGGATTGCTGTTTGGGTTAAGCTCGGGCGACCCGGTGGCGATTGGCGTAGCGGTGGTGGTGATGGCTATGGCGGCGGCTGTGGCTGGGTATTTGCCGGCGAGGCGGGCAGCGCGGGTGGATCCGATGGTGGTGTTGCGGAACGAGTAGATTCGTGAGGCGAGGGCTTGGTACTCTTGACTAGAGGAGTTAGTAAGCATGGAAACTCCGCTGACCCCAAAGATCGAGCAACTCATCCATGAGCGTATGGAGCGCGGAAGTTATCGAAGCGCTACAGAAGTGATCGAAGACGCGTTCGAGGCGTTGGCCGAACGTGAGAACTTTCAAGCCATTCGTGCCGAGCTGGACGAAGCCGACAAAGAGTTAGCTACCGGCGATTACACCGAGTACGACGAGACTACGATCTACGAGTTGGCGGAACGGGTCAAGACTCGTGGGTTAGAACGCCTTGCCAAAGAGCGCCGTCATGGCGCTGGATGAAGCGTCTGCAGGTCACTCGCGCCGCGGAGCGAGACCTCGATGAAATTTGGCTCTACATCGCTCGGGACAGTCTGGAGACCGCGAACAGAGTAGTAGATGAGTTGAGTGCGCGATTCGCGCTCATCAGCTCACATCCGAAGATGGGCCACGCGCGCGA
>DASQGY010000257.1:0-22473 GCA_035632375.1 Bryobacteraceae bacterium | reverse complement strand
GCCGATTTCTGGCCAAGGCTGCACTTCCTGCGTCTGGGCGTCGAGAATGTAATAACCCTCCACCGTTGGAATCTTGGTCTTCTTGATCCAGGCGCGATAGGGATTACGCTCCACTCGCCCGCCGCCGCCGATGTTCTCGGGGCTGAGTTTGACCTCGTCGTCGCTGTCCTTGGCCGGTTTCTTCTTCTCCTGGGCCAGAGCCTGCGCTCCAAATAGAGGCAGGGTCAGCCCCGCGGCCGAGATCCGCTCGATCATCTTCCTGCGTGAGAAACTTCCGTTATATAAATCGTCTAACTCGCTCATGATTTCTTTCCTTTTCCTGGCATTTTCATAGGTATCCCCGATTTCGAGAGCTCGGCAGCGTAAATATCCCTTACCGCTGGGTCCTCATCCTCGTATTCAATAAGATTGCCACCCTTGCGAGTGCTGGTCTTGCCCAGCCGGTGCGTCCTGCCTCCGCCGCCCAGCGACCGCATGAACCACTTGCCGTCGCCTCCCCAGGTAGCCGCCAGATAGCGGGCGGGATCGGCTCCGGTGTTGAAATGCTGATGGAACCAGCCGTCGGGAGGAACGAAGATGCTGCCTTCGATAAAATCCACGCGCTCCTTCTCCGGTGCGTCGGAATACTTCAATGAGCCCTTCCACATCAGCGTGTATCCCGTTCCGTTCAACATCACCACGTGGGAACCCGGACCGTGGCGATGGGCTTTTTTGTAAGTGCCGACCTCGAACTCCGAGATGTGCGCCTGCATGGTATTGTCGGCCAGTTGCAGCTCGATCCGCGAGTTACCCGCGCCCCGTTCGCGCGAAACGGCCAGACCCATGGTTCGGGCGTTGGGGATGAAATCGCTCTCCCAAGTGAACACGCCACCACGCTGCTCGCTCGATTCCACCGTAGTCTTCTTCTGGTGCAGCTTGTCATCGCCGGCGGCGAATTCCTCCGGCTCCCCGTTGTAGCGATCGCGGAAAACGTAGTCGTTATTGAAAACGAAATCCGCGTTGTGGAACAGGTCGATCAGCACCGGCGCATTAGTGATGGCCAGCAGCCGGACTGGCACCTTGCCGCGGTTGAAATGCTGACGCCAGGTGTTCAGTGGCGGGCCAAGAATACTGCCGGCCTTCCACTTCACCATCTGTTTGTGCCCACCAGCATTCCAGATGGCGCTCTCACCCTCGCCACTCAGGATGTAAATCACTTCCTCGAACAAGTAGCGCTGCGGCTGCGAGCTTCCGCCCGGCGCGATCTCGCACACATAGGCGTTGTTCACGCCCTCGCCGCCCTTCAGATCCAGATATGCACCCAAAGTGCCCATGCGCTTCCAGGGCTTCACCTCAATGGTTCGCAGATCGCGGATGCCGTACTCCCGGTAAACCGGAAGACCCTCCTGCTTCAGCCACTCTTCGAACGGATTGACATTGGTCTGGTCCGGGTCGCGCAGACGCTTCACCACTTCCTGCTTATGCTGCGCTTTGAGCGCCGCGGTGGTGGCAGCCAGCGTCAGCCCTCCGCCCGCAGCCCGCTCCACGAAATCGCGTCGCGATATCGAGCCTCGCCGGAACTTGCGCACCAAGTCGCCAGGACTACTCATTTTTTCCTCCCGTTGCTATCTTCGGCATCCGCATATCGACGCCGCGTTTCTTCAACTCTTCTTCAAACATCGCCCTTACCACCGGATCCTCGTCCGGGTAGTCGATCATGTTCCCGCCCTGTTGGAACTTGACGGTATTCAAGCGATGCGTGCGCCCGCCTCCGCCCATCGCCTTGGACCAGTACTTGCCGCCGATCCAAGTCGTCGCCATGTATTTCGCCGCGTCACCGCCCCCGTTGAAGTGCTGGTGATACCACCGGTCCGGAGGCACCAGCAGCGTTCCTTCGGCCCAATCCACGCGGATGTGCTTCGCCGCTTTCGAATATTGCGGAATGTCGGTCCACAGCAGCGTGTAGCCCACACCTCCGAGAATCAGTACATGCGACCCAGGCCCATGCCGGTGCGCCCGCTTGTAGGAGCCGGTTTCGAACTCGGAAATGTGCGTCTGCATGGTATTGTCCGAGAACACAATCTCCATTCCCCGGTTCTTTGCGCCACGCGATTTCGCCTCCTGCAGACGCACCTGATTGATGTCCGGGATGAAGCCCGTATCGGAAATCATGGTGGATCCCTTTTCGCTCTCGCTGAACATCGCCGGAGTGCCGCCAGGCCGGATGTTCGATGGCCGGAAGCTGAAATAATCCGGATCGTTGTTGTAGCGATCCCGGAAAACGAATTCGTTGTTGAACAAAAAATCGGCGTTGTGAAACACGTCCATCACCAGCGGCAGATCGTTGAACGAGATCAAACGCGCGGGCGACGTTCCGCGATTGGTGTGCTGCCGCCAGGTATTCAACGGCGGCGAGAACATGCCTCCCTTGTTCCAGCGGAAGGTCTGCTTGCGGCCGCCTTCCTGCCAGATGGTGGTCTCGCCTTCGCCTTCCAGCACGAAGACCGATTCCTCAAACATATAGCGCTGTGGCTTGGTAGTCTGGCCCGGGGCGAGCTGCAAAATGTACGCGCCATCCGTTCCTTCGGCGCCCTGCAGATCCACCAGCAACCCTTGCACTCCCAGCCGCGCCCACGGCTTCACTTCCAGCGTGCGCACGTTCGGCGTGCTGTAGCCGGTGTGGACGGGAACACCTTCCTTCGCCATCCATTGCTCATACGGCGTGCGCTCGCTGAAAGGCTCCGGACGGAAGGTTTCCGCTTTCGCCGGAGTCACGGTGTCCAGTACCGATTCCACCGTCACCATTCCCAGACCTAGTCCAAGCATGCGATCGGAAAGCTCCCGCCTGGAGATCTTGCCGTCTAGAAACTTCGCTAATAACACTCGAAACATAGCGCTCACCAATTCAATTTCATTCCGAACTGTATCTGCCGCGAGGAAGTCGCCGTATAGTTGATCAATCCAGCGCTCGGCGAAATGCCGCCCGAGGAAGTGAAGGTGCCGACGAACGGCAGGCCGAGGTTCGGATGATTGATGAAGTTGAAGAACTCAGTGCGAAATTGCAGATTCACGCGCTCCACGATGTGAAATGTCTTGAACAGCGAAGCGTCGACGGACAGCAGGCCGGGCCCCTCCAGGATGTCCCTTCCAGTGTTTCCATAGAAGCCTGCCACCGGCAGAGCGAACGCATGCGGATCGAACCATTCGGTCTGCTGCCCTACGATAATCGGGCCGGAGAAGCCCGGCTTGAAGGAAACGCGATCCGGGTTGCGGGTGTCGCCGCTCCCGGACTGGTTGAATCCCACCAGAGGCGTAAATGGAAAACCGCTCTGCGCGCTGAAAATTCCATTCACCTGCCATCCACTGATCAATGTATTGGCAATTCCGTTGACGTCCGGCATGTACGCCTGGCCGCGTCCGAACGGCAATTGGTAGCTGAAATTGCTGCTGAACTTGCTGGTTACATCGAAATTCGACCGGCCGTAGTCGAACCTTGGATTCTCGGGAAACATTGTAGTAGTGGTTCCGCCCACACCCGAGTTCGCCAGAAATGACGACGAGTGTGTATCCAGGCTCTTGGCCCACGTATAGTTCGCGCGGAATTGCAAGTTGTGGCTGAAGCGCTGCGTCAGATCCACCTGCAGGGCATCGTAGTGGCTGATACCATTCGACAATTCATAGCGCGAATTCCCCAGACTCGGATTCCGGCGGGGCGACTTGGCCGGATAAAACGGCGTGGTCCCGTTGATGAACGTTGGGAAGGCTGTGTTCACGTCCGACGTGCTGAGCAGGTGGTAGCCGTGCTCGCCCACATAACCGACGCGCAAGACCATGCTCGAGGTAAGCCCTTGCTCAATGCGAAGACTGTATTGCTGCACGGCTGGCATTTTCAGATCCGGTTGAACGCCGGCGGGCGCCACTCTAGCGCCGGGAATCGGGGCATTGGGCGCTAAGTGGACCGGAAATGTCGCGTTCGAGATCGTAACTTTGAAATTGAGCGTGCCGATGGGCGCGGCATCGCAGCAGTTCCCCATGTAATCCAACTGCTCGTAGTAGATGCCGTAACCGGCGTGAATGGCCGTGCGAGTTCCACTTCCGAAGGGCGCCCATGCAATGCCCACCCGCGGCCCGAACAAGCGTTTTGCGTTATTCACGCTGTAGACTGAATCGCCAACAACCGGCGCCGTTTGCAGCACGCTATTCGGTCCGAACACAAAATTGGACGCCGTATGGTTCGGCGAGTTCCAGCCATTGTTGAATTCATGACGGACGCCCAGGCTCACAGTAAGATTCGGGCGTAACTGGATCGTGTCGGTTGCGTACCATGCGCCGGCCCACTGCCGCCAGCCGATTTCAATGGGACTCAGCGTCGCCGTCACCGAGGATGCCTTGCCCAGCATCAGGCTCTGCAGATCGGAAAACTGCGCGATTCCGCTTCGTTGGTCCGCGGCGTTGTCGTTCGATTGCACCCGCTGCGCCCAGCCTCCTACCTTGATCTGGTGCTTCCCGCGAATGATGGAAACGTCGTCGCTGTAGGTGAACAGGTTTCGAGCGATGATGCTGACCTGCTGCGAACCAAGACTTCCGCCTCCGTCAAAAGCGCCCGCGCCGCCGAGCCCCACCGTGGCGATAGTGATAGATCCCACCGGCTGCCCCTGAACGAACACAAGATTTGGATCGCTCACCGCTGGAGCGGTGTTGAGATTCAAGGCCGCGCGCGAAAATCCGGCGCGGAATGAATTGAGCAGGTTTGGCGAAAACACGTGCGTCTCTTCCACGCTGGCCACCGTGGTACGCATGGTGGTGAGCTTCTGTTGCAGCGGATTATTTCCGGGAGTGAGGCTGTAACCGTCATCCACCGTATATATGCCAGACAGCGTGTCCTTGGTGGAAAACACCTGATCGACGCGAACGTTTCCAAAATCCTCGCGTACCGCTTGGTTCGGACTGCTATACGACAGCGCCGCGCCCCCGCTCAATTCCGGGCCATTCTGTACTGGCCAAAGCGCGAAATACGGAGCAATGCCCGGAGCCAGACCAACGTTCTTCAGCGATCCATCGGATTGCCGCAGGAATCCTTTTCTGGCGTCGTTATCCGGCACCACGGTCACGTCGCTCAGTCCCAGCCGCTGCCGGAATCCTTCGTAGCTGCCGAACACGAAGGTCTTGTCCTTTTTGATCGGTCCACCGGCGGAACCACCGAACTGGTTGCGTTTGAACGGCGGCGTCACGTGTTGATCGAAGAGGTTGGGGGCATCCAATGCGCTGTTGCGTATGAACTCAAACATCGATCCATGAAACTGATTAGTGCCCGACATACTCACCAAACTGATCTGGCCGCCGGGGCGCTTACCGTACTCTGCGCCGTAGGTGTTCTCCAGCACGTTGAATTCGCGCACCGCGTCAACTCCCAAAAGTTGCCCACTCACGCCGCCGGGTATCACATCGGCCGTCGACGCTCCGGTGTATTCAATCCCATTCAGCAGGAACAGATTGAAGTCCTCGCGGTTTCCGGAGATGGAAAAATTATTGCCCTGTCCGCCGCCGGTACTTGTGGTCGCGCGATTCGACGTGGTGTTGGATGTACTGGGATTCAGCGTGATGAGGTTGTCGAAACTCCGCCCGTTGAGCGGCAGGTCCTTCACCTGATGCTCGCTCACCAAGCCGGAGGCCGGGGTAGTGTTGGTGTCCACCAGGGATGCCTCCCCGGTCACAGTGACTTCCTGCCTGGCTTGTCCCACTTCCAGGCTGATGTTCACCACGGCGCCTTCACCAACCACCAGTTCGACATTTGCCTTGACTGCCGTCTTGAAACCTTCCTTTGCGACCTTGATCTCGTAACGGCCCACCGTTATCCCAAGCACTCTGTATGCCCCAGACTCGTCGGTGGATACGGTGCGCGCCGCGCCGGTCTCCAAGCTTCTGACGGTCACCGTCGCCGCGGGCACGTTTGCGCCGGATGTATCCTGCACAGTGCCGGTAATTGAAGAAGTAACTTGCGCCCATCCGAGGTTCACGCCCGCGAGCAGCGCCAATACGATCAAGAAAACAACGTGGTTTTTCATCGCAATCTCCCTAGTCATCCGATTCCAATCAGGGGCCAATAGAACGGCACCAACAACAGAAGCAACAGCGATTCCACAACAGTCAGCCAGCCGCCGATGCGAATTACATCGCGGCCGCTGAAACAACCATAAGAGTAGCCGACGATCATCACCGCCGACTGATAAACGAACAGTTTGCCGCCCGATGCGAAGGTCCAGATCATTCCCACCGACAGCGGGTTGAGTCCATGCGCTGTCGCGAATTTCATCAGCGGCGGAATGGATGTGCCAAGCATCGACACCTCGCTGGCAAGAAAGATGTGGTAGACGAACGCGGCCCAATAAAAGACCAGCGTGGAACTGTAGACGTTCTTCACCAGCGGCTCCATCCACGCAAATAGAACGCCGGTGAGAACATCCAGGGCCTTCGTGACGATCAGGACCTTGCCCATGCTCACCGCCGCGGCGACGAAGAACACCGGCAGATAGTTAACGCGCTTCAAATCCTCTACATCCAGCACGCCGACCCAGGGTAGAGCGGCGATCAGGCCCACGCCGAGCCCGACAACTGCCGGCGAAATGTGGTGCGCGAAATCGGTGAGCCACAAGCCCACCGCCAGCAACATCAGAAGCGCCGATTTCTTTTCCGCCGTGCTCCAGCGGCCCATCTTCTGCAGTTCGTCCCGAAGATGGCTGACACCTCCAGGCAACGCAGGTTGCTCCGGCGGATAGAGCCGCAGGGTGAGCTGCCAGGCCACCAAAATGGTGATCACAGTCAGCGGCAGATACGCCAGGAACCAGCGGCTATAAAGCACTTCCACGTGACCGGCTTTCTCGATCCAACCGCGCGCGGTGATGGAGGCCGCGCCGGCAATGATCATTTTGTCGAAGAGACCGGCGGTGTAGGTGAGAATCAGGAACATGCCGCGCCCGATGTTGCTCCCCGGCCCGACGCCAAAAACTTCCATCAGCCCCAGCGCCACCGCCGCCATAATGGCCACGCGCGCCATGCCCGAAGGAACAAGAAAGGTCATCAGAAAATCCGAAATGATGATCCCCAGTAGCAGCCGCGAATAGGTATTGCCCACGCGCAGCATCACCAGGTAAGCCAGCCGGCGCGCCAGCCCGGATTTCGCGGCCATGCCTCCGAACAGCATCGCGCCGAACAGGAACCAGGCGGTGTCGTCGGCAAATCCGCTGAACGCGACATCGATCTTCACCACGCCCAGCGCCCAGAACAGGAAGCATCCGATCATCCCGGTCAGCGCGTGGTCCAGCGCTTCGCTGATCCAGGCCACCACCATGAACGCCGTGATCGCCAGCGCATGCTGCACCTTCGCGTCAAGTTGCAACGGCGCGAACCACAGAGCTACGGGAACAAGTACTGCGAAAATACGGCCCAGCAAGGGACGCCACGCCACTCCGCTCTCGGCGGGTGGGACCGGTCTCTCGATGATGGCCTGTATTCCCGTGCTCATCTTATTCGGAGAGGATCTTGCCCCATTTCTCTTCCATCGCCTTGCGCACGGCAGGACTGGATTCGGCCACCGGCGGGAACTCGTCGATCCATTCGTAGGGCCGGCAGCAATCGATCACCGCCCGTGAGCTGTGGCGTTTCTTGTCGCTCTTGCGGATCATCGGATCCAGCGGCCCACTCCAACTGCGGCGGATGATCTCGATATCCTGTTCGGGATCCGACCGCGTGGAGAGCGCCCACAGCACATCATTTGTATTCGTGGGATCGATGTCGTCGTCCACCACGATGGTGTAGCGGCCCAGATATGCGCCGGTATGGCAATAGGCGCCCACCATTCCCGCCTGGCGCGCGTGGCCAGTGTAGCGCTGCTTAATGGAAATGACGTTGAACAGCCGGCTCCCGCCCGCCTCATGACACCACACACCACGAACATCCGGAATTCCGGCGGCTTCCAGTTGTTGCCACAGCAAAGCCGAGCGCACGAAGCAGCGCATATAGTTGAACTCGCACGGCGGTCGCGTGGGCGGTGCGCCGAGAATAATCGGATTGTTGCGGTGATACAGCCGCTTCACCTTGATGATCGGCTCAGGACGCCGCGCGCTGGCGTAATAACCGGTCCACTCGCCGAACGGACCTTCATCGCGTTCCTCGCCGGGCATTGCGTCGCCTTCAATCACGATTTCGGACGATGCCGGAAACGGCAGCCCCGTATACTCGCCTTCGATCACCTCCACCGGACTGCCTTGCAATCCACCGATCCAGTCGTACTCCGATAAGCCGCGCGGCACTTCCACTCCACCCGCCAGAAAAATCAACGGATCTTGTCCGAACGAGACCGCCACCTTGCAAGGCTCGCCCTTAGCGAAATGTTTCTCGCGCATGATGCGGCCGTGCTTGCCAGGCGAAATATAAAAACCCAGCGTGTCCTCATCGTGTACCATCACGCGGTACGTTCCCAGATTTACCCAACCCTCGTCGGGATCGCGCGTGATGTCCACCGAACCGGTCCCGATATAGCGGCCGCCATCCAACTCGTGCCACTTCGGCGTTGGAAACTTCCACATGTTGATGTCTTTTCCGCGAAAGACATTCTCCATCACCGGACCGTCCTTCACCACTTTCGGCTTGACGTACTTCACGTTGGTGATGCGATCCTTGATGTTCCTGACGAACTCCAGGCGCGTGTAATTGGTGGGCATCCCCAGCGTGACAGCTAGACGCTTGGTCGTGTTCAAGGTGTTCGACAGCACGCGATAGCCCTGCGGATAGCCCTTGATGTTGTCGAACAGCAGCGCCTTGCTTTGCTCACCGCGGTGGTGACCCATCTCGGTGACGGTACCGATCTCGATGTCCCAATCGGCGCCATCGAGCTGTTGCAACTCGCCGAGTTGATCCACGGCGGCCATCCAGCCGCGCAGGTCGCGCGAAGTCAGCTTGCTTTCTTTAGTTACTGGTTCAGTCGGGGTGATGGTCGCAGCCATATTATTGCCTCACTTCTCCTTGTTTCTTATCCTCAAAAAAATCTGGCGTAAGAAATGCGAGTACTCCGTTTCTCACGCTGTCCGATACGTAAATTTCACCGTCCTTGGGATTGATGGCCAACCCCACCGGGTGGAGCAGCCCGCTGAACGGTCCGCCGATCTTGTATTGCGGAGCCACGTCGCCATGGTCGGTGATGTTCCACACTCCTACAAAGCCCAGGTTGGGATTCAACCACGGATCTTCGGGCACCTTGTTGTATGTTCCCTTGGGAACACACCCGGCATACAGATTCTGATGGAGATGGTTGGACGCCGCCAGAAAAATCTTGCCACCGTGAATCTGAAGCTGCCAGGGCTCGTCTTCAATGCCCGTGCGAGGACCAGCGATAGTGGCGTGCGGAGCCACGTCTCCATTATCCGTCCGATTGAAGATCAGGATGTCGCGCGAATTCGCCACGGCCAGCAGGTTGTGCGTGGGGTCCACGCCCAGGCCAACTACGTGCCCAAGTTTCGTGTTCGTACCGTGGATCACTCGAATCGGCGCGACGTTGCCATTGGCGTTCCACGGGAAGACATAAATAGTCTTGCCGGTCAGGCTCGCCACCAGGATCTCCTGGTTGGTCACGTCGAAGCTAACCGCATGCGGCGTGATCAGCCGCGTGCACGGACCTTGGATCACCCGGATGGGCGATTCCGATCCGTCGGCCGCGCCGCGAAACACCAGAATCGCGTCACTCAACGGATTGGGAATAATAATCTCATCGCGCACCGGATTGTAGGCCAACCCGTGCACGGTGCGCCCCAACTGAGTCGCTTGTCCGGAAATGATTCTTCGCGGCATCATGTTACCGTTCGCCATCCTGGCGAAAGCCGCCACTCGCGGCTGGCTCACTCAATTCGGGACCAGGATTTCTTCGCGCTTGGAATCGTAGGCCACGGCCATGGGATTTCCGAATCCGGCCGACGGTGTTCCAGCGGGCGCGCTGCGAATCACGCGCTTCGGCGCAGCATCGCCATCGTCGCCGCGTGAAAACGCCAGCGCAGTATGGTCGCCGAAATTCGCCACCCAGATTTCGTCGTTCTTCGTATCGATGGCCAGCCCCATGGGCCGGTTGATGCCAGTGCGTGCGCCGCGAATCGTGCGTACCGGCGCAACATCGCCCGTCGAGGTTCGCCGAAAGATCAGGATTGAGTTATCGCCATTATTCGCCACCGCGATCTCGTTGTGTACCGCATCCACGGCCACGCCCATGGGCCAATCCAGCTTCGTCGCCGGCCCCTGAATCTTGCGCGAAGGCCGCGCGTCGTCTTTCGCCGTAGCGGGATAAATCGTAACGGACGGCGGCTCGAACTTGCCGACCTCGGTCTCATCGCCGGGAACCGCGGGCACACAACCCAGCCCGATGTTCTTCAGCAAGCCGCGGAAATTGCCGTGATTCGCAACCGCGATTTCATTGTGCACGCCGTCCCAGGCGATTCCGTGCGGATCAGCCAGGCCGGTGGCCGGTCCTTGAATATGCCGCAGCGGAGCATCGATCCCGTTGGCCGCGGGCGCATAGAACACGATGCCGTTATGCAACTCGACGGTCACCGCCAGTTCCTGATTCTGACTGAGCGCCATACCCCAGGCCTGATGCGGCACCGACAGCAGCCGCCGAGGCCGCGCGTTGCCCTTGGCCTGATACGGCATCACCAGCATGGTGTCTTCGATGTCGTTATTCACCGCGTAGACTTCACGGCTTTTCGGGTCCACCACCACGCCCGCCACAAAACCGATGTTGGTCTCGGGACCAATGATCTGCCGCAACGGAACAGTCTCTTCGGTGGGCCCGCTGACCCCGGCAGTCCGATCGTAGAGCAGCAAGCTCTTCCGATTGCCGTCGGTCATCACCACGATGTTGTTGCTGGCGTCCACCGCGATGCCGTTGAACACTGGATAGGGATCGGCGATAGTGCGCGCGGCCGGGATATCGCCGCCACAGCAGCCGGCTTTTTCCTCAGAGGCCTTCTGACCGAGCGTGACGAAGGCCAGCGCCGTCGTGCCAACCGCGATCAAAACGAATTTCGCCGCCGATGAACGCAGATAAACGCGGATATACGATGTTTTTGTCAATCCGTGTTTACCCGTGTTCATCCGCGGCTATATCTACCAATTCAACTTCAGCCCAAACTGGATCTGCCGCTCACTGGTCTGAGTGGGACTGGTAAGCTGAGGGGCATTCAAGACTGGCTTTCCCGACCCGTCGAAGATCTTCGTTTTCGGCGCCTGGTAGTTGGCCTTGTTCAGGAAGTTGAAAGCTTCGGCTCGAAACTGCAGTCTGATTCGTTCGTGAAACATCAGCCAGTTCTTCAGAAGCGAGAAGTCGAACTCCTGCAGGCCGGGGCCGCGCAGAGTGTTTCGCCCCAAGTTCCCCAATGTTCCTTGCGCGGGGAAGGAGAAACACGACAGGTTGATATAGTTCGACGGGTTCCCCGGGTTAATTGCATTCGGCGAACAACCCGGAGCTGCATTAAAATTTGGCCTTTGACCGCCGGACGTGCTCTTGACGCGGCTATCGCCGGTGAGAGCCTGATCGCTTGAGAGCGTTACCGTAAACGGTGCGCCGGAGCGGGCAGAGAAGATTCCGCCCAACTCCCATCCGCCCAACACGGCTTTCGACACTCCGCTCAAGGATCCGGATGGAATCGCCCAACTGGAATTCATCACGAAGTTGTGCGTCACGTCGAAATCCGAAACCCCCTTCTGCAGCCGCGGGATAAACGCATACGCGCTGCCGGACGTGTTGGTGCTTTCGTTATCGCTGAATGTATTCGAGCCCTGATCGATGCTCTTCGACCAGGTATAGGCTGCCTTGAAGAACAGCCCGTGGCTGAATCGCTTGTCCAGGTCGGTCACCAATGCGTGATACGTGGACCAATCGTCCCAGAGCGTGGCGGCGATGCGGCCAAAGTTGGGATTAATTCGCTGCGGCTTCGTCCCCTTTGGCGGGATGGGGAACAGAATGTGCCCATCCGGAGACACGGTAGTAAGCGACAGCGGAACTTGATCGATATCTTCGATGCTCCGCGGCAGGTGATTGCCGCGCGATCCGACGTAGCCTGCTGTCAGAGCAAGGTCGGAAGTAAGCTGCCGCTGAATGGAGAAATTCCACTGCATGCTGTAGGCGCGCGGCGGATTCTGCTCCACGAACACCTCGCGCCGGGAGCCGGGAGTAACCCCAACCAAGGCGAAGGCCCCCGTCGGGAAAACGGAGGATGGAACCGGAGTCAGGATGCCCTGCAAGAAGACCGGGAATCCATTGGTTCGATTCTCCATGAGATAGGGGAACGGCAACAGATCGTAGAAGCCGAAACCGGAGCGAATAGACATTTTCCCTTTTCCCGTCGGATCCCAGGCAATGGCCACGCGGGGCGCAAAGTTCTTGGACGTCGTATTGAAATACGGCCCGCCGAGTACGGGAGTTGGCGATGCCAGGAACGGAAGGGTGGCGGTTCGATTATGGTGATCCGTCGGCGGGTTTACGTATTCGTATCGCACTCCCAATGTAAGTTTGAAGTTGGGGCGGAGTGCAATCGCGTCTTGCGCGTACAAACCCAGGTAGGTCTGGCGTATTCCGCGAATATTTCTGCTGTCCGGCTCGTCGCCGGTAAACTGCGCCGGTATCCCCTGCAGAAAGTTCGCAACGGTATCGAAGTCAAACTCGCCGAGAGGAATGCTCTGCGAGTTCTTGTTGTATCGCATGCGCTGCACTGTTCCGCCGAACCCAAATGTGTGCCGGCCCTTGACCCAGGACAGATCGTCGCCTCCCTGAAAGGAAGTGTAATTCAGTATGTCCGACCCGGAAGCTCCAAGACCTCCTTGTGTCCCGGTTATGTTCCCTTCGCTGATGGTGAGGATTCCCGCTGGACGGCCAGGCGTGAACCCGAGGGAAGTATCCGTCGCCACCGGGTTGATGGCGCTCTGATCCAGCGAATCGGTGGCGTGCGTACGGCTGACTCCAAATCGCGCCGTATTCAATAGGGATGGCGTGAAGATATGCTGCAAAGTCAGGACCGCGTTCTGGTGCCGCGACGGCGAGCCCGTGATTTTTTGATTGTACGGGTCCGGCTGGCCTTCAGTTGTGTCGTCGATCTGGTAGCTGCCCGACAGAATAGTGTTAGCCGAGAAATTATGGTCCACTCTGGTAACGCCGTAGTGTTCAAACCCACGCTGTGTTCCAGCGAAGTTGAACGCCGCGCTGTTGCCGACAATCTGGCCATTGGCGATGGGGAAAGCAGCCAGGTAGGGCTTGATGCGGGAATCGATGTTCACTTGGGTGGTGGAGGCGCAGGGGTCGGAGCCTTTGGCAACGCACAGCAGGCCGTTGCGCGCATTGGGCGACAGCGTGAACGAATTGTGCGCCAATCCTCTGACTTCGCGAAGCTCCTCATAGTCGCCGAAGATGAACGTCCTGTTCTTGATAATGGGCCCGCCTGCCGAGCCCCCGAATTGATTGCGCCGAAACGCCGGCTTGCCGGTGTAGTCGAAGGTATTGCGGGCATCCAGAGCGCTGTTCCGCAAGAACTCGAAAACGCCTCCATGAAACTGGTTACTTCCAGACTTGTAGACGGCGGTGACCACTCCTCCGGTGGATCGCCCATATTCTGCGTTGTACTCATTGGTCAACACTCGGAACTCCCGGATAGCCTCTACTCCCAGATTGACGTTCAATCCGCTGCCCGGACTGGCATTCGCGTAGTCGTTTACTACCAGGCCATCCACCATGAAGACGTTGCCCGTCGGCCGGCCGCCCGAAATGGAGAGCGATTGCCCGTTGCCGCGAGCCGCCCTCGAGTTCGAAAACCCCGCGGACGACTGTTGTCCGATTCCGCCCGTCACACCGGCCGTCAAGGTAACCAACTGCAGCCAATCGCGGCCGTTGAGCGGTAGCTCGCGTACGGCGTTTTCGCCGACCATTCCTCCCATCGCGGCGTTGGTCATGTCTACTTGCGGCGGCGTGTCCTGCACCTCCACCTTTTGCTGGACTTCACCCACGGCCAGTTCGAAGTTCGCCGTCACCGATGTGCCGACCGTTACCGTGATCCCCTTACGCACCGCGGTCCGGAAGCCGCTGACCGCTGCTTCCACATCGTAAGCCCCCGCGGGAACGCTGAGGATCTGATAAGCCCCCGTGCTGTCCGTGACCGCGGTTCGAACCGCTCCCGTCTCCACGCTCTTCGCGGAGACAGTTGCCTGCGCGATCACGCCCCCGGTGGAATCTCGCACCGTCCCGAAAATCGTCCCGTTTACCACCTGGCCATGCATAACCGGCAGTTGCGACAATAGCAACACGCTGGCCACGCCGAGGATTACATGAAGTCTCACCTGGTTCATGTTCGTTCTCCCTTTCTCAAGCAACCCGGCCCGCCTCTGGCTATCCAGTTGACAGATGTGGTATAAGATTAGACCGTAGGTCCGGCTCTTGTCAATATGCTAAAGCCTGTTTCTGCCGCCCCCTTCAAAATCTCCTCCCTGAAACGGGGCCGCATCTGGGAATCCGTGGCCGAGCAGCTCCGGCAAGCCATCTTCGACGGACACCTTGCGCCCGGTCACAAACTGCCGCCGGAGCGGGAGTTGGCGATGCAATTCGAGACCAGCCGGGTCGGTCTCCGCGAAGCCCTGCGAGCCCTGGAACGGGAGGGCATGATCAACATCAAGCGTGGATTCGGCGGCGGCGCTTTTGTAGCCGATTTCGACGGAGCCCTCCGCGCTCTAACCGATTCTCTGAATACGGTAGTGAAGTTGGGTCAAGCCAAAAGCGGCCATCTGACCGAGGTCCGCACCATTCTGGAACCGGAGATGGCTCGCCTGGCGACCATGCGCGCAAGTGCCGCCGACTTGGCCGCCATGGAGAGCGTGGTGCTGGTTCAAGAGGAAGAACTGCGCTCCGGCGACCTCACCCGAAAACACGACATGGAGTTTCACCGCTCGGTGGCCAACGCCTGCAACAACCCGGTGCTCACCATCGTCGTGTGCGCCATCGACGATTCCATTCGCGATCCGATTCTCCGCTCCAAGCTCACCTATGACATGCGAGCCCGAGTGGTTGGCTACCATCGAAGCGTCTTCGAAGCCATCCGCAAGCGCGACCCGGAAGAGGCTTATCGCATTATGAAGGAGCACGTGGTGGCCGTTCAAAACCACCTGCGCGAGTCCGAAGAACACGCAGCAAAAGTCAAGAAACCGCGGGGTCGTAGTGCCGGGAGCTGAACCATGTTTTTACAGGCTTTTCTCCCAATGCCGCGTAGCGCACGCACTCCTGCGTGCCGCGCCGAGATTCATCTCGGCGCCCGGTGGTCTGCTAAGTGTGACCTGACATCAGTGGTAGCACAGGCTTTAGCCTGTGAATAGTGAATAATAAACGCTCGTAAGGAGCAAAGCTTGAGAGAACTCGTTCGCAGCTATCTTCAAGAAAACCTAAGCCGCCGCGGCTTCGTCGATCGCATGGTCGAATCCGGCTTCAGCCTGGTTGCCGCCAACGCGGTTTTGGCCTCACTAGCCCCCGCCTTCGCCCAGGACGCCACTAAGAGCGACGCCAAGCCATTCACCCGCAGCTTCCGCGGCACGGGAGGCGAACTCCTCGCCGAGCAGTTGCGCGAAGCCGGCGTCGAGTATTTATTCCTCGGCAACGGCACCGGTGTCAGCCCTCTTTGCGACGCGGTAGTCGATCGGCCGGAAATGAAAATCATCCTGGCCGTCCACGAAGGCCTCTGCGTGGCCATGGCCGACGGATATTCCAAGGCCGCCCGCAAGCCTGCCTTCTCCATGTTCAGCCGCGTGGGCGTTCCGAACGCGTCCTCCAACATGTACAACGCCATGAAGGATCGCTCCCAACTGGTGATCGCCAGCGATCATATCGAATCTCTCAACTCCGGCCGCGATAGCCGCGAAGATCTCGACGACACGCTGGAGCCGGTGAAGCAATACACCAAGTGGCGCTGGAACGTCGATGCCCCCGTTCGCATTCCCGAGTGGACCATGAAGGCGTTCAAGCTGGCTACCACTCCTCCCGGCGGCCCTTGTTTCCTGATGTTCCCGCGCGATTTTACGATGGCCCGCGACATCGAAGCCGATATCTTCACCGCCGGCACTTTCAGCATCCCTATGTCGCTGCGCGCCGACGCATCCACAATCGATAAACTGGCCCGCGCCTTGCTCGAAGCCAAGAGCCCTCTGCTGCTCTCCGGCGCTGAGGTGTGGCGCGCTCAGGCGATTCCACAAGTTGCGGAACTCGCGGAACTCCTGGCCATCCCTGTAACCAGCGGCGAAGAACGCGAAGGCTTCCGCCTATCGTGCAACTTCCCGACAAATCATCCGCTCTTCATCGGCGGCTTTGCCCGCACCATGCGCTACCCGCGCAATGTCGACCTGGTTCTGAACATGGGCGGTAAGCTGCCCGATCCAGGCGCGTCCGGTCAACCGCAGATCCCCCGCACGGCAAAACTAATCGACGTACGGATCGAAGCGTCGGATATCGGAAACGATTATCCGCTCTACCTGGGCGTCGCCGCCGACGTGAAACAAGTCGCGCAGGATCTGATCGCCGCAATCAAATCGCTTGCCACGCCGGAGCGCCTCAAGCAAATCCGTGGCGACCGCTTGGAGCAAACCAAAACCTTCTCCGCCCGCCTTCGCCAAGCTCGACTCCAAGCCATGAAGCCGGAGTGGGACAAGGTTCCGCTGACCTGGGAACGCGTCGCCACCGACATCAACGACAGCATCGAGCGCGATGCCTACATCGTGACCGAATTTGGTACCGAAGGCCCCAAAGCGCTAAAGGCCTTCACCTTCGCCGAAGGGGAAAAAACCCTGGTCGGCCGCACGTCCGGCAGCGCCCTGGGTTGGGGTGTGGGCGCTGCCGTGGGTGTCAAAATCGCCCAACCAGACAAGCAAGTGATCGCCATGCAGGGCGACGGCGGATTCCTCTTCGGCGGCCAAGCCATGGCCCTCTGGACCATGTCACGCTACCAGATCCCGGTCACCACCGTGATCTTCAACAACCGCAGCTATAACGAAACGCGCGAGCGCGCCTTCGCCGATGGCGGCCGCCAGGCCCAAACCGGCAAAGACATGATCAGCTATCTCGGCGATCCAGATGTGGATTTCGTGAAGCTCGCTGGCGCCTTCGGCGTCCCAGGCGAACAAGTCACCACGCCAGATCAAATCAAACCGGCCATGAAACGCGCGGCCCAAGCGGCGCAGGACGGAAAACCGTATCTGATCGACGCTTTGGTTGGCCGCACCGGTCACGGCGCAGAGTTGACCTCGTATCCCAAATTATCGGTGGCCGCAATGCGCCGGAAAAAAGTATGACCCGAATCGCCGCCGTTCTTCTCTTCCTCCTCGCCGTGGCCTACGCGCAGAAGCCCAAGGATGAAGGATGGACCGATCTCTTGCCCGCGGGCACTGACCGCGATCTGGTTCTCAATTCCTGCAACAGTTGTCACAACATGCGCGTAGTTGTCGATGCCCGCAAAAGCCGCCCCGATTGGGCGAAGTGCGTCAACGACATGATCCAGCGCGGCGCGCCGCTTTTTCCGGAGGAAATCGACCCCATCGTCGCCTACCTCTCGAAGGCCTTCCCACCCGACTTGCCAAAGCTGGTGAACGTCAACACGGCAACCAAAGAAGACCTGGCGAAACTCCCCAACCTAACGCCAGAGATCGCGACGCGAATCCTGGAAGCCCGCACAAAAGCCGGCCCCTTCAAAAACGCCGAAGCCCTCCGCCAAGCCCTAGGCATGGAAAAACCCGACTTCCAAAAAATCGCGACCCTACTCAAATACCGCGACTAGAGTATTACTTGATTTGAGAAGTCTCACGACGACTTGTGGGGCGGGCCCCCTGGCCCGCGGCCGACGCCCCCGTCGGCCTGTTCTGAGTTGCGGCGATCTGTTTTGTGGGGCAGGATGGAATCCTGCGCCGGCTTGTCAAGCCGGCTCTCCATCTGCCCGTACAAATTCCACCGACAAACACCCCAACCCATCGAACGTCACAGTCAGCGGCATCGAAAGAGGCAACTCCAGCGCCCCACAATACGACCCAGTAGTAACCACTTGCCCCGCCTTCAGCCCCTCCCCCCGCGCCGCCAGAAAATTCGCCAGCCAGCACAACGGCGCAAGCGGATGCCCAGCCGGATGACGCCCCTCGCGCTTCAGCAGCAGCCTCAGCCCCTCAATCGTCAGCGGAAAACCATCCAGCGTCCGCTCAAGCCCATTTGCAACAACCGGCCCAACAAACAGTCCCTGATTATTGAGCCCATCCGCCAATTTTTCAGGAAAACTCACCGCCCCTGGATCGGCATAGCGCCCGCCGAGCAACTCCAGCACCAGCCTGGTCTCGGAGATTGCACCCCGGACCTCTTCGTCCAAATAAGGGATGGATCGCGGCCCGAGATCCTTGCCCAACACGAAAGCAACTTCCGGCTCAACCCGCGCCGTAGACCCGCTCGTCCGATACATGCACGGAGAATCAAAGTAGATGGTCGCCGCATAAATAGGCGCCAGCATGATCTTCCCCGGCGACGGCATCGCAGCCTTCCACCCGCCAATGGGCTCGCCAAGCATTTCACTAACCCGCCGCTGGATCGCCAAAGCGCCATCGATATCGACCGGACGGCAAGATTCCGGCAACCGATCCCCCGCCCGCCGTGCACGCCGCGCAGCAATCAGAAACTCCGCAGCCGCTTCCTCCAAGCTTGAGTAATTCACGCCAGTCTAGATCGCCCCCTCCGCCCGCGCCGCCTCGATTTCGCCCGCACTCATCCCCAATTCATCGCCATAAATCTCGAGATTGTGTTGCCCAATCCCAGGCGGCCGCCGAATGGCCAGCCGCTCGCCATTGACCACGGCGAATCCTCCTGGGTACTGCAATCCGCCGACCTTCTGCCAGAATCCCCTCGCGTCAAGCTGCGGATTCTGATAAATGTCCTCCGTGGTCGAAACCGGATAAGCCAGCATCTGCCGCTTCACCACGCCATCCAAAAACTCGCGCTTCGACAGCGTCAGAAAAAAATCGCCGATCGGCGCTTCCAGCCGATCCACCTCTTCCTGCGTGATAGTGGTCACTTCGAAACTCGCCCAATCGATTTCCTTGAGCCAGGCCGGCGCCATAGCGTTCTCATTCATCCACGCCACCAACTGCTGATTACTCCAGCGCCCGGCGCCCCCACCATACAAAATGAAATTCACCCACCCGTCGCGGCACGGCCAGAACGCGCGCATCTTCGCGCCATGCACGCTGCGCCCAGTGACAAACACCCCGGCCCGTTCCGGGTTGACAGCGTTCAAATCCCAGAACGCCGGCGCGTGCGCCAAGGCAGCCATCACCGCCACCTGCGCCGAAACATCCACGTGCTGGCCCCGGCCGGTCTCCTGACGATAAGCCAGCGCGGTCATAGCACCCATGGCCGCTTCCGCTCCCACCCACATCGGCGCCTGCGGCAGACTCACTCGCATCGGCTCGCCGCCCGCCTCGCCGCACAAAGACATCGCCCCGCTAAGCGCCATGATCTCCAGATCCGATCCTTGAAAATCCCGGTAAGGACCATCCTGCCCGAAGGGCGTAATCGAAACCAGAATCAAGCCGGGATTCTCCGCGCTCAACGCGCGATAGCCCACGCCCCACGCATCGAGCGACCCCGGCGCAAAACTCTCGACAACAAAATCCGCCTTCCTGGCCAACCGGCGAAACAGCTCCCGTCCACTCGCGCGCGCCAGATCCAGCGTGATTCCGCGCTTGTTGGCGTTGTTAGCCAACCAGTACAAACCCTGCGGCGACCCATGATCGCTCTGAGCGACCGGCACCGATAGACGCGCAGTATCCCCGCCCGGCGGCTCCACTTTGACCACATCTGCCCCCAGGTCGCCCAAAATTTTCCCGCACAAATACCCCAGCGGCCCGGTCAAATCCAGAACACGATAACAGTTCAGAAGCACCGCTTAACGCCCGGTTCGCGCCAGAACCTCCACCCAACCATGCATCCGCTGCTTCGCCTTATCCAGGTCTCCCTGCGAAAAATACTTCTGCGGTTCCACCCGATCCACTGGATAAACCGGCCGATGGAAGTCCTGCTCATATCCGAACGGCACCGTCGCGTCGATGCCCATGCCGCCTTCAAAGCGCGTATTCGAAGCCGTCCATTCTTTCTCGCCCGCCGTCATGCGCTCCTGTGGTTGGAAGGTCTGCCCGATACCGCCCGGCAGCGGATTAATGATATCCGTATGCGGATTCACGCGCGTAGTCAAACACCACATGATGTCGTCCATGCTGTAAATGTCGATGTCCGGACTCACCGCGATGGCCAGCCGCATCCCCTGGCTGCACGAAAGAATCGCCGCCAGAAAATTGCGCTGCCAGCCTTCCTCGATCTTGTTGCGCTTCTTCACCTGGATGATCACGCCGCCCCAATCGGTCATGCAGTAAGGGATGTGTACATCCTGCACAATGCCCGGCTGCAGCCGCTCGCATAGCTCATAGATCGCCGACTCGCGCAGCGTCGTATCGATGTTGTTGCAATCCAGCATGTGTACGCCGAGCAAATAGATCAGCGGCTTGCTCTCGCGCTTGCGCATGGTGATAGCCGTCACTTCAAACGTCGGCGCCTTGTACGCCTTGCCCATGTATCCGGCCCACTCGGGATGGAAGAAATACTTGCCTTGCACATCGGCCTTCTCCGCCTCGGCGGTTTCGTACCGCTTATCGCGCGGATGCAGCAGCCCTTCCAGCACGTATTCCGATTCCGCGATCGCATAGGCGTCCACCGTGCGCGCTTTCACGATATTCACCGGACTTCCTTGAATCGCGCCCGCCACACCGATCTCATCGCACCCCTTGGGCAGGATCACGTAATCGAACCCGCCGCCCGCAACCAGCGTGCAAGCCGGTGGAACGCCGAAGCACATGGTCAACGGAATCGGCTTCTCGTCCTTGTAATGTTCCGTGATCACCTGCCACATATGCGATCCCGGCGAGGCCTGGAACGTCCCCACGTTGCCCCAGCGGAAATTCATCCGGTTATATCCGATATGGCTGCCCCCGCTGAAATAATCGCCAACCACGCAACTGATGCCGCTGCCGATGGTGAGTTCCGTCTCGAGCGCCGTGTGCCGGATCGCCGTGATGTACTTGTTCACATCCAGATCGTCGGTGATCACTTCTTCCTGACATGGCGCGCTGTTCTGCGCTACTTCCACCGGTTTCAGCGGATGCGTCATGGCATGCGCGATCCGCTTGGTGCGCTCCGTCGCATTCCGATATCCAAACAGCTTGTCCACCACGTTCATATCCGCCAGAAGATTGGTGATCGCCCGCACATGCGATTTGCCCTTCACGTTGTTGAACAGCAACACGGGCCCGCCGTCCAGGTGCTTCTGCACGCCGGTGATCTCCAGGTCGGGATCGATCTCAACGTCCGTCGACAAAACATCGCCCTGCGTGGCCAGCCAATCCAGCGCCGTACGCAAGGACGTATTGGCTTTCTTCACTTCGCTCATCGTCTTCTCATCAGCTATCGCCGCCATACTCTATGACCCTCTCCTTTAACCGCGTAATTTAAGTGCAAATCATCCTAACAATCCACTCTGTCATCCCCAGTGGGGCGGACGCCCTCGTCCGCGCCGGACCCCCAGGTCCGGCTCTTAACCAAACGCACCCTGCTTCTCGAAATCGCGATACTCCTCCTCCGACAACTTCAACCAACCCAAAAACGCCGCTTCATTGTGCTCTCCCAAACAAGGCGCAGCCCCCCGCACACTGCCCGGCGTCTCCGACAACTGATACGACACCATCCGATAATGATGCCGCCCCATCTCCGAATGCTCCCGCTCCTGCCAAACCTCGCGAAACGCCACCTGCGGATCGGAAAAGAGATCGCGCATCGTATTCACCTTCGCCGCATGAACCCCGTGCCGCTGCAATCGCTCCATGATCCAATCGCTAGCCAACCCCGCTGTCCACGCGCCAATGAGCCGGTTCAGCGCGTCCTCGTGCTCCCTACGTTCCGCAGCGGTAGCAAAGCGCGCTTCCGACATCCAATCCTCCTGCCCCGCCGCCCGGCAAAATCGCTCCCACTCCTCACCGCTCCAGCAACTGATCGCACACCACTGATTATCAAGGCACGGAAAACACCCGTGAGGCGCAGCAACCGGATCACGATTCCCCTCGCGCCCGGCAATCGCGCCATTCGCCGAATAATCCAGCAGCCCCCCACCAATGAACTGCAACCCCGCCTCATATTGCGAGAGATCGATGAAGCACCCCTCCCCATTGCGCCGCCGCCGATCCAGAGCAGCCAGTACCGCCACTCCGCCATACGCCACCGCGATGAAATCGATGTAAGGACCATAAAGCATATGCGGCGGCCCTTCCCGGTCCCCAATCAAATGACAGAATCCGCTCAGCGACGAAAGTTGCGATCCAAATCCCGGATGCGTGGCGTGCGGACCGGTCTGT
>DASQGY010000256.1:0-25582 GCA_035632375.1 Bryobacteraceae bacterium | reverse complement strand
CGCGGCCGTGATAGTGGCCCATTCCGCTTGGCCCCACGCCGCCGAACGGGAGATCCTCGGCGGCGATGTGCAGCAGCGTGTCGTTGATACAGACGCCGCCGGCCACGGTACGGGTCAGCACGCGGTCGATCACGCGGCGGTCTCGCGCGAACAGGTAGAGCGCCAGGGCGCGGGGGCGATCGTTTACATAGGCGATGGCTTCGTCGATGGTGTGATAAGTTTTCAACGGCAGGATCGGCCCGAAAATCTCATCGCGCATCACGGCCAGATCCTCCGGTGGATCGATCAAAACCGTCGGCGCGATCCGACGCCCGCCGCCCGCGCCTAGTGTGACCGCCTCCACGCCGCGGGCGCGCGCCTCGTCCAGATATCCACGCAGCCTGGCGAAGTGCTTCTCGTTGATGATCGAGGTGTATTGTCCGTCCGGATAATATCGCGCCACCGCCTTGCGCAAGGCATCGATGAAGCGCTCGCGTATCGCCTCCGGAACCAGCACGTAATCCGGCGCAATGCAGGTTTGCCCCGCATTCAGCAGCTTGCCATACGCGATGTCGGCGGCGGCCCGTTCGATATTGGCGCCCGGCGCGATAATCGCCGGGGACTTGCCGCCCAGTTCGAGCGTCACCGGCGTCAGGTTCCGCGCCGCCGCACCCATCACGTCGCGCCCAACGGCCGTCGCGCCGGTGAACAAGAGATGATCGAAGGGCAGTGCGGAGAAAGCCTGACCGGCCGCAGCGTCGCCGGCGATCACGGCCACCAAATCCTCCGGGAATGTCTCCTCAATGATTTGCCCGAGCAGGGCCGACGTCTCGGGCGTATGTTCTGACAGCTTCAGCAGTACTCGATTACCAGCCGCCAGCGCGCCCGCAAGTGGAGCGATGGAGAGAAACACCGGATAGTTCCACGGCACGATGATCCCCACTACTCCCAGCGGTTGCGGCAACACAAACGCAGTGGCCGGTTGGAGCGTCCAACCGACGTTCCGCGGACGCGCGGTCATCCAGTGATGCACATGGCGGCGCGCATGTTTGATCGCATTGACGGCCACATAAATTTCCGAGAACAGAACTTCGTCGCGCGAGCGTCCGCCGAAGTCGCGATCGATAGCTGCGGCGATTTGGTCCTGGTGTCGCAGGACCGTATCCAGCAATCGCTTGAGGTTGGCGCGCCGGTCCGCCGCTGGTGGATAGGGCGCGGAGGCAAAAGCCTCGCGTTGACGGGCGAACGTCTCTTCCAACGCGCCGGCCGACACCTGTTCCATCACCATAAATGATAGTAGCCCTCGCGCTCGGCCAATTCCAGGGGCAGTCCGAACAGCTCGCTGAGACGCGGCGTGGTCAGCAACTCCGCCTTGCCGCCATCGGCAAACACGCGGCCGTTCCGCAGCAGGATCACGCGGTCGATTTCCGGAATGATATCGGACAGAAGATGCGTCACCAAAAGGATGCCGGTGCCGGACTGTGCCAGTTTCCGCAGCACGCGACGCAGTTCGAACGCGGCATGCAGGTCCAGGCTGTTCGATGGTTCGTCCAGTAGCAGTGCCAGAGGATCGTGGACCAGAGCGCGTCCAATCAGGACACGGCGGCCTTCGCCCGTGGACATCGCCGTCATATCGCGGCCGGCCAGGTGTGGCACTTCCAAGAGATCCAGCACCGCGCGCGCCTTCTCGATCATCGCTGGAGTAACGGGGTGATACGGCTGAATCCCGATGCTGCTGAAGAACCCCGACAAGATCACTTCGAAGCCGGTGATCTCGCGCGTACAGGTGTTCATCAGATCGTTCGAAACGACCCCAAGCAACGTGCGCAGCTCAAACACGTTCCAGGATTCTTTACCGAAGATAGTGAGCGACGACCCATCGCGCGCCAGCGGATAACACTCCCGCGTGATGGTCTTGATCAGCGTGGATTTCCCGCAGCCGTTAGGCCCAAGGATAGCCACATGCTCGCCGGCCGCAATGCGCAGAGTGATGTCTTCAAGGACAGTCTTCGCCCCGCGCATGACCGACACGTTGCGAAAATCGAGTAGCGCTGGTTGGTCGGGAAGCGGCAAGATTCGGAGTTATTTCTCCGTCGGCAGGCCCGCGTTCTTATACGCGCCGATTCCCCCAGCGAGCGAGAACACGTTCGAATAACCCATCTTCATCAGCGCATCCGCCGCGAGCGCCGACCGCGACCCGCTGCCACAATAGAGCACCAGCTTCGCATCCTTCTGCGGAACTTTCGACTCGATGTCTCTCTCGATGACGCCCTTACTGAGATGCATCGCGCCGGTGGCGTGCCCGGCGGTCCATTCGTTGTCTTCCCGCACGTCGATCAAGGTGAACTTCTCGGCTGATGATTGCAGCTCTTTTAACTGCTCGACGCTCATCTCCTTAATACGCGACTTGGCATCCTGAACCAGCGCGTGATACCCGGCGGAATTGGCGTGTGACTGTCCGAAAAGCGGCAAGCAGGCCGCAAGAACTAAAAGCAACTTCGACATGTTGGCGATCCTTCGATCACTATTATTGCCGATCTACGGCACGCGCGCTGTTTCGACGGCGAGTTTCCACTCCGCGAATCGCCGGGCATCATTCCGGTACGTGAGAGCCGGCAGCAAGCGAATCGCCTCCTCCACTGTCTGGATCCGAAACTTTGGATCCGGAAGAGCGGAGAAGGCCCGCGATTGCCCGATGGGCGGCAGCTTGCGAAGGTAGCTCAACAACCCGGCAGGATCGTATCCTGCTTGCGCCAGAATTTGCACGGCCAAGACGTCGGCATCACGCTCGTAATGGCGCGCGAAACTGAGGAACGCGACTGGCATCATGACCGTGTTGCGCATGTTCGGCGGCATGCCCTGAGCGGCCATCCCGGCAATCTCGCCCCTGGTAGCGGACCGCGTGGAGTGACGAAGCGCGATATGGCTGATGGCGTGAGCCAAGACCGCGGCCAAGTCAGGCTCGCTGTCCAGTTTCTCAATCAATTCCGCCGGGATGAAGATCGGACCGCCAGGAAGCGTAATCGCCTCAACCTCGGGAGCATCACGGCCCGGGAACGCCATGGGCGACGCCACGGCATCTCCCCGGAACACCACAAACGTGTACGTGAACCGCTCGCCCGGCGCGACTGCGGACAATTCGTGCCCCAGCGCCTTAAGGTACTCACTCACCTCGGCGGTTCCCAGCACCGTGACGTGCCGTGCAAACTCCTCCGCGCCGAGCCGCCCGATTTCTATCTCTCTGGCGACTGAGTAAAAGTTCACTCCCTTGTCCGTGGGAACTGTCTGTGCAGACAAGAGAATCGCGCCCAGCAGCAGAAGGCTACAGCAGCTTGCGAATGGCTGCCTCCACCGATGCCATGTCCGTATCGCCAATGAACGACCGCACTTTCTTCCCGGATTTGTCATATAGGAACAATGCCGGCAAGGCCCCACTCCATTTCAGATCGATCGAATTAATAAATTGTTCGTCGTTCTTGGGCTGTTTCCGGTAGAGCGCACCCCGTACCGCCGACCGCTTCAAGAACTTTTCGGCATCGGAGTCCTGCTCCGGTTCGTCGGCCGAGATGGTCACCAGTTCGAAGCCCTGGCTACGCAATTTCGCTTCCAAAGCAACCAATTTCGGCAACTCCGCCCGGCACCCGACGCACCAGGTTGCCCAGAAATCGTAGATCACCACCTTGCCCTTGTGCGATTCCACCAGCTTCTGGAACGCCGCCTCGTCCACCGGCGTCAAGGCACAAACGCCGGGCAGGGAAGCAACCAGCAGCGCTAGGAGAAGGCGTCTCATGTCCTCTTGCGCACGCGCTTGATGGAGCAGCCGAACGCCTTTGTCTCGGTGATCTCCACCGGCTTCCCGGCGAGCACCGCATCCAGGGCCAGGCGCAAACCGCGCGTCCGGATTCGCGCCTCGTTCTGGCTGTCGTCAATCGATCCGTGATAGCGGAGCACGCCGCTGCTGTCGATGACGTAATTCTCCGGCGTCACTTCCGCGCCAAACCGGTCCGCCACTACGTTGTTGGCGTCCTTGTACACAGGGAACACAAATCCGACCTGCTTGGCGTGCCGCCGCACCTCATCGGCTCGCTCGTTCTGGTTGGCATTCACGAAAATGAATTTCACGTTCTTGCTTGAATAATCGTTGAACAACGAGTTCATCCGCTGGTTGTAGCCGTTCGAAACCGGGCACTGCGTGGAGATGAAGGTAACCACTGTCACCGGCCCGCGCAGCGCTGAGAACGCCACAGCCTTGCCATCCAGGTCCTGTACTTGAAAATCCGCGACCTTGGAACCAACTTTGAACTCTTGTGCGAATAAGATGCCGGCTGACAACATCAGCCCAATAGAAAGCGCGCTCCTCATGACGCCTCCATCATTTATTTAGCTTGAGGTTAATCGTGGCCGTCTTCTGGCTATTAAACACGGTGAGGGTTTTCTTGCCGCTGGTGGCGCCGTCATGATCGGCCTTCAATTCGTATTCTTCGTTGGTGCTGAGCCCCGCGAAATGATAGCTTCCATCCGATTCCGTACGGAACGACCGGATGCCCAGTGTCTTAATGTCCTTCAATTGGACCACCGCACCCGCCACCGGATTGTTGGCGGCGTCGGTGACAATGCCCTGCACCGACCGCGTGTTCGAGTCCTCGTTCGGCCGCTTATCCTGACCGGCCAGCGTAACACCCAACAGTGAAACCAGCAGCAACACCAGCAACCCTGCAAAGCCCGCCGCCTTAAGCTTCATTTTTGTCCTCTACTTCTTCGACTCTTCGTGCAGCGTGAAGGTTACGTCTGCACGCTCCTCGCCGTGCACGGTAACCGACTTCTCTTCGCCGTGGTAGCCTTTGGCCGTTACCTTTACCGTGTAGGTCATGGTAGCTGCCGGAACACGAAACACATACTCGCCGCGCGAATCGGTGACAGCTTGCATTTTTTTAACCTTCACCGGAAGTTCACCCGCTGCGGGAGCAGGGATCAGAGTCACATCCGCCTCGGGCAAGGACAAACCCGGCTCGTGGAATACGGAAACGCTAACCAGTCCATAAGCCTCCGGCATTGCCTTCTTCTTGCCCGCAGCTACCAGAGGAAGCGCGAGGGCCAGCAGCAAGACCAGGCTAATATTCCTCTTCTTCTTCCTCTTCATCTTCGTCCTCGTCTTCGTCCTCGTCGTAATCGAAGTCCTCGTCCACCTCATCGTCGTCTTCTTCGTCGTCTTCCGTGGTTTCCAGTTCCAGCGGATCGAGCCCGGTGACGTTGAGATCGGTTCCACACTCATCGCAGGTCAGCGTGTCGCCCTCATCCAGTTCTTCTACATCCACGTCGATCACGGCGTCGCACTTTGGGCAGTTGACCATTTTTCCTCCAGGACCACAGTTTCCTTATACAAGAATTTCGAGCGGGACGTTTACGCTTTCGCCTTGGCCATGCGCCGCCGGGTAGTGGGAGGCACAATACCTTTCAATCGAAGATACACGAAAAGTTGCTGGCGATGTGTGAGCTCATGTTCTTTGATGAATTGCAGCATCTCCAGGCGCGTCACCCGTTGGCCGTCCATGCGAGTGATTTCGCCCGCATAGAAATCGGCGGGCTTCGCCGCCAGTTCGCCGGCACGGGATTCCATCTCCGCCCGGAGTTCCCTGGCCAGTGCGCCGGCGCCTTCGGTCTTGGGCAACTCCGCGACATACTTGCCTAGCACCTCCCGGAAGTTGGGCATGGCCAGGCTGTCCACTCCATCCAGCAGCGCTCCAGTGAGCGCGTGGCCGGCTTCCAGGCAATGACGGGCCAGCGTGCCAAAGCTCATCATGTCGGGCGAAGGTTTGTAGTCCAGCTCGTGAGCGGAGAAATCCTCCACCGCTTGTGCCGTGTCCTCACGGACGGTCTTCCAGGAATTGAGCACAGAATCGAGGCGTACCATATAGCTCATTTTTACCACGGTCAGGCCAGCCTTGAGCCCGAGATTGAGTGACTTATTACTGTCCGAGAATCGGACAGCGTCAGACTATCGGACAGTACGAGAATGCTGCGCGACCCAGCCTCCAAAAACGCCCATCGTTTGCAGCGTTTTGGCTAGCAAGTTTACTTGTGCGCTGGCCCACAACGTGCTCGCCTCCGCTGGTTAGACCCGCCAGAGAGGTCAACTGGCCAGGTCGGAGGATGGCTTATGATGCGCACTCTGGCGGGTATTCTGCTTTGTGGTGGACTGCTCTGGGCGACCCCTGGCGAACCCATTCAGGGCATCGATATCTCGGTTGGGAAGAAACCCAAGCCGAAGAACAGCTCGACCTTCGTAGCCACTTCCGACGGCAGCGGCCGGGTACGCTTCGACATCGCCGATCCTGGCGATTACACTATCTACGCCACACAAAGAACTCCTCCGGCGACAGCCGTTGGCCTGATCCTGAAGGGAATTTTCACTCCAATCGGGGCTGGGGCCGCGGGAGCGCTCGTCACCGGAGCGAACCTGAACGGCGCCACGCTGATGGCCGCTGGTTCCACCGGCCCCGGACGGGAACAGATTTTTTCGGTGGATATCACGGTCAACGGCGCGGTCCATTTTTCCGGCCAATTCTTCGCCGCCTCGCCGGTGACCACCAATACCAACCATTTGACCTTCTATGCGGTCGAAAACGGACCGCCGCCGCTCCCGCAGACTGTTCAGATCCTGAACAACAGCGCTGCCGCCGTGCCATATGCCGCTTCCGTTCAACTCCTGGCCAGCCAGTGGGCGGTGAATCTTTCTCAGGCTTCCGGGACTGTCGATCCGGGCAGCTCTGCCGGTATCAGCGTGCAACCCGTGGTGCAAGGCTTGAAACGCGGCACGTACAATGCATTGCTGCATGTCACCCCGGATGGACGTACGTGGGTCGCAGCGACCCTGGTGGTACGCGCACCCGGCGCGACGGCCGGAACCATTGGACTCGATCAGGTGATGGCAGCAAGCCTCCCGCAATCCAACGGTACGCTGCCGCCGACGGTGTCCGCCGTGTTCAATGTATCCAACCAGGACGCTTCCACGCAGACCTATACCGTCAAGTTGGACCCGGCCACTGGCTCCTCCGGCGGCGCGACTTTTCAGCCGGCGCAATTCACGCTCGCTCCGGGACAGAGCCAGGACGTCGTCGGCACCCTTGCCGACGGTACGGAGTATCGGCAAATACTTTTGGATCCCCCAATCCGGATCACAGCGTCCAGCGGCGCCGTGGGGCACGTATGGATCGTGCCCATCGGTGCGGGCGCGACAGGAGGAGCGTGCACGCCAACGCAGTTGCTGCCGGTCGTGAACCAAATCGATTCCGTCGCAAGACCCGGATACCCACTCAATTTGACCCTGCAGGCTTACGATAACTGCGGTAATCCCTATTCGGATTTCACCACCAGCGTGAGCGTTGGCAACGGTTCCCAGCAGGATCTACTCGCGGTGAAGCCGTCGAAGGGCACAGTAGTGAAAAGCCCATTCACAATACATTGGAGGGCCTCTGTGGCGTGTTGCTCCTACATCTCACCCGGACCCGCGGGCTTGACCCTCACGGTCGCCATCGAAGCAGACAATCCGCTGGGTGGAACCCCGTTGACCGGATCGGTGCAGATGCCAGTCGATTACGAATCCGACGCGTCGGCTCCGATTGTCAGCGAAGGCGGTACAGTGAGCGCCGCCAGCTTCGAATCCGTGGCGATTGCGCCCCTGGAATTCTTCTCGACATTTGGTGTCTTCCCGGGCGTTAATCCCACCAGCGCGCAGACAGTGCCGCTGGGCACGTCGCTCGGTGGTGTCCAAGTGCTGTTCGATGGCCAGCCCGTCCCGCTCTACTTCGTGAGCGGCAATCAGATCAACGGTGTCGTACCTGGAGGCGCGCTGCCCGGCCCGCATCGAGTTGCGGCGATCGTCAACGGCATCCTTTCTGGAACCACAACGGTCATGGTGGGTGACGCCAACCCCGCCCCATTCACTTCGGACGGAACCACGCCGTTTCTGGTTAAGGGCGATGGAACGCTGGTGTCACCGTCGAATCCCGCTAAAGTGGGCGACACCTTGGTGATGTATGTGCAAGGCTTGGGCTTGTCCAGCGTGCCCGTCCAGGAAGGCGTTCCGGCGCCGTCCGTGCTCCTGCCCGCGACGCTTCCGGTGGATCTGCTGATCGGCGGACAACCTCAGAAAGTGCTGTACGCCGGTTTTACGCCAGGCTCCGTCAGCTTGGCCCAGATCAATTTCACCGTCACCAGCGCTCCCGCGGTGACTGCAGGTGGGAAACAGGGCCTGTCCATGCAGATCAAGGCTGGCAGCAATGTCGGGCCACTCAGCGCCGTCGGAAATTTCGTTCCAGACTCCACGCTCTCTACTGTGAGTATCTCGGTACAGGCCAACTACCCGGACGCGCAGTTCAACGTCAACAGTAATCTGATCACAGGAAATAGCGGTATCCTGACCTTCAACGCGGGAACCCAGATTCCACTGGACGTTCCAGCGGATCCGCAACAGCCCAGCGCTGGAACGCGCTATTACTTTTATGGCTGGAGTCAAGGGGGGAACCGCTCACAAACGATCGCTCCAGCCAGCAGCGTTGCTATAGGCGCCTATTTCCTTGCGAGCTATTTACTCACCGCCAACGGCACGGCGAGCATGAGCCCTTCGAGCCTTGACGGATATTACACTCAGACGCCCAGCATTTTCCTTCCGGTGACGGTGACCGGCTCCTGCCCCGGAGGCGCCTCCCCAACGGGTCTGCTGGTCAACGCCCCAAGCGGATCGATCACCGTTCCGAACGGCGCCACCATCATCATGGACGCACCAAAAACCGTCACGGTGCAGTGTCCTCCGCCGAAGCCGACATCTTGCGTCGCACCACCTTCCAGCATGATTGCCTGGTATTCGCTCGATGAAACCTCTTCGCCGGCGCACGACATTGCACCGAGTGGCGGTGGAGCGAACGCTGCGTGGGTAGGCAATCCTACGCCTATTGCTGGAATGGTCGCCGGAGCATTGTCTTTCGGCGGCAACAACCAGTCGGTACAAGCTGTGAACACGTCGGAAGGCGACATCGGGACGGGCGACATGTCGGCCGACGCCTGGATCAAGACCACGTCCATGCAAGACCAGTCGATTGTCGCCAAGGGTTTCGGCTACTCATACTCATCGCAGTACAAAGGATATCGGCTCGGTATGTACGCAGGGAATCCTTACTTCACCTTTGGCGACGGCAATGCAGGAATCTATTATTTCTCCCACACATTCGTTGCCGATGCCAAGTGGCATCATGTAGCTGCCACGCTTTCCCGCTCCAGCACCACCGGCGGCACACTGTACGTCGACGGCCTTCCAGTGCTGGTGTTCGATGCGACGCCGAATCCTGCTTCCTGGTCCAATTCCGAGCCCCTGACGATCGGAGGCGATCAAGGAAGTTTCCTGTACAACGGCCTCGGTTTCCGGTTCAACGGCGCTATTGATGAGGTGGAAATTTTCAGCCGCGCCCTTTCCGCAACCGAAGTGGGACAGATCTACGCCGCGGGATCGCTCGGTAAGTGCAAATCACCGCAAACGTTCCCGGTAACGGTGAACACGAATCCGCTCAATATCGGAGTGACCGTGGGGCTATCGCCTAGCACGCCAGGGTATGCGACCGATGTCTACACTACTTCGGTACCTGCCGGCCCTTATCAGGCGACATCGAATGCCAGCGCTATCACCAACACCGCGGGAGACACGAAATATGTATTCCGCAATTGGTCGCTCAATAGCACGCCTAACTTGACCTGGAACAACTCCAACAGTACGCCCGTTCAGAATCTGACTGGCCCCACCACGTTCACGGCCAACTACGACACGCAATATAAAGTGACGCTGGTGCTGAACGGTTGCATCGTCGGGCAGACCAATGTTCCGGGCCTTTCCGGCAGCAATGCCGTGTTTGTCGCGGCCAACTCGCTGGTGAACGTGATCGCTTCAGCGACACTGCCCAACGTGTTCCAGAGCATCGCGGCGGTCCCGGCCACCAACGCCTCGGTCAATGCAAATGGCGTCACCATCAACCCCTTGACCGGGCCGGTTACCATTACGGCTAATTGCGCTCCAGCGCAAAATGTGACACTCACGGTGGCCACGAATCCCACTGGTCTTCAGGCGCGCATCGGAACCAGTGCTTCCTACGCGGCGGCGCCGATTTCGCAGCAGGTCCCAGCCAATCAGACCCAGACAATCAGCGTCATCGACCCGCAATTTGTTGCTGCCGCTGGTACCGGCTACAGCTTCACAGGCTGGTCCACCGGCGGCTCAACCGCAGTCACCACCGTTCAGCCTTCTTCCAACTTCACCGCCACGGCGAGCTTCAAGGTTGCCTGCTACACGCTGACAGTCAGCGTTTCGCCCGCTAATAGCGGCACGGTTGCGGCCAATCCTGCTTCGGGCGGCCTCGCCGGTCTGCCGCAGAACTGCTATGCACCGGGAACCGTTGTCACCCTCACTGCCACCGGCGCCAATGGCACTCTGTTCCAAAGCTGGACTGGCGCGACCGGCACTACCAACCCGACCACCGTCACGGTGAACGCAGCCACAACCGTGGTCGCGAACTTCGTCCCTCCGCCGATTCTATCCGTTGCCCTGACGTCTCGTCCGTCCAGTAATGCCAACCTGTCGATGGAAGTGAGGAATACAGGAGGCTCCGCTGCGCCCAACGTCATGGTCACGGCGATTACCAATATCACTTCACCGTCGGCCACTTTCGTGTACAGCCCAGGTCTGCTGGTGATCCCGTTTGTCATTCCGGGCGCCGCAAACTTGAAAGCCGGCGACGCCTCGGGTTTTAACTTGTTTTTCCAAGCCACCACGGGCAGCGCGACGGCGCCATTTTCGTTCACCATCACAGTGAAGGCCGACAACGTCGCACCCTTCACCACAACCATCAACGTGCCTTAACTCGGAGGAACGAGCCAGGGGCGGCCCCACTAATGTCCATGCGCTGCGCTATGCCCAACGCCATCTAGGCCGAAAGCGGTTCCAGCGTCGAAAAGCAATGCATGGTCAATGGCCAGATTTTGGCGTCGGAAATTCCGGGAATGTGCAGCGGGCTGAAGCGGGATTACATCCAAAAGCGCAAAGTGGGACGAGTAGTTCGCTCAGCCAAGGCCAAGCTTCGCTTCAATGCGCGTGACCCGGTTGTCCACGTCCACCACTTTGGCCGTGAGCGTGTCGAACTTGAGATCCATGCTATTGAATCGCGCATCGACATTATTGAACCGCGGGTCCATGCGAGCTTCCAAGCTGCCGATCCGAGCGTTCGTGCTGGTATGCTGCATCAGATCGTATCCCAATCGTGAGATATCGCTGCTGGTCCGTCACTGCCTACCTTGTACGCCAACCAGCGTAATCCTCTTACCTGCTCTGGCGAATTCTAGCCGATACCCAGCTTGGCTTCGATGCGGGTCACGCGGCTATCGACGTCGACCACTTTCCCGGTGAGCGTGTCGAATTTGACGTCCAAGCTATTGAAACGTGCATCGATGCGGGTTTCCATGTTGCTGAGGCGTGTGTCGATGCGATTCTCGAAGTTGCTGATCCGTGCATTCGTGCTGTTATGCTGAACCAGATTCGACAGCATCCCGATCAAGACGGCGAAGGTCGGTATCCCAACGGCGAAGTATAGCTGTAGATCCGTCACTGTCGATATTGTACGCCAACAAGCAAAATCCTCTCACCGTACCGAGTCTGTCGCTTACCTTATGATCTAGATTCAACACTCCCACGGCGAAACAGAATCGCATGATTGGCTTTAGTTGTATACTGGTCCCCGACTGACATTAGGAGATACGCCTATGCGACGGAATCACCTCAGACTTGCAGTGTTGCTCGCGCTGGCAACTGCCTCGGCCATAGCCCAAGGCCCCTACCAGGTGCTCAAGACCGCCAAAGTCGGCGGCCTCGGCGGTTTCGATTACATCTACGCCGACGATGCTGGACGCCGGCTATACATTCCGCGCGGCGCCGTGCAAGGACCAACTCCGTCGCCCGCTCGAGTGGTCGTCTATAATCTCGACACGCTGGCGCAGGTGGGAGAAATTCCCGATACTCGCGCGAATGGCGCGGCTGTAGATACCAAGTCCGGCCACGGTTTCGCCAGCAGCAAACCGGTGGCCATGTGGGATACCAAAACGCTCGCGCTCATCAAGAAAATTGATGTCGCCGAAAAGTGCAGACCGGACGGCATCTTGGCCGACCCGTTTAACCAGCGCGTCTATGTGCTCAGCCACCCCACCATGGACGCGACCGTGATCGACGCCAAGGACGGCTCAGTGCTCGGCACCATCGATCTGGGCGGCGCGCCGGAGCAAGCGGTCAGCGACGGCAAGGGCCATCTCTATGTCGTCATTCAGGACAAATCGAACGTCGCCGTCATCGACACCAAGGCGATGAAAGTCACCGCGCATTACGATTTCGGAGACAAGGGCAGCCGTTGTAACGGCCTTGCGCTGGATGCTAAGAAACAGGTGCTCTTCGTCGCTTGTGGAACATCCGGCACGCCGCCAGCTAACCCGCCGCAGCCGATGATGGTAATTCTCAGCGCGACCGACGGCAAGATTCTCACCTCGCTCTCCCTAGCCGGCGGCTCCGACGGCGCGGTCTTCAATCCGGCCACCATGGAAGCGTTCAGTTCCCACGGCAATGGGACGATGACCATCGTCAAGGAAAACAGCCCCACCAGCTTCGCGGTGGAACAAAATCTTCAGACCATGCCGGGCGCCAAAACGCTGACGCTGGATACCAAGACAAATCACATCCTGAGCATGGCCGCCGAGTTCGGCGCGCCACCGGCCGACGCGCCCAAAGGACCTGGCGGCCGTCCCCCTCGCGGGCAGATGCTTCCGGATTCCTTTTCGATCATCGTAGTGGGCAAGTAAACCCAAACATGATGTGGCGCGCGCACTCGTGCGTGCCGTGTTCACACTCTTGTGAACACAAGCTGGAGCGAACGCCAGTCAGCGTCGGCATGAGTGCCGGAGAGGGCTCGCCCGGATCCGAAGCCAGCATTACGGCACGAATAGCCGATCCTTTGTACCGCACGCTCTTATGCGGAACCCTGTGCTAGCCTAACAACGGCACCCGCCAGGAAGGACCCAGCATGTCCACCTCGACTCCCATTCGGCGCCTCTCCGGCGCGACGCTCTGCACCATCGTTCTCAGCACACTCGCTGCTCAAACTCCTTCAGCCCTCGAGCAACGGATCCAGCGGATCGCAGCCAGCATCCCGCCCGCGGTCATCGTCAAGGGGGAACCCGCCGCGACAACAAAACTGGCCGATCGCATGGCCGCGCTCCACGTCCCGGGCGTCAGCATCGCCGTAATCCATGAAGGCAAGATCGAATGGGCCCGCGGTTTCGGCGTCACGCAGATCGGCGGCGCATCCGTAACTGCCGACACGCTCTTCCAGGCCGCATCCATCAGCAAACCCGTTGCGGCAATGGCCGTGTTGCGTCTGGTGCAATCGGGCAAGCTCAGCCTCGACGCCGACGTGAACCAATATCTCAAGACCTGGAAGATTCCGTCCAATCCATTCACCGAACATAAGAAGGTAACGGTCCGGGAGTTGCTGACCCACACCGCTGGATTAACCGTG
This sequence comes from Bryobacteraceae bacterium, assembly GCA_035632375.1. Lineage (GTDB taxonomy): Bacteria > Acidobacteriota > Terriglobia > Bryobacterales > Bryobacteraceae > Palsa-89. The sequence goes on along the minus strand of DASQGY010000256.1, from coordinate 12,005 downwards.
CATGGATTTGCCGGTTATGCCTCCGGCGCGCCGCTGCCGACACTGGTGCAAGTTTTGAACGGTGAAAAGCCGGCCAATAGTGCTCCGATCCGAGTAGACACGGAGCCCGCAACAATCTGGCGATACTCCGGCGGCGGTTACGTGGTCGCCCAACAACTGGTGCAGGACGTCACTGGTGAATCGTTTCCGAAAGTGATGCACGACACCGTGCTCGCGCCGATCGGCATGACCAAGAGCACCTACGAACAGCCCTTGCCGAAGAACCGGCTGGCCGAAGTCGCCATGCCTTATCGCGGCGATGGCCAGCCCGTCGTCGGCGGGCCGCATGTGTATCCGGAGATGGCGCCGGCCGGTCTCTGGACCACGCCGTCGGATCTCGCCCGGTATGCGATCGAAGTGCAAAGGTCACTCGCAGGAACTGCGAACCACGTACTCTCGCAGGCGATGGTTCGCCAGATGCTTACTCCCGGTCTGAATCATCAGGGCCTCGGCCCCGGCGTTGGCGGAAGTGCGAAGCGTCCCTACTTCACGCATGGCGGAGCGAACGAAGGCTATCGCTGCAATCTGGTGGCTTATGACGATGGCGATGGTGCGGTCATCATGACCAACGGCGACAACGGAGGCCCGTTGGCAGGCGAGATCCTGCGCAGCATCGCGCGCGAGTATGCCTGGCCGGATTTTCAGCCAGTGGAACACGCGGTCGCCAAGATGGATCCAAAGGCCTTCGATGCCTACGCCGGCACATACAAGGGGCCCATGGGCACGTTCACACTCGCCCGGCAAGGAGACGAGTTTTTCGTGCAACTCGGCGGACAGCGGAAGCTGACTCTATTCCCCGAGAGCGAGCGGCAGTTTTTCTTGAAGGAGTTTGAAGCGGAGATCGCTTTCGAAGTCGATTCACAAGGAAAAGCGACGCAGCTCACCTTGCATCAGAATGGCGACGACCAGATTGCCAAGCGCTTGGAAGATGCCGAGGCAAAACGCCTTGCGGATGAATCCGCAGCCAGGGCGGAACTCGCGGCAAAAAGGTTCAAGGAGCAAAAACCAGCGCCGGGAAGCGAAGCTGCGTTGCGACGCGCGATCGAGGAACTGCGCCTGGGGCAACCGGACTACTCGCGCATGACTCCCGAATTTGGCGACGTGACTCGCAGACAGTTGCCGGATCTAAAGTCGACAGTCGTTGGACTCGGCGCAGTGCAGTCGGTGACCTTCAAGGGAGTCGGGACGGGCGGCCGCGACCTCTACGAGGTGAAGTTCGAGAAAGGCCTGACGGAATTCCGGATCGGATTCACAGCGGATGGGAAAATCGAAGGTATGGGATTTCGCCCGCTGTAGACCGCTCGGGCGCGCTCAGCCAATTCCTATGCTTCGCCTCAAATGCGGGTGACGCGATTGTCCACGTCGACAACTTTGCCCGTGAGCGTGTCGAACTTGACGTCCAGGTTATTAAATCGTGCGTCGCCCCGAGCTTCGAAGTTGCTCATGCGAGCATTGAGGGCGCCGCGATCGACATTACGTTGGCGAGCAGTACCACCGGGTACGCCAGAATCGAAAGAGCCCCCACCGCCTGCAGCGCGATCAGTCCTTTTCGGTTCATTGGTCGATTCTATCGCAGGCATGAATAGTTGCTGCTCCTTGCAAAGGCGTATGTGCCGGCGCGGTCAATCCCGGCTCCCTCAGCGTCCGGACCCGTTCAGCGGCGTCCCATTATGCACCGCCCCAATCCCGGGAAGCTCGCGTCTGCCGATCACGCGATCGATCATCCCGTAGTCCACCGCCTGCTGCGCCTCCATAATGTAGTCCCGGTCCACGTCGCGCTCGATTTTCTCCAGCGGCTGCCCGGTAGCATCCGCCAAAATGCGATTGAGAAGCTCCCGCGTTCGCAGAATGTCACGCGCCTGGATGTCAATGTCCGCCGCTTGCCCGCCCAGCCCCGACGCGTGCGGTTGATGGATGAGTATCCGGGAATACGGCAACCCATAGCGTTTTCCCTTCGTTCCCGACGCCAAAAGAACCGCTGCCATGGATGCGGCCTGGCCGACGCAATACGTTACGATGTCCGGCTCCACCAGGTTCATCGTGTCCAGAATCGCCAGCCCCGACGTGGTCACGCCGCCCGGCGAATTGATGTACAAAGAAATGTCCTTCTCCGGATCTTCAGCCGCGAGAAAGAGAATCTGGGCGATCACCAGATTTGCGACGTTATCGTCAATCGGCGTGCCGATGAAAACGATATTCTCTTTGAGCAGCCGCGAGTAGATGTCGAAGGCGCGTTCTCCCCTCGCCGTCTGCTCCACCACCATGGGTACCAGGTTCATCGCTGTCTACTCCTGCCTACACCGCCATCAGCATCTGCTCGGAGACAAACTCCGCGAAAAGGATGCTGAGCATAGCCGGCCACGACGCTGCGCAATCCGCTTGTAACGCGCAAGCGGAAGCACCCGGCGCTTGCCAACCGGTATGAATTAACGTCACGCGTGTTCCATCCGCTTCCACTTGGAATTCCACATCCACGGTCTGGCGCCTATCGGACGGCCCCGCGGGATGCCACGTAAACTCCACGCGCCCTGGCGGATCCCACGCAATCACAGATCCCCATTCCAGCTCTTCACCGGAGCGAGTGCGTTCAAACACTCGTCCACCGGCCCATGGCTCTATCGCGCAGCTTTCCGCTTCCTCTCCGGTAATCGAATACGATGCCAACGGCCACCATTCCGCAAACCGTTCGGTGAAGAGCCGGAAGGCGTCCTCAATGGGGCAGTCCACGTGGACGCTTTGTCGAATGGGTGCGTGATTTTCTTTTGTTCCTGCCATGTTCAACGGTCTCCTTGTTTGCGAATTCAGTAAACGAGGTGAACGCGTCTCGCCACATCGAATCGATGTGAGCGCGCAGATCGGCCAGGCTCTTCGGATTCAGGCGAAAGTAGTGCCGAGTGCCGCGCCGTTCTTCTTGCACTAACCCGGCGGACTTCAGCACTTGAAGATGTTGCGATACCGCGGGACGGCTCACCGGAAGTTGCGTCGCCAGTTCCCCCACCGTGGAGGGCCGCTGCCGCAACAGATTGAGAACTGCGTGGCGTGTCGGATCTGAGAACGCGCTCAGCACTTCCAATCGGTTCGTCATACCTTACCGTAACCCCACACTTACCAAAAGTCAAGCGTCAATAACCGCGCTAAGCGAACCCGGTTGAATCATGCACGCCTCTGCTTGCGCTATCGTGTTGTCTTGAGAATTTGCTTGCTACCGCGACTAGCAGCGTTGGCGTACCAGCGGCTCAAGTTCACCCCGATTCTGGCCCTGCTCGCGTATCTCGGCCTGCCGCTGATTGCGGCTGGCGGCACGAAGTTGGATTTCGGGTCCAACGTGCTTGTCTTCAATCCATCCATGCCGGCTGCGGCGATACAGGAACAAATCGACAAAGTCTACGCCACTCAAAAGAACAATCAATTCGGCCCCGCACGCAGCGCCTTGCTGTTTGCGCCCGGGGACTACAAACTGGACATCCCGATTGGATACTACACGCAAGTTCTGGGATTGGGGGCCTCGCCCGACGACGTCCGTGTCACTGGGAATGTGCACTCCGACGCCACCCTGCCGAGGAATAACGCCACCTGTACCTTTTGGAAAGCTGCCGAGGGCTTCTCCGTAACGCCCACCGGCGGCACAATGCAGTGGGCCGTTTCGCAGGCCGCCCCCTTCCGCCGTATGCACGTTCTAGGCAACATTGTGCTTCACCAAAACAGCGGATGGGCCAGCGGCGGCTGGATGTCCGACGACCTGATTGACGGCAACGTCGGCGCCGGTTCACAACAACAATGGATCTCGCGAAACACCGAGTGGGGCGGTTGGACCGGCTCGAACTGGAACATGGTATTCGTCGGCGTCGTCGATCCCCCGGCGGGTGAATGGCCCACCCCGCCTTACACCAAGATAGCCAAGGTCCCCATCGTTCGCGAGAAACCCTTTCTGCAGGTCGACGCATCCGGGACGTACAGCGTGCGCGTTCCTTCGCTGCGCACCAACAGCTCGGGTATCACCTGGCGTGCCGGATCGACACCAGGAAAGTCGATCCCGATTAGCCAGTTCTACATCGGCCGCCCGGACATCGACAGCGCCGCGTCCATCAATGCCCAGTTGGCCAAGGGCAAGAGTCTGCTGCTCACACCCGGCATCTACGAACTGACGGACACCATCCGCGTGCACCGCGCGAACACGATAGTCTTGGGGCTTGGTTTCGCCACTCTGCGCGCCAACAATGGCGGCACGGCCATGACCATTGCCGATGTGGATGGTGTGATTATCGCCGGCCTGCTCTTCGACGCCGGAGAGACCAATTCCGCCGTCCTGCTCGAAGTGGGTCCGGGTGGAAGCAAAGCCAGCCACGCCAGAAATCCCATCTCTCTCCACGACGTCTTCTTCCGCGTGGGCGGCGCAGGCGTGGGCCGCGCATCGGTGAACCTGAGGATCAACAGCAACGACACCATAGTCGATCACACCTGGATCTGGCGCGCGGACCATGGCGCAGGCGTAGGCTGGAACAGCAATACCAGTGCGAACGGCATGGTGGTGAATGGAAACGCAGTCACCGTTTACGGACTGTTCGTCGAACATTACCAGGAGTTTCAGGTTCTTTGGAACGGCAATGGCGGGCGCGTATACTTCTACCAATCCGAAATCCCGTACGATCCTCCCGATCAGCCGAGCTACTCGAGCGCCCCCGGAACGAATGGCTGGGCCTCCTACAAAGTGGCGGACAACGTGACCAGCCACGAAGCTTGGGGACTCGGAATCTACAGTGTTTTCCGCAATCGCGGCGTGGTGCTGACCAGAGCCATTGAGGTGCCCAACAACCCGAACGTGAGGTTCCACAACATGATCACAGTTCGCCTGGGCAATAACGGCGAGATCGGCAATGTGATCAACAACACGGGCGGCGCAGCCACAGGCAACCCGCGGGTCACGCCCAAAGTTACGAGCTTCCCGTGAGAAGAACAGTACGCGACCACGATGCCGACATCGACATGACCGTGTACTCGCACCCTCGGGCTGGTGGTGGCGCAGTGGCCAGAAACAGGGCGTTTCGCCAAACAGTGGGCTAACTTCCTAGAAGCGGATTTCTGGCCCGCGTCACAAAGCGAGCTTCGTACGAGTGGCGCGTCTTCCGCGCAGAACCCGGACCGCACTGGCAGATCAGCGAGATCCCGACTTCCGTCCAAGTGGATTTGCTTCCGGTCCGTACCGCTTCAGCCCCATGAGACATCAAGTTCGGGAAGTGCATTGGGAGTCGTCAAGATGTATTCATGGCGGTCGAGCTTCATGCCGTCCAGGCAACGTGTCGCGGCTTGATGGGCAACGCCTATCTTCTGGAACCCTAGTTTCTCTACGATGCGCCGGCTAGGCTCATTTCCGTCGAAGTACCCGATGCTGATTGCTTTCGCGCGAAGATGGCCGAACGCGTAACGAATAGCTGCGTTTGCCGCCTCCGTAGCCATGCCTTGTCCGGCGTACTTAGGCGCCACCCAGTATCCAGTCTCATAGACGTCTGGCTCATCGGTAAGATCCAATGCAGTTCGGACGACGAAATCGCCGTTGGACCGATGGAATCCAGCCAGTGCGATTCCTGCTTGACTCTGGTAATCCATCGTTCGTCGAATAGCGTCTTCCATCGCTTGCCGCGGCCGTTGATCGTCGAAGGCCCAGGCCATCCAACGTTGCAAATCGGGCCACGCGTCTTCCTTGGCGCTCTGAATAGAATCCAAATCGTCAAGCGTTGGCGGACGCAAGACCAAGCGTGGCGTTACGATGGGCATCGAATGGCGCATAAAGCGGCTACCCTGAATCTTAGAGGACTGGTGAAGCCAGAGGAGTTCGCAGGTCGTGCCCCGAATCGCCCAGACCGAGTGGATCGGCTCCTCCCTCGAAGAGCGACCATGCGGGCAGCCTGCGAACGGCAATGTAAGAGGTGTGGGATGCGGGGCGCTCAAGCTTCACATTGACACACACATTGCTGAGGTAAAGCGGATGTGGGTGGCTTCTCGCGACGAACAACAGAATCGTGCTCCAGCGGTACTATAATCGTGATAATAATGAATTTGTGTAATTTTCTGCCTTGCCTCAAAATAGCAGCAGGTACATGTTTTTGCGGAAATCTGTATGCCTCATGCGATCCAAATTCGGCAGACGGGCGGTCCCGAGGTTCTGAACTGGACAGCGGTCGATGTCGGTGAGCCAGGGTTGGGTCAGGTGCGCCTGCGCCAGGCGGCGGCAGGCCTCAACTACATTGACGTTTATCACCGCACCGGATACTACCCGCAGCCGCTTCCCTTTATCCCGGGCCTGGAAGGCGCCGGGACCGTAGAGGCAGTCGCCCAGGATGTGCGCGGTCTGAAAGTCGGCGATCGGGTGGCTTATGCCGGTCCTACCGGCGGCTATTCCGAGGTTCGGCTCATAGAGGCCGATCGGCTGGTGAGGTTACCGGAGGCGATCTCCTTCGATCAAGCAGCCGCGATGATGCTGCAGGGCATGACCGCTCAGGTGCTGATCCGGCAGGTGTATCCCGTCAAGGCGGGTGACTTGATCCTGGTGCATGCCGCGGCCGGGGGAACGGGTCTGATTCTCTGTCAGTGGGCGGCCGCCCTCGGCGCAACGGTCATCGGCACCGTTTCGACGGAAGCTAAGGCCGAAATAGCCCATGCCCATGGCTGCAGCCACACTATCCTGTATACGAAACAGGATTTCGTAGCGGAAGTTTCTCGTATCTCCGGCGGTGAGAAACTGCCGGTGGTCTTCGATTCCGTCGGCAAGGATACTTTCCTGCGCTCGCTCGATTGTCTGAGACCGCGCGGATTGATGGTCACGTTCGGGCAAGCCTCCGGTCCCATCGATCCCATTGCGCCCGTTCTGCTGTCGCAGAAGGGTTCGCTGTTTCTGACTCGCCCCGTCCTCTTCCACTACATAGAGCGACGCGATGCGCTCGAAGCTTCCGCGAACGAACTGTTCGAGGTGGTAGCTTCGGGAAAGGTGCGCATTAACATCAATCAGCGCTTTGCGCTCAAGTATGCCGCAGACGCCCACAAGTCATTGGAGGCGCGGGCAACCTCGGGCTCCACCATCCTGACCATCCAACCTAGTATCCACAGGAGTTTGACATGAGCAAGACCGCAATTACCTCGCCCGAACTTACGCCGCCGGTCGGCCCGTTCTCCCAGGCGGTCGAAGTCGGTGGTTTCCTCTATTTCAGCGGTCAGGTCGGTCAAGACCCGGCCACTGGCAAGGTGGTCGAGGGGGGTATTGTGGCCGAGACAGAGCGCGTCTTCCGGAATCTCTCGGCCGTTCTCAAGGCGGCCGGCAAGAGTTTCGATGACGTTGCGCGCGTCGGCGTGTTTCTCACAGCATGAGTGACTACGGCGCGATGAATGGCATCTACGCAAAGCATTTCAGTCAGCCCTTTCCCGCCCGCACGACGGTCGCGGTGGCCGCGCTGCCGCTTGGGGCCTGCGTTGAGATGGACCTCGTCGTCAAGGCTTGAGGCGAAGCACCGAGGTTAAGATGAAGTACCCATTTCACATCGTCGATGTTTTCAGTTCGACACCGTTCGGCGGTAATCAACTAGCGGTTCTGCCTGATGCGGCCGGCATTTCGACCGAGGGCATGCAGAAGATTGCTCGCGAATTCAATTTCGGCGAAACGACCTTCGTCCTGCCGAAGAACGATGCTGCGAACACGTGCCGGGTGCGTATCTTCACACCTCGGGCGGAGCTCGACTTTGCGGGGCATCCCACGGTCGGCACAGCCTGTGCGCTGGTGATGAAACAGCACGTACAGCTTAGTGATCCAATCCGGCTCATTCTGGAGGAGAATGTCGGTCTGGTGACGGTCGACGTCGCTCAGCGAAATGGAGGGTTCCACGGCACGTTGACGTTGTCGGCGAAGATCGACGCACCGGCCGGCGCACCTTCTCCGGCTGATCTCGCCGCAGTCCTATCCATCGAGCCCGCCGAAGTGAGCCAGGTCTTTTTCGCGGGTGTCGGTGTTCCATTCTGTTTTGCGCAACTGAGCTCGAACGAGGCCGTCGATCGGGCGGCGATCAATCGGGCTGCCTGGGCGGCAACGCTCTCGCGCGCGTGGGGTCCCCATGTCTTCTTCTTCGCAGGAAATCTACGGGATGGCGGCCGGCTCTATGCTCGCATGTGCGCACCCGCGCTGGGCGTCGAAGAAGATCCCGCGACAGGCAGCGCTTGTGCCGCACTCGTCGGGGCAATGGCGTCGAAGCATGATTTTGGCGGGACGGCCTATCGCCTTTCGATCCAGCAAGGCGTCTCCATGGGGCGCCGAAGCGATATCGAAGCGGAAGCGCGGAAGCGCGACGATGTGGTGACCTCTGTCAGCGTTGGCGGCGCAACAACCTACATCGCAAGCGGCGAGATCGAGGTGCCGCCGTCCGCGCTTGCGTCTTGGACCGTCGAGGGCGTAGCTTAATGTTGTCCTCTATACTTTTTGGGTTTGGCCGCACCCTCAGATTTATGAGTAGACGAAGTAGAGGCCGTGGAGGCAAGGGAGGCAGTATGAACAGATCAGTGTGTAGAGTGATGGTGTGCGTCGGCCTGGCGGTCGGGATGACCGCAACGCTGGCCGCGCTCGCCGGAAGTGCGATGGCGCAGGCGCCGGATGCCGGCTGTGCGTTGCCTTCAGAGCCCGAGGGCATTCCCGCCGCGCTTGATACGGCCATCAGCGGGCCCGCGGACAAGGGTCGAGACTGCATGAAGGCCCTGTTAATACCCCAAGCGCGCATGATGTTCGTTTCACTCGGCGCGGACGGAGCGCCAACCTATACGATCCAGACCTTGGACGATTGGATCGCCCGCGTCAAAGCCCGTGGCCACGCCGTGCTGGAAGAAAAGCAGTTGAAATTTCACATTGAGCGCTACGGCAACATCGCGCACTTATGGAGCAGCTACGCGCTGCACAGCGACGGCAAGCAAGTCGCGCGCGGCATCAACAGCATTCAAGCGATCAAAGAAGCCGGCGGCTGGCGAGTTACGGGCATCATGGTGCAGGCCGAGTCGGCCACTACGCCGCTGCCCAAGGAATATCTGCCGTAAGGGAGGCAAGGCTAAGAGCAGCAAGCCGGCACGGGCCCGCTGCGCGCGCGATTTGCGGAGTTGCTCCGCTTCAGCGTCGAATTGGGGCGACGGTTGCTGGAACGACTGTCGGCGGAGGCCGCGTCACGGGGAATAATGATCCTGCGACTGGAGACTAACCGCTCGCTCTCTGAAGCAAAGCATCTCTACGAGAAAGCTGGGTTCGTCGAGGTGGAGCCCTTCAATATTGAACCATGTGCGCGCCATTGGTTCCAGAAAGATCTCCGACACATGTAATAGCGGCGCCTATGCACCGCAACGCACCACCGTGCCAGAGCCGCTTCGGAGTCTCGTTTGCTAGCCCCGCCGGGTTCGCGGTTCCATCTGTCGTTTGTTGATTCGGCTTTGGCGCGGAAATAGCGCAAGGCTGATTGACGCGCGACCATGCATAGCGGGTCGCCTGCTCAACTGCAATAAGCGATGTCCGGGGACTACCTGGGCAGTCGCACCGCCCGCCGATTCGCGGGCACACCTCTTCGGTGCCTCGTCACGGGCTTCGGGGTGTCGGCTGACTCAAGCAATTGCCGCAACCCATGTTCCAACAGTTCGACAGCCTTCCCCAAGGCGCCAAGTTGCCCAGCCCGGACTATCGCGATGGACGGGTGCAAGTCAAACGATGGGGGACGCAATATTTTCACCGTGTCGATAGAATGATTCCTGGCAATGAAGCGAGCAGGCAGCAGCCCGACACCATAACCGGACTGAACGAACGCTAGCTGCAAATGCATGTTGTGGACTTCAGCGGCAATCGTTGGGGTGAAGCCGTCACGCTCCATCCGATCGATGAGGCTTGCCCGAAGCGGGCACCCGGGCGGATTGAGCACCCAGGGTGCTTGGCCCAAACTTTTCCAATCACCGTGAACGTTGCCTGCGGCGCGTTGAACGATCTCCATGCGGTCGCTAGCGATGATATTCGTCAGAAGAGGTGGAGGCGCGGTTCTACCTTCGGGCAAAAGCACGGCTGCAACGTCGAGTTCACCGGCGAGCAGCCGCTGAAATAATTCTCTGGTAAGCTCGCTCAACAGCCGCACTCGGACCTTGGGGTATTTTTCAGTCAGTGCCAGAATAGGGCCGATAAGCGTCCCCTCGGCCAGGGGATGCGCGATCCCGATGCGCAGGAGGCCGTGGGGTTCGGCATCGCTCGACGCTAGAGATTTCAGCTCCTCCGTCCGCTGCAGCAGATCTCGCGCTTGTTCCAGCACCCTGGAGCCAAGCGCGTTCAGACGCGGAGGCTTTACCGAGCGGTCGAGCAACTCGGCACCCAATGCAGCCTCCAGCCTTTGCACTTGCCGGGTAATAGCAGAGGGCGTCCGGAATAGACGATCGGCTGCACCGGCGATGGACCCAGCCTGGGCGAACTCCACGATGGCGCGTAAATCATCGAGCAAGGGAACCTCCTAGAGTACTCTTAAAACTTCCTCCCAACGAATAACAGAATCGTGCGGAGATGTCAATATCATCGTGATAATAATGAACTTGTGGAATTGTCGGTTCTCCGTTACAAAGAGTAAGGAGTTTATGCTTTGGTGGAAGCCCGGATGTCTGCGATTCAAGATTCGGCAGACTGGCGGCTCCGAGCTTCTGAACTGGACACCGATTCGTCGCCTTGCGCGAGAGTTGAAACAGCAGGATCAGGGGACTTTGCCAGCAAGTAGATCCACAAACGCCGCTGCGCTAAGCAGGCTGATTGGGACGGCGGACCCGGACGTAAATGCGGGTTGAAAACGGCAAGCCGGAACGGGAGAATCGGGTCCATATGGGCGGCATCGAGCAAGCCAAAGAACTGCATCGCGACGAGCGGTCCATTCCGTGGGTCGAACAGACCCTGCAGGATGTGCGCTACGCCTTGCGCACGTTGTTGAAGAGCCCCGGATTTGCCGTCGTCGCGCTGCTGACCCTGGCTCTTGGTATCGGTGCAAACATTGCCATCTTCACCATCGTCAACGCTGTTCTCCTGCGCCCGCTGCCGTTTCCGGAGCCCCAGCGCGTAGTGCGCGTTTATGACGATTTAAATGGCACGGGCGCGAAGGACGTGGGACTGTCCGTTCCGGAGCTCGATGATCTGCGCGATCGTTCCGGGCTATTTGAGAGCGTCAGCGCGATTTTTCCCTCAAGTACAGCGCTGCGGGGCGGCGATCGCAGCGAGCGGATCGAGATGCTGGGAACCTCCTTCGAATATTTCCGCGTGCTGGGGGTCAACGCGGCGCTAGGGCGCGTGATCGGACCCTCGGATGCGGTCCCCGGTTTCACCGAAGCAGTGGTCATCAGCGACGGACTTTGGCGCCGTCAATTCGGCGCGGATCCGAGTGTCATCGGCCGGCGCATCCTGGTGGACGAAGACGGTTACACAATTGTCGGTGTTATGCCGCCCGATTTCCGGCACCCGGGCCAGGGGTTGACCGCCGACGTGGAATTGTGGACAGCGGCTGGTTTCAAGGCCAACCCCTTCCCGATTCCGCCTTCGCGCGCATTCCGCTATCTGCCCGGCGCGCTCGGACGTTTGAGGCCGGGGTTAACCATTCAACAGGCACAACAACGCTTGGATGCTTTCGTCGCGGAGTTGAGCCGATCTTACCCGACGGAGTATCCGGCGGCATCCCGCTGGTCGGTTCGGCTCGAATCGATCGAGGAAAGCTGGACCGGCAGCGTGCGGCCAATGCTGGTGGTTTTACTCGCCGCAGTCGGTTTCGTTCTGCTGATCGTCGCGGTGAATTTGGCGAGCCTGCTGGTGGCGCGATCCTCGGCGCGCACCAGGGAAATCGCGATTCGGCAGGCTCTAGGAGCTTCACGCCCGCGCTTAGTGCGGCAGTTGTTGGCTGAGAGTATCCTGCTCTCGCTCGCCGGCGGCATGTCCGCGGTTGCGG
>DASQGY010000255.1:0-22666 GCA_035632375.1 Bryobacteraceae bacterium | reverse complement strand
CATTCCAGTTTGCGGCCGGCCCAGCGGCCTGAGCGCGGGTTGTCCGGATCGGCCGGCGGCGTGGTGCATGGCGCGCAGCCGATGCTGGTGTAGCCTTGTTCGTACAGCGGGAGCACGGGAATGCCGCGGCGTTTGAGGTAGGCCCACACGTCGGCGTTCGTCCAGTCGGCTAGCGGGCTGACTTTTTTCAAATGCTTGCCGCTAGGCAAGCGGAATTGATCTATTTGACCCAGGTTCGCGCGCGTTGGCGATTGCTCGCGGCGCAAGGCGGTGAACCAGACGGCGTATTCTTCCAGGCCTTGAAATAGGGGCTCCACTTTGCGCATACCGCAGCAACGGTCCGGCGCGCTTTGGTAGAGAATGCCGAATTGCGATTCCTGCTCGACCGCGGTCAGTTTTGGCGCCAGGTTGATCAGGTTCAGGTGGAAGCGTTCGGCCATCTGGTCGCGATAGGCGTAGGTTTCCGGGAAGTGATAGCCGGTTTCGAGAAACAGCACGGGGATCGCGGGGCGCTCAGCGATCACCAGGTCCAGCAAGGCCATGCAGTCGGTTTGAAAGCTGGAGGTAATGCAGGCGGGACCCGTGGGCTCACTGAGAATGGTGTGGATCAATTGCGACGCTTCGTCGATTCTTTGGTCCAGCGTCACGGCTAGATTCCTTCTCCGCCGGTCAGCGATTCGCGGCGAAGCAAGACGCCTGAGCTTTCCAGGTCTGCGACGATCTGGTCGACGTCCTCGGGCAATTCCCGGCCGGCGGGTTGATCTGACACGAGGAGCGTGATCAATCCGGGGACCGGTGCATTTGCAATCGCCACGGCGCAGCCCCGATCAAACAGTTTCCGTTCCAGCCGCAATGCCAGGTCCATCCTTGGTCCAAGCGACACGGTTGCTTCGGCGTGACCGTAGCGCGCCGTCCGCTCCCCGGCGGTCACTGGGCCCTGCTTGACCGTGCGCGCGTGTGCGACCGGTGCGAGAATCATACCCGCGGCTACCGTGGCATTCGTCACCGGATCAATCAGGACAAAACTGCCGGTTGCGCGATTCTCGCGATATGTATCGAAATAAATCGGGCGACTGGTTTCGATTCGGATCTGGCCGATGGCGTTCAACTCCAGGCGTTCGGCGGACTTCACCGCGGCAGTCACGGTCTGGGTGGTGTGCTTCAGCAGATAGTTTTGCGATGGATCGAGCGGCCGCTCGTTCATCCACACCACAGTGGCATCGAATTCGCGCGCCACTTCGGGAACACGCTGCGCCGGCGCGATCAAATCGCCGCGGCTGATGTCCAATTCGTCTTCGAGAGTAAGAGTGACGGACATCGGCACAACGGCCTCGGCCAGCCGTCCATCGTATGTCTCGATGCTTTTCACCCGCGATCGACGGCCCGACGGAAGCGCCACAATGGCATCGCCCGGCCGTACTGTTCCCGAGGCGATCTGTCCGGCGTAACCTCGAAACGTGTGGTCGGGCCGAACCACTCGCTGTACAGGAAAACGGAACGCGGCGGCGCGTTTCCGGTCGTGAACCGGAACCGTTTCCAGGTGCTCCAACAGGCTGGCGCCCTGAAACCACGGCATCTTCCGGCTGCGCCGCACCACGTTGTCGCCGGCCAATGCGCTGATGGGAATGAAGTAGACGTGCGGCACGTTCAGATGCGACAGGAACTCGCGGAACTCCGTTTCGATGGCTCGGAAAACGGCTTCGTCGTACTCGACGAGATCCATTTTGTTCACCGCGATGGCGAAATTCGGGATCCCCAGCAGCGCAGCGATGTGCGCGTGGCGGCGCGATTGCGGCAGCACTCCGTTGCGCGCGTCAATCAGAATGATCGCCAGGTCGGCGGTAGAAGCGCCAGTGGCCATGTTGCGCGTATACTGCTCGTGACCGGGCGTGTCGGCGATGATGAACTTGCGGCGTGCCGTGGCGAAATAGCGGTAGGCGACGTCGATGGTGATACCCTGCTCGCGCTCGGCGCGCAGGCCATCGGTGAGCAACGAAAAATCGATGGGGCCGGCGGAGCGGTTCACTGACGCTTTGGTGACCGCCTTCAACTGGTCTTCGTAGATGTTTTGCGAATCAAAAAGCAGACGGCCGATCAACGTGGACTTACCATCGTCGACGCTGCCGGCCGTCGTGAATCGCAGCAGGTCCTTGGCCTGCTCTTCGGCAAGGAAAGCCTCAATTTCGAACGCGGGCGTGGTATCAAAAGAGCTGTCGACGGCGGCAACCATTTAGAAGTACCCCTCGCGTTTTTTGATCTCCATGGACCCGTCCTGATCGTGATCGATCACGCGGTTCTCGCGCTCCGAACGGCGGAAGGAGATCAGCTCTTCGATGATCTTCGGCACAGTGTCGGCATTCGAACGAATGGCGCCGGTGCACGGACTGCACCCGAGCGATCGCATCCGGCAGCGCACCATTTGCGGGCGCTCGCCCGGGAGCATGGGAATGAACGGCTGTTCCAGCGGGATCAGCGTGTCGCCGCGCACCAGCATCTCGCGATCCTTGGCGAAGTACATGGGCACAATCGGGATGCGCTCCATGTGGATGTACTGCCAGACATCCATCTCGGTCCAGTTCGAAAGCGGAAAAATGCGCAGGCTTTCGCCCGGATCGATGCGCGTGTTGAACAGGTTCCACAATTCCGGACGCTGGTTCTTGGGATCCCATTGCCCTTTGGCGTCGCGAAAGGAAAAGATGCGTTCCTTGGCGCGCGATTTTTCCTCATCGCGGCGAGCCCCGCCAATGGCCGCGTCGAATCCACCGGCGCGCAGCCCGTCCAGCAGGCCCTTCGTCTTCAGCAATCCGCAGCAGCGCGCAGTCCCCAGCCGGAACGGATTAGCGCCGCCATCGATGGCCTCCCGATTCGTGTGGACGATGAGTCTCGCGCCAACCTCGCGCGTGTAGGAATCGCGGAATTCGATCATCTCGCGGAACTTGTACGTGGTATCGATGTGCAGCAGCGGAAACGGGATCGCGCCGGGGTGGAACGCCTTCTGCACCAGCCGCAGCATCACTGATGAATCCTTGCCGATGGAGTAGAGCATCACCGGCCGCTGGAATTCGGAGGCCACCTCGCGGAGGATGTGGATGCTCTCGGCTTCAAGGAGGCGCAGATGGCCGAGCGGCGGCATAACCGCAGATTATCACACAATCTATATCATGTCTATAGAGATTGGTATGTTATGACGTAAGCAACTCATTTTGAAGATCTTCAACCAATTTCTTGCCCGCGTTGGACGGATACCCGAAGTCCCAGAATGGGTTCGTTCCGGAGGTTTCCCAGACGCGCTTTTCGCGGTCGATGAGCAGGGCTTCGAAGCGCTGGTCCAGGTCGCAGACTTCGTCGTCGAGGCCGAGCATGGCCAGGATGCCGCGGAGATCCAGATCGTTGCGGTAGTCCTCCAGGCCGAGTTTGTAGCCGCGCTCCACTTCCTCGACGAATTTGCGCCAGCGCTCGATCAAGCCCGCGCGACCGGCCTTGACGACATGCTCCGGGTAGCCGTTCTCGCGGAGGTAGGCGGCCATCTCGGCGTCAGTCATACGATCGCTTCGCTTGACGGCGGAAGTAGCGCTCGCCGTCGTTGGGGATGAAGAAGGTGCGGATGGTGCGGTCGGGGTTGTAGGCGCCGAAGTATCCGTGGCGGCGGTCGAAGCGGCTGAATTGGCCGTCGGGACGTTTGGCTTCCAGGATCGATCCACCCACGGGCGCGTCGCGCAACTCCTGCGCCAATCGAAGGTACTCCGCCTTGCTGATGTTGCCAAACTCGGCGCCGTGCTTGGAGTAATGCTCGTCAAGCTGTGCCCGGCTGCGGAACTCGGGGCCGCCGGCGAACAGCAACGACGAAATCAGAATCAAACTGGCGATTAAACGCGCCGCGCGTTGGCTCACACCTCTATTGAATCGCAATGTCCACCATGTCGGTGAAGCCATTGGTGGTCGCGATGGCGAGCGGAACGGCCAGCCCCAATTGAGTATTCGATGGGATGGCAACGTTGATCTGATAGAGCCCCGCGAAACCCGGCGTCAAGCCCTGATAGGAGATGTTGGTTCCATCGCAGGGTCCGCAGTCTCCATTGAAGTAGACCGCCAGAACAGAAGTGGTGGTGTTGAGTCCCATCGCCGCGGCGCCATCAATGCCCGCGGGCGACGTCTGGCCCAGGCCGGTGAGATAGATGACCACAGTCTCGCCGCGCGCAGCGGGGCTGTCGCCGGAGATGAGACTGCCATTGGCATGAGTGATTGCTCCGGCCCCCAAGCCGTTCTGCGCAAGGGCGGCAATTCCGGGCGCGGTGGCCGCCACTGGCACGGTGATGGTATTGGATCGCGTGCCGTTGTTGTCCAGCACGATGGTCGCGGTGCTGCCAGTCAGCGAATACGGTACAACACCGAACACCTGCGTCGAGGTCACCAGGTATAGCGGCGCGGGCGTGTCGTTGATGAGAAGTTGGACGCCGCCGAGCTTGAGTGGAAACGGCACCGATACGGCTTTCTGGGGCGGAAGGCCGGTGCCATAGATGGTGATGAATTCGCCCGGAGCGATGGGGTTCCCGGCGGGTCCGAAGCTGAAGACGTTAAACACGGCCTGCGGGTTGAGGAAGATTCCGCTTCCGGAGACGGATGGCGCGAGAATCCCGAAAAACAATTCGTAACGGGAAGTATCGCCGGTGGAGAGCCCGCTGCCCAGAAACAACTTTCCGTTGCCGGCAACCGCGAAAAGGTTGTCGATGGCCGTGCCCGAGCCATCCGGGTTCAAGTTGTATGGCACCAGCGCGGTTACGTCCAGCGCGCCGGTATTGAAGCGCAGACGGCGCGACGCGGTCATGCTGCCATTGCCGAGCCCGATCGTAGAGCCAGTGTAGCTGGAGTAGCTTGGGCCTTCCAGACGGAGGTCGGCGCTCCAGAAAACACCGCTGAGAGTCGATGCGGTGACGCTGGTTCCGGAGCGAATCCCGATCAGCAAGCCTTGGCTGCCGGCAGCGGAATCGCCCCCGAAGAAAAAATTGCCGTCTTGAGCGACGTAGATGGTCTTGGTCCCACTCAAGAGTTGATTTGTGCCGGGAAAAATGGCCGCTCCGGTGCCGTCGGCATTTACGGTGTAAGTGGCTCCGGTGATCGGCTGCGTCGTTTGCCGATCGCTCAAGGTGGTGGCCGCTCCCAAAACATTCGGGTTGCCCAGGCTGCCATTGCCATCTGCCGTTACCGGAAAGAAGGTTTGGCGGCGAGAGCTGAAAGTCCCGTTCAAAAACTCGAGCGACGCCACGCGATACGTTCCGCTGAGCGTGAATGCGCCGATGGCGGACGACGGGGCGGCCACGGCGATCAAAATGCTGTTGACGTTGTTGCCGGCCTCGGTATTCGAGCCGGTCAGCACTCCATTTCCGAGGCGCGCGTTGACCGTGGAGTCGCTACGCAGAGGATCGCTCATAGTGACCACGCCGCCCGAATCCACCGAGTAGGTTCCGTTGCCATTGGCGCTGGTTGGCGGGTTCGTGCCGGTTAACAGTTGACCGCTATAGGTGAACGCTCCGGAGGTGTTGCCGTCGAAGGTCACGGCGCCGAAGATGGTGAGGTTTTGCGAGGAATCGGTGACAATCAGAACTTCGCGAAACCAATACTTGCCCGTAAGTGATTTGTTGGAAAGCGTTTGCGCCGGAAGGAGCGCAGCCGAACTGAGCCCGGCGCCCACCGCGACGCATCTAAGAAAACTGCGTAGAACCATAATGTCATTGTAAACACTGCCCGGGCCGAATCCTCTCTTGGGAATCTGGAGCGGAACCGGTGGGGTCTGATAGCATGGAAACTTCATGCGAAATGCGATCATTATCGGATCCGGCTGCGCCGGAAACACCGCGGCGATTTATGCCGCGCGCGCCAACCTGAAACCGCTGGTCGTCGCCGGACACGAGCCGGGCGGGCAACTGTCGCTGACCACGCTGGTGGAGAATTTTCCCGGATTCCCGGAGGGTGTGGACGGGCCTACTCTAGTGGAGAACATCAAGAAACAGGCCGAGCACTTTGGCGCCGAATACCTTCATGGCACCGTAGTGGAAGCGGATCTTTCGAAGCGCCCGTTTCGTCTCAAAGTGGACAACGAGTGGCACGAGTCGCGCACATTGATTATCGCGTCGGGCGCGTCGGCGCGCTGGCTGAACCTGCCGAATGAACAGAAGCTGATCGGGCACGGGGTCAGTTCCTGCGCCACTTGCGACGGCTTCTTTTATCGCGGCAAGAAGATCATGGTGATTGGCGGCGGCGATTCAGCCATGGAAGAAGCGAATTTCCTGACGCGCTTCGGCGAGGAAGTGGCGCTGGTACACCGGCGCGATGCGTTTCGTTGTTCCAGGATCATGCTGGATCGGGCGCGCGCGAATCCCAAGATTAAGTTCCTGACCGATACCGTGGTGGAAGATGTCTTCGACGCGGAGAAGCACATCGTGACCTCGGTGAAGTTGCGCAACGTGAAGACCAATGAGACCTGGATGCGCGACGTGGACGGATTTTTTGTGGCTATTGGGCATATACCCAACACTGCGCCGTTCGTGGGGCAGATCGATCTGGATCCCGACGGCTACATCATTTCTCACGGCGGCGCGCGTACGAATGTTACCGGCGTCTTCCATGCGGGGGACGTGCAGGACCGGACTTACCGGCAGGCGATCACGGCGTCGGGTGCCGGGTGCATGGCGGCGCTCGAAGTCGAGAAGTTCCTCGAAGCGGAAGGACATTAATGGAACCTCTGACTCAGGGCGCCGAGTCTAAACCGGACCCTCGGACACGAGTGGGAATTGGGGTGTCGAAGCGTGCGTTCGTGACGGGCGCCACCGGACTGCTGGGCAGCAACCTGGTACAAGCGCTCCTCAACCGGGGTTACGAGGTGCGCGGCCTGGTTCGGTCGAAAGAGAAAGGGCAAAAGGTTTTCCCGAGTGCGACGGTGGAGTTCGTGGCCGGCGACATGAACAACGTCGCTGGATTTGCTTCGCAACTGGCGGGCTGCGATGTGTTGTTCCACACGGCGGCGTACTTTCGCGAGTATTATCAGCCAGGGGATCACAAGGCTACGCTCGAGAAGATCAATGTGCAGGGGACGTTGGACCTGCTGATCGCGGCCGAGAAGCAGGGCGTGCAGAAGGCGATTCACATCAGCTCGGCCGGCGTGATCGGCCGCAAGCCGGATGGCAGCGCGGGCGACGAGACGACGCTGCCCGACGACCACGCGGCGAAGAATCTGTACTTTTCGAGCAAGATCGATACCGAGCTGGCGATTAAGCGGTTCTTGAAGGAGCGGTCGCTGCCGGTGGTGATGATTCTGCCGTCCTGGATGTGGGGACCCGGCGATTCCGCGCCAACCGCCGCGGGTAAACTGGTGCTCGATTTCTTGAAGCGGAAGCTGCCGGGCGTGGTGGACGGCGGATCGTCGATTGTCGATGTGCGCGACGTTGCGGAGGCAACGGTCACAGCGGCGGATCGCGGAAAGTCCGGCGAGCGGTACATAGTGGGTGGCAGCTATTTCGATTTCGCCGGCGTATTGACGACGCTGGAGCGCGTGACTGGTGTGCCTGCGCCGACGCGCAAGATCCCGTATGCGCTGTCGCTGGCGGTGGCTGCCGCTTCGCAAACCTGGGCCAGCTTGACGGGAGGCAAGGCGCTGGTGACATTGGCCGGGGTCCGGACCATTCACGCGAAGGGCGAAGTGAATTCAGCGAAGGCGATACGCGAGCTCGGGGCGAGCTTCCGGCCGTTTGATGAAACCGTACGCGACGAAGTGGCATGGTTCCGCAGCCACGGATACACCACGTAGGAGAGCCGATGAAGAGAGAGGCCATTCTTTCCGGAATTCTGGAGATCGGGATTGTGCCGGTGGTGCGCACCGAGAGCGCCGACGGGGCGATCCGGTCGATTGAGGCGATTTACAAGGGCGGGATTCGCGCGGCCGAGATCACCATGACGGTGCCGGGCGCCATCCGCGCGCTGGAGAAAGTGGCCGACAAGTTCGGCGATCAGATTGTGCTGGGTGCTGGAACGGTGCTGGATCCGGAGACGGCGCGAGCCTGCATGCTGGCGGGCGCCGAGTTCATCGTGACGCCGAGCTTGAATCTGCCCACCATTGAAATCTGCAAGCGTTATTCAAAGGTGATCACGCCGGGCGCGCTGACGCCGACGGAGGTGCTGGCAGCATGGCAGGCGGGCGCGGACCTGGTGAAGATTTTCCCGTGCAGCGCCGTGGGCGGCGCGAAATACATCAAGGCGCTGCGCGCGCCATTCCCGCAGATCGAGATGATTCCGACGGGTGGAGTGACGCTGGAGACGGTGGGGGATTTTCTGAAGGCCGGAGCGGCGGCGGTGGCGGTGGGCGCGGAGTTGATCGATTCGGCACATATTCGCGAGGGGCGGTACGAAGTATTCGAAGAGCGCGCCCGGCGGTTCCTGGAAGCGGTCCGCAAGGCGCGCGAGGAGATGAAGGGCTGACGCCCTCAGACTTCATTTCGGTCCGAAAATTGAGAGCGGCGATTTTGTACTGGGCTTCGCTATTTGACCAACCATCTCTCCGATCAATATCGCGGTGAGACCAGCAAGAGGAACGTAGTAATACAACCTGGACCATCCGGTGGCAACGGCAATTACAGTGAAGATAGGCACGGCGACCGCTATTCCACCTAGCCACCACAGGGATCGCCTCTTCCAGCTCTTGGCTGGTTCCAAGCCGGTAGCTTGCAGTTGCCGGCAGGTGTAAAGAAAGGCAGCCCATCCGGCCAAACCGAGTGGTAGCAGCGCGAGTGCGATTGCTGGTTTGTCCAGAAACAGAAATTGCACGCTCTTTTCGCCGGTGGTGTAGCTGAACGAGAGCGGCAGATAGCTGAGGATCATCGCAAACCAAAGCAGGAAGCTCTTGCGGCCCAGCAACTGCCTGGTGCGATCGAGCGCACGGCGCTCCAAGCTGGGCGGCGGTGCGGCTTGGGGAATGGTGAAGACCTGTGCGCCTTTCACGCGCTCGGCCATTTCGGGATTCTGCGCGAGATACTCTTCCACCAGATGGCGAGTATCCGCACTGGCCTCGCCCGACAAATAAACAACCACCAGATCTTGAATGACATCCTTCGTTACGTTCATGGCGTTAGCACACTCCTTCCACTTTTTTCTGCGAGCTTAAGACGGGCGCGATGGACTTTGACCTTCACGGTGGCGACCGGCAAGCTCAAGACTTCGGCGATTTCCTCATACGACAACCCGTCTTCGGCGCGAAGCAAGACGGCGGCGCGATCGGCTTCGGGCAGTTCGCGAAGATCGGCGAGCACACGATCGAGTTGGTCGCGCGCTTCCGTTTCCCGCTGCAGCGAGACCGCCGAAGGCAATCGCTCCTCCAGTTCGTCGAGCCGTTTGGATCGCCGCAGCTCATGCAAGTAAAGATTACGAGCGATCGCCAGCAAATAAGCCTTGACGCTGGCGAGACGAACCGGGGCCGCGGCGCTCCACACGCGGAGAAACGACTCCGCTGTAATGTCCTCGGCGAGATTCGGGTCGCCGCTGAGGTACAGTGCAAATCGGTAGACGTCGCGGCTGTAGCGTTCGTAAAGTTCGCTGAAACCGGCTGGCGTTTGACCGCTCACATACACACTATCCACGAACAGCGGAAAAGTTTCCGGGAAAGTACAGCCACTTCTTGAGACGAACAACCGCTTCCTTACGGTCGCGGCTCGGTTTAAGAATGTCGTGGATTGGGCAGTGTTTACGAGCCGTGACCGTGAGAAGCCGTGAAGAAATCGGCAACCGCTTCCTTGAGGGAGCGGGCCTAGGAGAACAGCCGGTCGAAGATTTCGCGGGTTCGGTTTTGGATTTTCGGCAGCTCGGTCTTTAGCGGCTGATGATTCAGGTGCTCCGGGGTCCAGCGGTGGACCAGGTCGGTTAAGACTTCGATCTGGGATTCGGAATTCGGCAGGCTGCCTTCGGCGTGGCCGGAGTAGACGCGCAGGCCGTGGTCCATCGCCCGGTAAAAAGTGGCGGCGTCGCGCAGGAATTCCGCGTCGGCGCGCTCCAGGTGTCCCATGGCTTCGATGATGTTGATGCGGGCGGGCGTGTTCAGCACCTTATAGAAGATGCCGGCGCTCTTCAGTCGCAGGTAGAGCAGCGAGAAGTCGATGTCGTAGAAGCCACCCAGGCCGGCCTTTAGTGGGTGGCCCGCGCCCTGCTCCTTTTCCAAACGCATGCGCATCTGGCGGAGGTCTTTGCGGGAGCGGCCACTTTGTCCATAGCGGCGCCAGTCCACCTGTTGCAGCTCGTTGAGAAAATCTGTGGCGCGCTCAGTGTTGCCGGCCACGGCGCGCGACTTCATGTAGGCGATGCCCTCCCAGGCCTCGGCGCTCTTGGCGAAATAATCCTTGTAGGAGGCTTCGGTCTGCACCAGCGCGCCCGCGCTGCCGTTGGGGCGGAGGCGAGTGTCGACGGCGAACATCAGGCCGGTACCGGTATAGGCGGTGATGAGGTCGATCATGCGGCCGGCGACGCGGGTCCAGAATACCTGCTCGTCGTGATCGGCATCGGGGATGACGAACAAGAGGTCTGCATCGGAAGCGAGGTCGAACTCGCGCATGCCCAGACGACCCAGAGCGATGACCATGAGCTGGTTGCTCAACTGGTAGCGCGCGGACGTTGGTGGGTGCGCCTCGGCCACTTGCTGCAGCGCCATGCGGTAGCAGGCTGCGATAGCGGCGTCGGCGAGATCGGAAGTGGCTTCGAGCGTGTCGAAAACGGGCACTTGCCGGCAGATGCTGGTCGCCTGGATGCGAAACATCTCGCGTCGGAAGAAGCGGCGGAGCTCGGAAATGTCGTCATATTGCGCGGCGGCATCGGCCAGAGATCCCGGGGGCGCGGGGGCAAGACGGCTCAACTCTTCCATCAGCTCGGGACTGCGAATCAGTTCTTCGGCGAAATAAGGGCTGTGCTCGAAAATGTCCAGCGTATAGCGTGCGACGGTTTCATTGGAGTTGAGTAGCGCGAGCCACTCCGCGCTGGGCAGCACCTTTTCGAGGAAATGCTCGAACGCGCCAGTGCCGCGGCGTAGCCCGATGCGATTGACCATTGTGGCGAGATCGGGCGCTCGCTGGTTCAGGAAGCGTATGAGATTGCTGGCGCCCGGTTCAGTGATTTCCGGACCTTCCACTTCCGCCGGCGCTGGCGGGGCCATGTTGTAGTAGCTGGGGCGCTGGGCGTGGATGACGCGCTGGTAGATTTCCTGCACAGCTTCAAGGTGTGCGTTCAGCGCATGCAGCAGCTTTTCGCCGGAGGGTGCGCTGCCGAGTTGCGCCGCGGGCATTTTCTTGGCCAGGAGTTCCAGATCGCGGTGCGCGGTTGGCAGTGTGTGGGTCTGGCGATCGTCCGCGTATTGCAGTCGATGCTCCAGGTTGCGCAGAAAGCGATAGGCGGAAACCAAGCGGCCATATTCGGCGGCAGACAGCAGATCTTTGTCGTTCAGACGCGCGAGCGCGAGCATCGTGCCGCCATGACGGACCCAGGGAACGCGTCCGCCGTGCAGGCGCTGCAGGCACTGGACCAAAAATTCGATATCGCGGATGCCGCCCGGAGCGAGTTTTACATCGAAAGCGGATTTGGCCAGCCGCCGGCGGCTGAGTTTCTCGCTGATGCGCTCGCGCGTGGCGGAGACGGCTTCGACGGCCGAGAAATCGAGAGTGGTGGAATAGATAAGCGGATCGACGGAATCCAGCAACTCGCGTCCGGTGGCTGGATCGCCTGCAGCGACACGTGCCTTGATGAGCATCTGCAATTCCCAGTCGCGCGCGCGGGCTTGATAATACTTGCGCGCGCCGTCCAACGAAACGCAGACCTCGCCCAGACTGCCGTCGGGCCGCAGGCGCAGGTCCACGCGGTAGCAGAGACCCTCGGCGGTGTAGGTGGAAAGCAGCTCGGTGTACTGGTTCGCGACTTTCTTGTAAAACTCCTTGTTCGAGATCTCCACCGGGCCATCGGTGTCGCCGTTCGCAGTGTAAATGAACATCAGGTCGATGTCGGAGCTGTAGTTAAGCTCGCGGCCGCCGAGCTTGCCGAGCGCGATCACCGACATGCCGCACTCGCACGATTCACCGCTTTCGCTGGTATAGCGCGGCACACCGTAACGGGCAATCAGGTCGGCGCGGATGCGCTGGTAGCTGACGTCGAGAATCGCGTCGGCCAGGTTCGATAGCTCCTCGGTGGTATCGGAGAGCGTGCAGAAACCGAGAATATCGCGCAGCAGAATGCGGAGAATCTGCTGCCGGCGGAACAAGGCGAGCGAGAGAGCCTCCGGAGTGCCGGGGGGCTGGCGCTCGAGAAAATCGGTGAGGCGCTTGTTGTATTCGGCGGCGAGCAGGACGCGCTCCATGTCGCCTAGCTGATCGATCCACTGCGGATTTTGCAGAACCTCATCCGACAGAAAGCGGCTGTGGGAGAAAACTGCGATCAGGTACTGGAGACTCGCATGGGAAAGGGCGAGGCGCAGAAACGCACCGGGATGCTGCTGCTTCAGGCTGGCGAGATAGTGGACGGAGGCGTCGGGATCGGCGGCGGAGACCAGCAGCACTTCAATGTAGTGCTGGGTCGATTCGGGAAGGCCGTTGATGACGCCGGCGATCGCGTCCTGGGACCGCCGGGGCTGGCGGAACGCGATGGTTTCAAGCAGGCTGGACATGCATGGCTAGACCGCTTGGTCCACCAGCGTGATTATATCGTGCGGGCGGATGACGCCCGGTTTCAGCACTTGCGCGTAGAATCCGCCGAGGCCCCAGCGCGGGCTGGAAGCGTCGCCGGACTTGACTTGCGCGTCGTACACGGCGCGCTGGATACCGGGGCCGTAGACATCGAGCGTGGTGCAAGGGCCGCGGAGCTTGGTGATCTCGAGAAAAACTTCGCCGATGCGGTAACGCTGGCCAACGCGCATCTGGCGGCGGTCAAGTCCCTGCGTAGTGAGGTTTTCGCCGAGCGCACCGGGATAGAGTGGGAAGCCCTGAGCGATCAGTTCGCCGAGGCCTTCGGCGGTGATGATGAGGACGGCCTGACGGGGGCCGCCGTGAATGGCGGGGTGGGCGCATGAGTCGCCACGGATGCCTTCGATGGTGACGATGCCTTCGGGAATCGCGCGCTTGGGGACGCCGCCCGGGGAAATGTTGATGTGGAGGATTTCGGGGCGGCGCTGCGCACCGCCGGACACTGCTGTGTCAGGGAATTCAGAATCCAGAAGGGGCCGCTGTGCGTCCCCGAATTCAGAATGGCTGCGCTTCATCTCGTTTCCTTGAGATGAGGATATCATCGGAAGGAGACCTATCGATCCCGGCGACGTACAATGGTTTCCTACTGTGCAGCATTGACGGAGGATCAAAGGTAGCACAGGCTTTAGCCTGTGAGAAATTCAGTCACAGGCTGAAGCCTGTGCTACCAAGCGAGTGATCGAAGAGAAGTAGCATGCGAGAGAATTTCTTGAAATACACCTGCTTGGCAATCCTGCTGGCCGCTTGGATGGCTCGCGCGCAGCCACCCGCCGTTCTGAACCTGTCTCACGATCTTGTTGCCAAGGGCATCGCCGCCAAAGACATGGCTCCGAACCAGCCTACGCTGGACGCTCGGCCACTATTCGAAGCGGGTGTGGTCTACGCGTCCAGGAATCACATTCCGCTGGTGACGGCCGATCGGGGCAATTACTACTTTCTGAGCCAGAGCGCCGACTATCATCACGCCATCCTCAACAACGTGAACAACGTCACTGTCGATCTCCAATACTCGGATTTGTATTTCGCGCACGGCAACGTCATTGGAATTCACGTAGTGAACAGCACGAACCTGGCGCTGAAAAATTTCACTGTCGACTATCTGCAATTGCCGTTCACGCAGGTTACCGTGACCAGTGTGAACGCGCCGACGAAGACTATAAGCTTCAAGCAACTCGGAAACTATCCACTGCCATCAGCTTTCAATTCGGTGACGATTCCCGCCAACTATATCGTCGACGGCTTCTTCGTCTTCGGTTTCCGCGATGGCCAGGAACTGCGCACTACCGGGCGTATGCAGGCCACACCTCCGTTCAACGACAGCTCGATTCAGATCACCAGCACGCAACTTTGGTCGCAGGAATCGAACGTCGCGAGCCTCCAGCCGGGCGACACGCTGGTGGTCAATTATCGCGCCGGAGTGGGGGCCATCTACGCCGACAATGTGACAGCCTTCACGGTGCAGAACGTATCGATCTATGCATCGGGCTTCATCGGCGTTCTGATCGGCCAGGGGTCATTGATCACCATAGATCATGTGCAGGTGATGCCGCGGCCGGGCACGGACCGCTTGATCAGTACCAACGCCGACGGAATCCACCTCTCGCGCGCCGGGGTCAACAACGTGATTTCGAACAACATTGTGAAGCGTGGGTGTGACGATGGCATCGCTATTGACGGCCAGTGGTCGGCGATCGTGAACGCGGCTAATAACGGACCGAGCGTGCAGGTCAAGCGCAATAGCAACTCAGTGCTGGCCATTGGCACATCGTTCGATTTCATCAACATCACCAATGCGACGATCGCCGGGACCGCCATGATAACGGGTGAGACTCCCGCGCCCGCTCAACAGACTGGCGCGCCCAACGAGGTGATTATGCTTACGTTGGATCACGCCATCCCCTTGCAGGCGAATTTCGGCGTCACGCCATCCGATCCGAAGCTGCGCGGATCGGGCACGGTGATCAGCGGGAACCTGGTTCAGGAGGAGGTCTTCGCGCGAGGCATCTACCCGGCGGGAGTGGCGAACGTAACCATCACCGACAACATGACGCAGGCCACCAACGGGACAGGTATCCTGTTGGAGCAGGACGAGGCCCTTACCTACAACTACAAGACTGGGCCGTCGTCCGGCATCGTGATTCAGAACAACATCGTGGATCACGCGCTCGGTTACGGCACGCCCGGCCTCTCGCTCCAGAACGCGGCGGCGGCCATCAACATCGTCGCGTACGATCAAGCGTTCAATTGGGTTTCGACGACACCTTTTTCCAATATCTCCGTTACGGGCAACTTCGTCAGCAACTCGGTGCGCACGGGAATCCGGATGGAAAACGTCGCCGGCGGGCAGATCACCGGGAACACGATTCTCAACTACGCGCTGCAGCCTACGGATTATCTTTGGTATTTGCCGGCGTGTTGCGAGACGCTGGCGCAGGTGCAGGCTGAATTTCTGCAGCCGCTGCTAGTGGTCAACAGCAATTTGGTGACGAAC
The DNA here is from genome assembly GCA_035632375.1 of Bryobacteraceae bacterium. Lineage (GTDB taxonomy): Bacteria > Acidobacteriota > Terriglobia > Bryobacterales > Bryobacteraceae > Palsa-89. The sequence continues at coordinate 7,420 of DASQGY010000255.1, read as the reverse complement.
GCGACTAACATCACAACTGGGCAATGGGTGGTAAATGTATCGGATGCCGATTCGGGCTACCGGCTGGCACCGGAATCAATCGCGGTGGCGTACGGCCAAAATCTCGCGGGCACTACAGCCTTGCCAACTGGATCGACTCTACCGGCCGCATTGGGAGGCATCTCAGTCACGGTGAAGGACAGCGCCGGCGGCTCGCGCCCCGCGGGTTTGTACTACGTCAGCCCAACGCAGGTCGACTACCTGGTACCTGCCGGTACGGCTGCTGGCGTGGCCACGGTGACGGTCGGCAACACAGCCAGTGCGGCGCTGATCGCTCCGGTAGCGCCGGGATTGTTCGCGATAAACGGCACCGGCAAGGGAGTAGCGGCGGCGCTGGCGGTGCGCGCCTCGGCCGATGGCACACAGTTTGCGGTGCCCGTGTTCTTCTGCGCAGCCTCAGGCTGCTTCGCCGCTCCGATGGATCTTGGTGCGCCAACCGACATTCTCGTGGTGGAACTTTACGGCACGGGGATTCGCGGGCGTAGCTCACTCGCGAACGTCGTCGCGTCCATCGGAGGCGTGCCGGCGGTGGTCGCTTATGCCGGACCGCAGCCGCAATTCGCCGGTTTGGATCAGGTCAACCTCTATGTCCCACGCAGTTTGGCGGGAGCCGGGGAAGTGCCGATAATTCTGACTGTGGATGGTGTAACTGCCAACGTAGTGACGGTCAACATCAAGTAGAGTGCCGTTATTCCGAACGAAGCGCTTCGCCGGGATTTAGTTTGGCAGCGCGGAGCGCTGGAGCAGCCGAGGCGATTGCCGCGAGCACGAGCGCCGAGACTACCGCTACGGTGATCGTCTGTGGGTCCCAGGGTTGCACGCCGAACAGCAAGGCCGAGAAGGCGCGGGCTGCGGCTATCGCGGCTATCGATCCCAGAAATGCGCCAATCGCCGCCACGTTCACTCCGTCGCGGATCACCTGGGTAAGGACGTTCGCCGGGGTTGCGCCCAGGGCGAATCTTATGCCGAACTCGCGGGTGCGGAGGGCGGTGGCGTAGTGCAGGAGGCTGAAGATGCCAATCGCCGCCAGCAGCGTGGCCATTGCCGAGAATGTACCAACCACAGAGATGTTCATGCGGCGCGGGCTCATCCAACGATCGAGTTGGGCTTCCACCGTCGTCGGATTGTAGATCACCGCAGCGGCGTCGACGGCGTGAACTTCGCTGCGGACGGCGCCAAGGATGGCGTTGGAATCGGTGGCGGTGCGGACGATGAACTTGAGGTCGGGGTAATTTGCTTTGGGCCAATACATCTGGGGAAGCGGGCCCGTGTCGCGGCCGGCGGTTTGCAGCGTGCCGACCACTCCGATCACCGTGGTCCAGCTTTGCTTCGTGCCTGGCGGCGACGTGGCAAATCGTTTGCCCACCGGGTCGACCCCAGGCCAATACTTGCGCGCCATCGTGTCGTTGATGATTGCCGTTGTGCGGTTGGGATCGAGTTCCTCTTCCGGCGTGAACAGGCGACCGGCCAGTAGAGGAGCGCCCATCACCCGGAAGAAGTTGGTGGACACAATGTCGTCGGCGAGCGGCGAGCCATCGGGTTTGACGTCTCGCCCTTCAGGGTATATCTCCCAGTCCGGATTGCGGCGCTGGAACAGGTCGCCCGCGGTGGCGACATCAATCACTCCCGGCAGGCTTCGAATCCGCTCGCGGCATTCGCGTGCGATGCGTGTACCGTAGGCGTCCAGGTTGGCACGACCCAACGTGTTGGAAGGACGACTGACGAGTTCGAAGACTAACAGGTGGCGGGGATCATAGCCAAGCGGGATGCGCTCCACCCCGATGTAACTGCGCAAGAGAAGTCCAGCAGAAGCGAGCAACGCGGTGGCGAGCGCGACTTGTGAGATGGCCAGAGTGCGCTTCATCGGTGTGGAACTTCGTTTACGGATCGCCGGGGCGAAGTTGTCGCGGCGCAGTTGGGTAATCGGCATCAGCGCAGCCGCGAGACAGGCGACCACCGTGACCACGACAGCGATTCCGAGCATCGAAGGATCGATGGCCGCTTGATTCAGGCGTGGGAGCCGATCGGCGAAAGTACTGACCAGAACGCGAAGGCCGGCGTAGGCAATGGCAACTCCGCATGCTGCGCCGATAGCGGCAAGGAAGCCAATTTCCGCAAGGATCTGCCGGACAAGGCGGCCGGAGTCCGCGCCGAGTGCCATGCGGGTGGCGAATTCGCGGTCGCGCGCTTCCAGGCGGGCCAGCAAAAGATTGGCTACGTTGGTGACAGCGATCAGCAGGACGCAGAGTGCGACGGCGCTGATCAACCAGAGCGCGGGCCGGGTATTCTTGCCGTAGATGTGTTCGTAGAGTGGCACGACATTGACACCGAAGCCGCCGAACCCGTCGGGCATGGCAGGGTAGGCTTGCTCCAGGCGCCTTCCAACAGCGGACATGTCGGCGCGCGCGGTGGCGATGGAAGCTCCAGGTTTAAGGCGGCCGAGGACAGCGAGGTAATCGGCGTCACGTTGGTTTGGTTGGTATGGGATGCGGTCCGTGTATGGCCGCCAGACTTCGGTGTCGCCATCGGGGAAGTGAAAGCTCACGGGCATCACGCCGATCACGGTGGATGGGCGGCCTTCGATATCGATGGACTGGCCGACGACGTTGGCAGAGCCGAGGCGGCGAACAGCCAAGCCTGCGCTGAGGATGACCACGTGGCTGCGCGCTTTTAGTTCTTCTTCGTTGAAGGCGCGACCCTGTGCGGGCAGCACGCCAATCACCGGGAAAAAATTGGAAGAAACCTCGGCGCTTTGCACACGCTCGGGAGTTTCGGCGCCGATGTTCACTTGCGAGTAAGTGGTGCGAATGAAGAACGCCAGGTCGGCGAAGGTGTGATTCATGGCGCGCCAATCGGCGTAGTTCGGGTAAGAGACGCCTTCCTGGTGGACGCTGTGAGCAGGGTCCTCGGTCCAAAGGATCGCCAGGCGCGCGGGATCGGGATATGGGAGCGGAGCGAGAAGGACGGCGCGTAGGACGCTCAGCGCTCCGGTGTTGGCGCCGATAGCGACGGCCAAGGTGAGGATGATGGTCACCGAGACGACGGGCGTCCGGCGCCAGACCCGAACAGCGTGGCAAACGGAAGAGAGCATGGACTAGGGACGCGGGGACGCCCGAATCAGTTTCGCGGCGCAGTCTCCGGCGGCTTCGATTCCCGCGCCACTTTTCCGGCCACCGCTTCGTCGATGGAAACGTGGTTCACTTCCAGCGTTTCGCCCAGTGTTTGATCCAGCGACACGCGGGAGCGGCTGTATGACGAGCGCGCTTGTACTTCAGCCAATTGTGCCGCCAGAAAAGAGCGGCGGGAGGTGACGACATCGGTGATGGTGGCGGTGCCGAAGGAGAACATCTCCTGCTCCTTCTGCAGCAGTTGCTCTTGCAGCGCCCGGGTATTGACCGCCTGCGAATAGCGGGAGCGGGCCTGCCGGACCGCGGTCATTTGGTTCGAAATGCTCACCACCATATCGTTCATATTGCGGCGCTCCACCAGGTCGCCTTGCCGCAACTGCAACTGTTCGATGCCATAGTCGGCTTGCCGGACGCGATTGCCGAAGAGCGCTTGAAATTGGATCTGAGCCCGGCGGTCGTAGAAATTGCGCCGGAAGATCTGCGCAAACGCGTTGCCGAGGCCGCCCTGAAAGTAAGCATCTGCGTTAGTACCGTCCGACTGCGGAACATTGGTGCCAGACAGTCCGTGATCGGTGGTGGAGACCAAGCCCTGCAGAAAAGGCAAGACGCCGTTGGCCGTTCCAACCGCCGAGATCTCTGCGTTCTCATTGCTGATTTTGTTGAGTGCGACGTCCGGCCTCTTGGCCATGGCCCGCGCTACGAGATCGCGCAGACCGGGCAGATCGTCCTTGTCCGGCACTTCAATGCGATCCAATGGAACAATCTCCGCCGCGTCGAGCAACGGATCTTCCAGTCCGTTGCGGCTCAAGGCGTTCTTTAGCAGAACTTCCTGCTGCCGAACCGTAGCCTGCGAGATATCCAGCTCCTGCTTTCGCGCGGAGACGTCGGCTTGCGCCCGGAACAATTCCACTTTGGCCACCACGCCGAGTCCAATCTGTTTCTGCGTGTCGTCCAGGAATTTATTCGAAGCATCCAGGGTCCGTTGCCGCACTTTCAGGTCTTCATCATCCGTCACCAAATCCCAATAAAGATTCAACACGCTGGCAATGAGATTGATCAACTGCGAGCGGAAGGTCTCGCCCGCCGCGCCAACCTGTTTCTCGGCGACACGAATAAACCGGCTGTTCACTCCCGTGCCGAAACCCTGCAGGAAATTGTGACGAATCAGGATCTGGACCATCGGCGCCACCGAGGGATTCAAGATGTTGGTGGGCGCGTTTTCCTTGAGATACGATTCGTTGGCCACGATCTGCGCGGTTCCTCCGGAGAGCAATCCCTCTTGAACTAAATTGTTGATGGTGTGACTGGTGTCCACCAACGCGAGAGTCTGGCTCTGCGTAGTATTCGATTGCGGCGAAGTCCTGTGAGCGAAGGCCGTGCCATTCTGGAATACCGGATCCAGGTTCGGCGTGATCGGCCCCACCTGCGAGACCAGTGCGTTGCCACCGCCTCCGCCACCGCCACCGCCGCCGCCACCGAGTCCCGCGCTGGCCTGGCTGCCCGCGACGCCTTGGCCACTGGTGACCTGGTTGGCCAATTGATTACCGCCGCTGACACCGGGCAGCGCTCCACCGGCCCGCAATCGTTCCAGACTCCACTCGGCGTTCACCGGCCCATACCGCGCTACTTCGAGGTCCAGGTTATTCTCGATAGCTACTGCGATTGCATCCTGCACCGTCAGATAAAGTTTGCCGCCGCGAATCAGGTCGCGAAGGCGGTTGGAATTTTGCAAGCGTACCGGAGCGACCTTTGCGCCGAGGTAGGGCCGCCAGATGACTGGAGCCTGCGGACGGTCCACAAACTGCGGCGCCGATTGCGCACTCAATTGCGAAGCCAGGCAGCACCAGGAGATCGAAACAGCAAGTATTTTCCGTAGTTTCATCGCGGCGTTCCTTATTGCTTCCGCTCCGGAGCCTGAGCCGGCAGGGACGACTGGCGCGCCACGCGCCCCATCGTCGCTTCCTCCAGCGAGATGTTATTCGCCTCCAGCGTCTGGCCCACCGCCTGATCGAACGCGACCCTGGCGTGCGTGTAATTGGCCATGGACTGAACCTCGGCGTCCTGCGATGTCGCTAGGTCCCGCTGGGCCTGAACCACCACCGGGATAGTCGATTCGCCGAACTTAAACCGGTTGCTTTCGGCATCGAGAGTTTGCTGAGCCAGGACGCGCGTGGCCACAGCGGTCTCGTATCGCGCACGGGCCTGTTGCAAAGCGATGATGGCGTTCTTCACGTCTACGCGAACCTGGCTGACCGCTTTCTGAAGTTGCAGTTCGCCTTGGCGCACGTTCAACTGATCGGCCACGTAGTCGGCCTGCGCCGCGCGGTTGCGGAATGGAATATTCAGTGAGAATCCGGCGGCGTAGCTAGGAAAATTCCGGCGGAAAATCTGCCCCAGCAGGTTAGTGTATCCGCCCACGACAAATGGATCGGCCCCTACGCCACCGTGTCGAAGAGCATTGGGGTCGCCGGTTAGGGCGTTGTTCGTGTAGTCGACAAAGGCCTGGAGAGAAGGCAGCAGCGCGTTCTTCGTTCCCGACAGGTTGAGCTTGTTGCTCTCCACATTGATGCGGGCCTGTTCCAATTCCGGCCGCTTCTCGATGGCTTGTGCGATCAACTCCTGCGCCGGCTTGAGCTCTTCCTTCTCCGGAACCACAATCTTGTCCAGCGTGACGATGTGCACTTCATCCAGCCAGGGGCTGGCCACACCGTTTCTACTCAGCGCATTCTTCAGCACGGTTTCCTGCTGCGCGACATTGGTCTGCGCAATCAACAGGTTTTCTTTGGTGGACGAAACCTCCGCCGCCGCGCGCGTCACCTCGATCTTGGGCAGCGTCCCCAGGTCGGCCTGGTGCTGATTCCCTTCCAAGAGCTTTTGAGCGGTGGCCATGGCCTGCTCTTTGATTCGCACATCCTCGTTGAAGCTCACCAGATCCCAGTAAAGATTCAACACCGCGGAAACGGTGGTGATCACCTGCAGCTTCAATTGCAGATCGGTCACCTTCATGTTGTTTTTCGCTACCTTCACATAACGCCTGTTCACCGCGATGCCGAAGCCTTGCATCAGATTCTGGGAGATGGTCACGTCCAGGAAACCGTTAGTGAAGGGATTCAACAGAAAATTCGGGCTGTTGATGTGGTTGTGCGTGCTGCCGTAGAAAACCTGTGCGCTGGTTCCCGTGGCCCACGATTGCCCGTAGCCCAACTGATAGGACCGGCTGTCGTTCAATTGGAATGGCACACCGGATAAGAGTGTGTTGCTGAGCGGCGTGGTGTTGTGTTGAAAGTTTGCTGACGCGAAGATGAAAGGGTCGAGACCCGGCGGCACTTCGCCAAGCTGAATCACCAAGCCTCCTCCGGAGCTGACTCCCGATCCGCCGTTCGGCAGACCGATATTGCCCGCGGTGACACCAGCCAGACTCACGCTCGACGGCCCCGGAGCGATCGGTTGGCTCACGTTTCGCAGCGCGCCGCCCCCTTGCGTGCGCCGCAATACTTCTTGAATCAGAAACGGCCCGTAGCGCTGGATGGCGATGTCGACATTATTCTCCAGCGTCAACGCGATCACGTCCTGCACCGATAGATAGAGATTTCCGCCGCGCACCAGCGACTCCAGGCGCGGCGTATTTTCGAGCAGTGCGGGCGAGACAATGCGGCGCTCCAGATGAAATGGTTTGAGCAGCGGCCCCACGATCCGTACTGGTTTCGGATTGGTGATGGAGACCTCCGGCGTTTGCCCGAAACAGATCGTGCTGACGCAAACGGCGGCGGTGAAAACTCTGCGGAAGTGGCTCATTTTTAATAGATTCCTAGCGATGGTGGCTGATGGTAGTGCAATTCCAATTCCACTCACTCTCTCCAACGGATGTGGCGGTTTCAGCCAGAGCCAGCGGTGCGCCCGCAACCCGACTGTCCGATTTCGTTACTAGCTGTTCGATTTTGCCACGGTTGCCATACTTGCCGCAGCTACGCTATCCTTGGATCTGTACGAATGGCAAATACTTATTCTTCTCTCAAGCGGGTGCGTCAAACGAAGCGCAAGACGGACGTAAATCGTCTTCGCAAAACTCGGCTGCGCCACCAGATCCGGTCGGTGCGCCGCCTCCTCGAATCGAAGGACTCGACCGCCGCGAAAGCCGCGCTTCCGGCGACATTCTCTCTGATTGACCGCTCCGCCAAGTGGGGCGTGATCAAAAAGAACACGGCCGCCCGTTACAAGAGCCGCATCACGCTGCGGCTGAAGAAGCTGACCGC
>DASQGY010000254.1:0-2399 GCA_035632375.1 Bryobacteraceae bacterium | reverse complement strand
AGCGCCGGGCCCTGCGATTCCAGAGCCTGCAAACGGTTGACCTGTCCGCCCTCGGCCAGAGGATTGCCCAGATGTGTGGTCAACAGAGCGCCGAGTTGCGGAGCGCGCTGTTGCAGCGCCTTCAGGAACAGGCCCACTGCGTCGAGCTTCTGGGCGTAAGGCGAGTTCTTCAGCAGATCGACGGCTTTCTTGTCCGCCGCCTGCTCTTCTTCGGGAATGTGCTTGAAGCCCAGGTTCTGATACGTGGAATCGTCGGAGAACAGCATGCGATCGTTGAAGGCGTACTTCGATCCCAGGTTGTGGCCGAGCACGATGTGCGCCAGCTCGTGCGAGAGCACAGCCGCCAGGCTGGCCTCGTCGGGTAGAACGTCAACCAATCCGCGGCTGATCACGATGGTGTTGCCTACGCTGAAAGTTTCGAGCGGCGCCGTCAGCAGGACGCGCGTGCGCACCGGTCGCGGCAGATCGATGTTATTGGTAACTTCGAGGTTGTTGACCACGGTCTGGAGAACATGGTCTAGGTCTCCTTCGGGAGCGAGCAAGCCCGCCCGGGTGAGGCGCTCGATGACGTTGTCTTCGGCCTGCTGCTGCCACTCGCGCTCCGCCTGCAGCGGAGACGCATCCTGAGCAGTTGCACTTTCATCGTTGACCGAGTCGACGCGAATCTGGGTCAGCTCGTCGTCCTTTCCGCCTTTCTTCAGGTCATAGCCCCAAATGCGGGTCTGCGCCTTGAAGGCCAGCTTGTTCTTGACGCCGGCGCTGAAGTCGCCCTCTTCGCTGTAGATGAACGCCGGCACCCAGTAGCCGGGGATCAGGTTCAACCGCCAGCTGTCCATGTGGAAGAAGTAAGTGTTGCGCGGCGCCGGATAGTAGGTTCCGTTCAGGCGCACGATGTTGTAGTCGTGGTCTTCCACCCACACGCGGCCGAGGAAGCGCCCGCGGCCGGACTTGGGTTTCGGTTTCACATCGAAAACCAGGCAGCGCACTTCGCCCAGGAATTCGCGGCGGATGTAGCTGAAGTCGTAGTGTTCGCGGTCGAAGTCGGTGCGGTCGGCGTAAACCATCCAGGAGAAGCCCATGGGCTGGTACTGGACCTTGTAAAGCTTGGCAAAGCCGCCGAGCAGGCGCGACTGCATGCCTTCCTTTTGTTCGTCCTTCAGATAGTCTTTGCGGTCAACGGTCTCGCCCATATCCATGCGGCCGAGGAAATAGTGGTCGCCGCTGGGGACCGGGCCCAGCTGCGGATCGCTGGTCAGGTTCTGCAGATAAGTCTCGACTACAGGCGTGCGGTTCGACAGCGCCTTGATCAAGCCATGCTCGCGCTCGATGAACAGGTTCACCACCTGATCCATCGTGGTCGGAGCGGCGGTGGCGGGAGCCGGAGCCACTGGCGCCGTGCCCGCGGAGGCGGAGCTCGCCGGTACCGACGTGGTTTGCGGAGAGCTGGCCGGAGCTTGCGGTGCGTTGGCCTGAGAAGCATTGGCCTGCGCCGGGTCAGGCTGCGCGGTCTGTGCCGTTGCCGGCATGTTCTGTTGAGAAGGTTGAGCCGTCTGCGTCGCATCAGGCGCCGGCGACTGCGCGGCGGGTTGCGCCCCGTCCGCTTGCTGAGCGGCCACGCTCGTCGGTCCTAGAGAAACCAATGCAAGCAATGCCGCCGTGAGGATCCAATTCCAAGTACGCATGACTCTCTTCTCCGTAAATCAGTTGTCAGTTGTTGTCAGTACTCAGTACCTAGTACTCAGTACCCACCGAACTCACTGGCCACTGATACTGGGTACTGGGTACTGAGTACTGCTTTCAGTACGCCATCTGAAACATCACGTGAACCACCGCTGTCGAATCCACCGGCTGCCCGTTGCGCAGCGCGGGTTTGAACCGCATCTTGTTGGCCGCAGCCATCGCAGCTTCGTCGAGCCCGTGGCCCAGGCCGCGTACTACTTTGTTCACGTGCAGCGAGCCGTTGGCCGCAAAACTCACCTCGAGCAGCACCTCGCCCTCGAGCTTCAACCCGCGCGCTTCGTCCGTGTAAACCGGATTCGGCTTGTAAGTGATCTCGACCGGCGTGGTGGCCGCGCCCGCATCAGGTGCGGCGATCTTCGGTCCCTGGTGCACCACCTGCTCCGATCCAAATCCGCCGGTGGAGACGCCTTGTCCATTGCTGCGTCCGTCGCCTTTGCCGCCGTTGGCGATACCGTTGCCGAAGCCGGCGCTGGCAACCGTGCCTTTGATTCCGTTGGCGCCGCCCGATCCGTTGCCCTGTCCGGGGCCGGCGGGCATGTCAAACGATCCCATTGAGGCGGCGTACAACTTCGCGCCCTGCTTGCCGGTTCCGGGCAATCCATTGGGGTCGCCAAATCCTCCGGTCTGCACTTGCTGTGGCGCACGCGCCATCGTCGGCA
>DASQGY010000253.1:0-25230 GCA_035632375.1 Bryobacteraceae bacterium | reverse complement strand
ACTTGCCTTCGCCGCGATCGAATTGGAATGTCGCCGGCCGGTCGGTTGTGGCTTTGCCGGTTTTGCTCTCCACGTGGACTCCGGAAGCCTTGATCAACGTCAGCCGGCCGGACGGCTCAGCGTCGGCGGCGACGCCCATGGTGATCTCCACGTCGCCATCGGAGTAGAGCATTCCTTGAGCGACGTCGAACTCGGCCTTGGCGCTCTTCACGTGGTTGTACTTCTTGCCGTCCTTGCTGTAAATGTCCAGTTCGACCCCCGAAAGATGCTGCTTGCCTTCCACCTCCTGCAAGTCTTCGGCATGTACCGTGATGACCGTCTTCTCGTTGGTGGTGTGAGTGTAGGTCCAGCCGTGCTGGGTCCCAAGAATGCCCGGGGGCAGAGGTTTCGGCTTCGCGGGCGCGCTGCCAGCCTGGATTTTCAGCCGCGCGTAATAGGTGGCTCCCACGCCTACCAGGATCACGAGAATAGCGAGCAGGATCAGCGGCCGGGCGATGCGTCGCATCAATCTACCAGCATATCGTAGAAGCTACCGCAACGGGCCGAGAGCCACGAACAACAGAAATAATATACGTTATATCAATCAGTTACAAGAAAATCTTGTCACTCTCCCCTGGAGTCTGCTAAGATGTGGGGGACGAGCCGACGAGCTCGTCAATCGCAACAATTTAACTACCTAGACTCAAGGAGGTTCACGTATGAATATTCGACCGCTCTATGATCGGATCGTAGTGAGAAGGATCGAGGAGCAGGAAACCAAGGTTGGCGGTTTGTTCATTCCCGATTCCGCGAAGGAGAAACCGCAAGAGGGCGAAGTCGTAGCCGTCGGCAAGGGTAAGCGCCTGGAAGACGGAAAAGTGGTGCCGCTCGACGTGCAGAAGGGCGACCGCATCCTGTTCGGCAAGTATTCCGGAAGCGAAATCCGCATCGACGGCGAAGAGCTGATCGTCATGCGCGAGGATGAAGTTCTGGGCGTTTTGGAAGGCGGCGCCAAGAAAGCCAAGAACGTAGCGTAAGAGCGCACATTTTTTTACCCAAAGGAGACATTTATGGCAGCAAAACAGATTGTATATAGCGAGAATTCCCGCCAGGCGATTCTGCGCGGCGTCAACCAGTTAGCCGACGCCGTCAAAGTCACGCTTGGTCCCCGTGGCCGGAACGTCGTACTTGAGAAAAAGTTCGGCGGCCCCACTATCACCAAGGACGGCGTCACCGTCGCCAAGGAAATCGAGTTGAAGGATCCGCTCGAGAACATGGGCGCGCAGATGGTTCGCGAAGTGGCGTCGAAGACTTCCGATACCGCCGGCGACGGCACCACCACCGCCACCATTCTGGCCCAGGCCATTTTCCGCGAAGGCGTAAAGGCCGTGGCCGCCGGAGCGAATCCGATGGCACTGAAGCGCGGCATCGAGAAGGCCGTGGAAGTGATCGTCGAAGATGTGAAGAAGCTCTCCAAGCCCGTCTCCGGTGAGATGATCGCACAGGTTGGCACTATTTCCGCCAACGGCGACACCACCATCGGCAACATCATCGCCGAAGCGATGAAGAAGGTCGGCAAGGACGGCGTCATCACTGTCGAAGAGTCCAAGACCATGGTTACCGAGCTCCAGACCGTGGACGGCATGCAGTTCGACCGCGGCTACCTTTCGCCCTATTTCATCAGCGATCCGGACCGCATGGAGTGCGTGCTGGAAGACCCCTACATCCTGATCCACGAGAAGAAGATCAGCAACATGAAGGACCTGCTTCCGTTGCTGGAACAGATCGCCCGCGCCGGCAAGCCGCTGCTGGTGATTGCCGAGGAAGTGGAAGGCGAAGCGCTGGCCACTCTCGTCGTCAACAAATTGCGCGGCACGTTGAATGCCTGCGCCGTGAAGGCTCCGGGCTTCGGCGATCGCCGCAAAGCGATGCTCGAAGACATCGGCGTCCTGACCGGCGGCAAGGCCATCATGGAAGAGACCGGCATCAAGTTGGAAGGCGTCCGCCTGGAAGACCTGGGCCGCGCCAAGCGCGTTACGGTGGACAAGGACAACACCACCATCGTGGACGGCAACGGTACGCAGAAAACCATTGAAGGCCGCATCAAGCAGTTGCGCGCCCAAATCGAAGAAACCACCAGCGACTACGATCGCGAAAAGCTGCAGGAGCGGTTGGCCAAGTTGGCCGGCGGCGTTGCGGTGATCAAGGTCGGCGCGGCCACCGAGACCGAAATGAAGGAGAAGAAGGCTCGCGTGGAGGATGCGCTGCACGCAACTCGCGCCGCTGTCGAAGAAGGAATCGTTCCGGGTGGCGGCGTGGCTCTGCTGCGTGCTGCCAAGGCTCTGGAAGGCATGAAGGTCGGTGGCGACGAGCAGATCGGCGTCAACATCGTGCATCGCGCCTGCGAAGAGCCGGTGCGTCAGATCGTCGGCAACGCCGGCTACGAGGGCGCCATCGTGATCGAGAAGATCCACAACGCCAACGACCAGAATTTCGGCTTCAACGCCGCAACCGCCACGTACGAAGACCTGGTGAAGTCGGGCGTAATCGATCCGACCAAGGTCACACGCTCGGCTCTGCAGAACGCGTCGTCCATCGCCGCGCTGATGCTGACCACCGAAGCGATGATTGCCGAGATTCCGGAGAAGAAGTCCGCTCCGGCGCCGGGCGGTCCGCACGGACCGGACATGGATTACTAAACTTCAGAATTCAAGAATCCAAGAATTCAGGAATTCGAAGAATGGCCCGCCCTTCGGGGCGGGCTTTTTGTTGTCGCGTATTCAACTACGATGGAAGGCGATTGCCCAATGCTGAATCGCCTAAAGGTAGATGGGTTCAAGAACCTCCGTCGACGTGGAGGTATGGTTCGGTCCGTTTACTTGACTAGAGGTCGTGAGACTAAGAACGCTTATCCCCCGACGGATGCGCAATACTTATCGCCTGTCGCGTAACAACGTCGCCGACAAACTTTCACCACGAAGCTCAACAGGGTCGAAATCAGAATTCGAAACCAGCGAGGATTGAGTCGGTGAAATGACCGGAACAGGGCATTCTTGGGTTCCCGAATTCTTGGGTTCTTGAATTCCACCATCAGTGTGAGTGGGCGCTCTCATTGCTTCGCCAGCTCCTGACACACGCCTGGAATGCTGCGCTCGAACATCGGGCTCGGCGTCAGTCCTACTTCTGCGAGGTTCATCTTTTTCAAAGCATCGGTTCCGCCGGCGGCGCAGGCCGCTTTGGACTTGGTTCGCAATGCGATGATCGTCTGGCGCCATTTCGCCAGGTCCGCCTTCTTGCAAACGGGACCGTGGCCCGGAATCACCGTGTCGAAATCGTATTGGAGAGCCTGCTCCAGCGTTTTGTCCCAATCCACCAGGCTGCCGCCGGCGCTGTAGTCGATGAATGGCGGCCCACCGGTGGTCATCTGCAGATCGCCGGTGTGCAGCACGCGCTCGGATGGAAAATAGACCACTGCGTCGCCGTTGGTGTGGCCGCGGCCCAGGTGGCGCGCCCGAACTTCCATACCGCCGAGGAACACTTGCGTCTCGTCGTTGAATGTGACGCGCGGCAAGCCGGGCATCTTGCCCGACACCATGTTCGCGCGCGCTTGCTTGTGGATGATGATCTCAGCAGACGCGTTCAACATTGCTTCGTTGCCGCCGGTGTGATCGCCGTGCTGATGGGTATTGATGACGTAGCGGACAGGCTTGTCGCTGACGGTCTTCACCTTGGCCATGATCTCCGGTGCATCCTGCGCGAACTTATCATCCACCAGGAGCACGCCTTCGCTGGTCGGCATGACGGCCACGTTGCCGCCGTTGCCCATGATCACGTAGAGATTGGGCGAAACTTTTTCCATGGTCAGCGGCGGGCGCTGCTGCTGCGCCTGCGACCATACCAGCCACAACCCGGCCAGGCCAAGCCCGATTCCACTGAGACGAACTGCAACCGCTTTATTGATGGACATTTCAGAAAAGTATATCAGGGCCGCGGGTGCGGCGCAGTTTCGCCTGGGTATGTCACCTTCTCCAGAAACAGCCCCGAAGCCGGCGCGGTCCAGGACGCGACATCCAGCCTCGCATCCGCCTTGCCTTCCAGCAGCCGCGTGAAATCGGCAAGCTCCAGCTCGCCTTTGCCGATCTTCACTAATACGCCCACAATTCGCCGGACCATCCGCCACAGGAAATGCGATCCGGTGATGCGAAAGAAGATGAAGTGGCTATCCACGTCGATGCCCGCGTCATCCACCACGACAATGGTCGATTCATCGGGTCTGGCCGCATCCTGTGCGCGAAAGCAAATGAAGTTGTGGCGCCCGATCAGCATCCGCGCGGCGCGGCTCATCGCGGCGGTATCCAGCGGCTCGCGTACCCACCAGACGAACTTCTTGCCGAATGCCGTGCGCCGCGTGGAAATCTGGTAAACATAAGTTCGCGACAGCGCGTCGTGCCGGGCGTGAAACTCAGGTGCGGCTTCCACCACTTCCAGAATGCAAACGTCCGCGGGCAGCCGGTCGTTCAGCGCGCGCAGGATTTCGTGCACCGCCGGGAAATGCCGCCGCTTCGAATCCGGTTTCGGCCGCAACCGCAGATGCGCGACTTGAGCGCGGGCGTGAACGCCAGCATCCGTCCGCCCCGAGCCTTGAATCTCCACCTCGGTTCCGAAAAAGTCCTCGGCCGCCTTGCGGAGCTGGCCCTGCACCGTGCGCGCGTTCTTCTGTTCCTGCCAGCCGCTGTACTTGGTGCCGTCGTATTCGAGCGTGAGCCGCCAAGTCTTCAATCCCCAAGTGTATCCGGTCGCCCGATGCTATGATGACCTCGCAAAGGGGGAAGCATGTTTAAAGAGTTCAAGGAATTCGTGATGCGGGGCAACGTGCTCGACATGGCCGTGGGCATAATCATCGGCGCGGCGTTTGGCAAGATCATAACCTCGTTCGTCGGCGACATTCTGATGCCGCCTCTGGGGTTGTTGCTGGGCAAAATGGACTTCGCCAATCTCTTTGTCGATCTGAAGGGCGGACAGTATCCGACGCTTGCCGCGGCCAAGGCGGCGGGCGCGGCCACCATCAACTATGGCGTATTTCTGAACACTATCGTGGATTTTATGCTGGTTGGATTCGCGGTCTTCCTGATCGTCCGCCAGGCCAACAAACTGAAGCGGCAACCGGCACCGGCTCCGCCCGCCACGAAAGAGTGCTCGTTTTGCTATTCCGCGATTTCGATCAAGGCCACGCGGTGTCCGAATTGTACGTCGCCGCTCGGCACTTAAGATCTTGCTGGCAAACCGGGGACAGGCAGCGCCGTCCACGCGCCACAGGCTTTCCGCCGCTCGGTTAAGATCGATGTGGCTTGGGACAGCGGGTCGTTGTCACGGCCAGCTTCGATAACATCCAATACTGCCATACGCTGCACGGGTAAGGTGGGAATGGTTTTCGAAATCCGCTGCCCGGAAGCTTAGAACATCACGTAGACCGACTCAGACACTTCCTCCTCCAGCGCTTCTTTCGGCGGATACTGGAGCCCCAAAACGACCAACTCTTCGACCAGCGGCCGCAGCGCCTGGGCTGCTTCCGGCGTCCATTGGCGCAGCAGCGCATCGGCGAATTTCGATGCTTCCGGCTGGGCCATATGCAACTCGGCCGGAAACTCGAAAATGTCATGCGCGATTCCAGCCCCATTGAATTCCCTCCAGGTGCTGGGGGTACCACGAAAGACTGTATCCACGTGCACCATGCCCGTTTCCAGAAGCTTCTTGGACACCGGCAGGAAACTGTCGTTGAAGATCCGCCGCAGCCCGCGGATAAGTCCGGCAGGTTGAGAAGAGGTTTCCACCTTGGTCACGTCCTCGCTCTCCAAACCCTCACCCCGTCCCTCCGGCCAGGTGGGTTGTTCCTCCTTCACCAAGACGTGATCGCCCAGCGCCAGAACGTTCATCTCGGTACGCATGAAACACCGGTAAGCGTCCGCGGGCGTGCACACGATCGGCTCACCCCGCACGTTGAATGAGGTGTTAACGATCACGGCACAACCGGTGAGTTCTTCAAACCGCCGGATCAAGTCATAGTACACGGGATGGTCGTCGCGAACCACGGTCTGGATGCGCGCCGAGTAGTCGACGTGGGTGATTGCGGGGATGTCGCTGCGTATCTGGCGCACCTTCGGCAGCAGATCCTCCCCTCCGAGCGGCTTTACTTCCTTGCGGTGTTCCTGCCGGACGGGCGCAACGATCAGCATGTAGGGGCTCTCCCGGTCGAGCTCGAAATATTCCGCGACCCTGTCGGCTAGCACCGAAGGTGCGAACGGGCGGAACGATTCGCGGTACTTGATCTTCAGGTTGAGCGCCGCCTGCATCTCTGTGTTGCGGGCATCCCCCAGAATGGAGCGAGCCCCCAGGGATCGTGGCCCGAATTCCAGGCGTCCTGCAAAGTGCCCGACCACCCTGCCGTCCTGCAGACAGCGCGCCAAATAATCGGAGCGCTCCGGGCCGCTCATTTTCCGGTAGGGATAGCCGTGCGTATCAAGATACGCGGCGATCTCCTCATCGGAAAAAGATGGGCCCCAGTACGAGCCGCCTTGCAACGGACGATGGCTTGGAGAGCGGCGCCGCTCGCAGCCAAAATAAGTGTGATATACGTCCAGCGCGGCACCCAGCGCGCAGCCTGAGTCGCCCGCGGCCGGCTGTATCCAGATGTCCTCGAACGGACCTTCTCGCAGCAGACGCCCGTTGGCAACGCAGTTCAACGCCACCCCGCCCGCCAAGCACAGCAGTTTTTCCCCGCTCAGCCGATGGGCCAGCCGCGCCATGCGTAACATGGCTTCTTCCGTGACAACCTGGATGGATCGGGCCAGGTCCATCTCACGCTGGGTGATGCGCGACTCGGGTTTACGCGGCGGTCCATCGAACAACTCGGCGAACTTAGCGCTGGTCATCGCCGGCTCCCGGAGAAAGCTGAAATACTCCAGATTCAGTTCCACCGAGCCGTCGTCGTTTAGCTGGACCAGATTCTCCAGAATCCGGTCGACATACTTGGGCTCGCCATATGGAGCCAGCCCCATCATCTTGTATTCGCCTGAGTTCACCTTGAAGCCGGTGAATTGGGTGAAGGCGGAATAAAGCAGTCCCAGCGAGTGCGGAAAGCGCATCTCCCGTAGCAGTCGGATATTTTTGCCATCGCCCGCTCCGATTGATGCCGTAGCCCATTCGCCCACGCCGTCGATGGTCAAAATGGCAGCGCGCTCGAACGGCGACGGATAGAACGCGCTGGCGGCATGAGATCGATGATGAAGTTCTTGCAACACCGGCCCCTGGTAATGCAAGTACCTCCGGATCAACTGCGGAATGTGCAGCTTATAGCGAGTCCACGAAGGCATCACCCGCACCCAGCTATCCTCAGCCTGTGGCCCCATGGCGAGCTGCGTATGCAGAATCCTCTCGAACGTAAGGGCCGCATTGTCGTAATAAACCACTGCGTCCAGGTCCCGCGGGTCGATGCCGCCCTGCTCCAGGCAATAGTTCGCGGCTTGGTGCGGAAAACGCCGGTCGTTCTTTTTCCGCGTAAATCGCTCCTCTTCCGCTGCGGCCACAATCTCGCCATCACGGATCAAGCTGGCCGCCGAATTGTGATAGAAGCAGGAGAGTCCCAGGATGACTATCGACTTCCCTTTCGGCAGCGGCTTGTGAGGGACCTCGACGGGAGTGTTGCTATGCGTACTCGCGGGAGGTGATAGGAGTTTTCGCCGGTCAATCTCGCTGGCCAGCATGCGCGCCACCTTTTCGTTGGCGAACGGGGTGAAGTGGCCGCCGATCCTGAAACTCAGCGCTTGGCGTGTCTTCCATGGCAGCTTCACCAGCGGCGAGCTCACGTCCGCAACGTGGACGCCGTTTGCGGGATCTTCTAGCGATGCAAAAAACGCCTGGTAGCTCGGACGGAGGCCGTGAAGATAGTACTCGAACGTCGGCGTGGGAACGATCAGAACCGGAGTGGGCGCCACTTCCCGGACGAACTCCTCCAGGATTGCTTTCATGAGCAGCCAAGCAGGGCTTTTCCGGGACTTAAATTCCGGGTACGGCTCGGCCCCACTCCAGCGAAACACCAGGGACTTCACCGGCGCCAACTCGTCCCGCATCCACTCCCGGAGGCCGCGCAACTTCGGATTCTCACGATACATCCGGAGTGCGGCTTCCCTTAACCCCTGCAAATCGCGGCCCTCACCGATGGTCTCCGGATTTACCGAGCCCACCAGCGGCCTCTCCCGCGGCACTGGCGCGTTGTGGAGCGCCAATGCGCCGTTCTCCAAACGGAAGTACGGCTTGGGAACAAGCACTCGCTGCCGGGTAATGCGGTCGATCGATTCCCGATGACTGAGCTGGATCCGTCGAATGCTGTCCATCTGTACGCAAATCACCACCAGGTCGCGCTCGATCGACCGGGCGAATTCACGGTAGAGAAGCAGGTGCTGGTCGGTGCCCGAGCCGGAGAGTCCAAAATTATAGACTTCCGCCCCCAGGATGCGTGCAAGCTGGTCGGAATACCGCTCCTGATTCGAGCAATTGTCTCCCGCCGTGTAGGAGTCGCCGAACATAAGAATTCGAGGTGCAGGACCGCGTTTGCTATGGAATTCGAAGTCGGAACGAAACCCGAGCGAATTCGTGACGACAAAATATCCGCCGGTCTCGTTCCATAGCCGCGCCCGAAGGTTAGGCACATAAAGATGTCCGATCCTGGGGTTGTAGCGCACCAGCATCCGGTGTGTTTGTTGCGTTAGGAGAAACATGAGCCAGAGGCGCGACGGCAGCCGGTCCCCCGGCATTCACCACTAAGAGGAAAGCATCCCGTACCGCGATTGTTCCAGAGTGATCGTCGCGGTGTCAACTGATTCCAACCCGGCCAGGATTGAAATAGAAAGAACGGCAATCAGCGTTCTCATTCGATTCGACCCCACGAGCCTCAGAATGTGGAGACAGCCGCTCGCAGACGTCGCAGCTCCGCTATCCAGAAACCCATTCTAGAGGTGGTTGATTGTGCAGGTTGTAGCTGTGTTCTCCGAGTCCGCGGCTCTTGGTGGCGCCAAGTTTCCGGCGCTGGTGACGGGGCGCCGCAGCCCGTTCATGCTGGAGTCTGGGGTTGCACAAGCTAAAGCATTTGCTACCAGGCAATAGCAGATGGTAGCCCCAAGTTTTCAACGACTCGTGTCTGCGGCGATGGCGCCAAAGAAGATCTTGGAAATGATGTGATCCATGCAGCGCAGGTGCGTCATCGTCGAACTCCCAGGCGCTACAATTACGATTTGGCCCAGACCAATTGGATTGCCAGTCCGGTCAGCCGTTATTCGGCATCGAATCCCACACTTGTGCTTGGAGAAACTCCGGAGTTGACGAGTCTCCAGGACGTGGATGGACGCCGGGGACCACGGACGGAGGAGAAGCAACTTGCAGCAGAGCTGAATCTGCCCGCGGAGAATTCAGGCGGCAGGCGTACATCGACCAGACACGCCGCAGGGGATCGTGGACCATTCGGAAAAATGGCCTGCAACAAGACCCCGAGCGGGCCATGAGCACGAGGGTCCGGTGTCATGGCTAGCGGGAAAGCGGGGCCCATCGCCATCTTGGTGAGCCAGCACCCGGCCATCAATCACAGTGTCATCCTCCGCGAGATTCGCGAGTTGCGCAAAGCGTTCGATGTGCGCACGGTTTCGATTCGCAGTCCCGACCGGCCAATGGAGCAACTCACCGAAGAAGAGCGCGACGAAGCTTCGCGAACCTACTACATCAAGGCGCGAGGATTCATTGGCGCTTTTGCGGGGCTTTGCAGCACGCTTGCTCGCCGTCCGATCCGGCTCATCGGCGGCCTGTTCTACGCGCTGCGATTGAGCAAGCTACAGCCCCGGCAGGCCACTAAGAATCTTGCTTACGTTATCGAGGCGATCATGCTGGGCGATTGGATGCGCCGGCAACAGCTTCGACACGTGCATGTCCACTACTCTTCCACGATTGGACTATTAGCCAAACGGATCTTCCCGATCGACATCTCCATCTCTTTCCACGGCCCGGATGAATTCAACGATCCGGAAGGATTCTGGCTGCGGCAAAAGATCGAGGCCAGCACTTTCGTCCGGGCCATCAGCGACTATGCGCGCAGCCAATTAATGAAGACGTGCAGTTTCGAGCAATGGGACAAGATCGAAGTCGCTTACATGGCGGTGGACCCCGAAGTATTCTCGCAACGTCCGTTTCGCGCCAGTCCTGAGCCGCTGGAGATTCTCTGTGTGGGACGCTTGGCCCCCGTGAAAGCGCAGCATGTCCTGGTGGATGCGGTGGCATTGCTGGTAAAAAATGGCCGGAACGTCCGGTTGCACCTCGTTGGCGGCGGGCCGGATCGCCAAAGTTTGGAAGAGCGTGTTGCCACGCTCGGAATGCGGTCTCAGGTTGTGGTTCACGGATTCACGCCCGAGGACCGGCTCAACGACCTCTATCGCAGCACGGATGTGTTTGCCTCCGCCAGCTTCGCCGAGGGGCTGCCTGGTGTGCTCATGGAAGCGATGTCTATGGAAATCCCTTGCGTCTCCACCTGGATCACGGGCGTGCCCGAGTTGATTCGCGATGGCATTGACGGTCTGCTGGTTCCACCTGGCGATCCCGGCGCGTTGGCGTCCGCCATAGAGCGGCTGATCGAGCATCCGGACCTTCGTCAACGAATCGGGCAGTCGGGCCGCCAGCGGATTCTCGACAAATTCCATCTGCAGAAAAACGGCCGGTATCTGGCCGGCATCTTCCAGAAGTACGTGCGCTAATGGCCAGGTAGAGCGGTTACGCCAACCGGCCTTCCACAACGCGCAGAAAAGGCATCCCGCACGCGGCCGCGAGTTCCGCGTCCGAATCGGAGTCGCCCAGGAACAACGATCTCCGGATATCGATGTCCCACTTGTCTCTCGCCGCGTGAATCATTCCGGGCTTTGGTTTGCGGCAATCGCACGTATCGATTTCATGTGGACAATAGAAGATGTCGTCGACGCGCGCTCCGCGTTGCTCGAGGATAGCGAGCATTTTCTTGTGGATGAGCGCCAGTTCCTGTTCCGAGTAGAAACCCCTGGCGATGCCGCGCTGATTGGTAACCACTATGACCAGAAACCCGAGCGCATTGA
This sequence comes from Bryobacteraceae bacterium, assembly GCA_035632375.1. Taxonomy (GTDB): domain Bacteria; phylum Acidobacteriota; class Terriglobia; order Bryobacterales; family Bryobacteraceae; genus Palsa-89. The sequence goes on along the minus strand of DASQGY010000253.1, from coordinate 14,110 downwards.
ACAATCTGATCCAGTCCGCTACATTCGGCAGCAACCGAAATTCGTTCTGGGACCGGATGTAGTCGCCCGGCTGCGGCTTCTCGTTGACGACGCCGTCGCGATCCAGGAAAACGCACCGGGCGCTCAAGCGCGATCGCCTCCGATGTAGACCACTTTGCTTCCCTCCGGATCGAAAGAGAACGGAAGCTCGCGCAGCTCCTTGAGCTCCTCGCGCAATCGCGCCTGCCGGTCCGGTTGGCAAAAGAAGAGCAGAAATCCTCCTCCGCCGGCGCCCAGCAGTTTACCTCCCAGTGCTCCTGCCTTTAGCCCTCGCTCGTAGTATTCGTCGATCTTGGTATCGCTAATGGACGGCTCCAAGCTGCGTTTACATTCCCAGCTCTCGTGCAAGAGCCGGCCGAACACATTCAGATCCTGACCGTCGGTGAGCACATCGCGAAGTTGGCGAGCCAAATCGCACATCCGGCGCAATACCGGCATTCTATGGCTGGTGTTGGCCTGTTGCTTGGATAGCACGTCCCGCGCATCGCGGGTGCCCCCGGTAAAAAACATCAGCAGCGACTGGTTCAATTCCTGACGCGTCCGATTGCTGCAAGGCACCGGATTCACAAACACGCTGCCGTCGGGATTGAACTGAATGAACTGCATTCCGCCATAAGCCGCTATGTACTGATCCTGTTTGCCGGCCGGCTCGCGCAGCAATTCTATTTCGATGTGGCAGGCTTCGCGCGCCAACCGTTCCGGGCTGACGATATTGCCCTGCAGCGCGTAAAGGGCGTGCAGCAGGCCAACGGTGAAACTGCCCGATGAGCCGAGGCCGGTTCGCGCCGGCAGATCCGCCATCGACACGACTTCCAATCCGCGGGAAATCCCTCGATACTTCAAACACTCCCGCACGATGCGATGATCGATTTGATCCACCGTGTCGGCGAACTCGGTCTTGGAGTAGCTGATGCGGAAGTTCAGGTCGAAGTGGCTCTTCACCGCCAGGTACATGTGCTTGTCGATGGCCGTGGACAGCACCATTCCTGGCTCGCGCGAGCAAAAGGCTTGGAGATCCGAGCCGCCGCCGGCGAAGCTAATTCGAAATGGGGTCCGGGTGATGATCATGGGAGAGGAACTCTTCGATAACGCGCAGCCGATCCGCGGTACCGATGTCGTAGAAACGTTGGCCAGTGATGTACGCCGCCAATTGCCGTTGTTGAATCAATAGCGGAAAAATCTCCTTCTCCAACGATACCGGACCTGCCGGGGGAATCAGTTTGAGGCAGGATTTGCGCAGGGCAAGCACGCCGGCCTCCACGTAGTGCAACTCGCGCGGGGAATCCTTGTCGTAGACCTTCACATACCCTGAATCGTCGATATCGATATTGTTCTTTACGGATGTGTCACCCAGCCGATTGTCGTAAGCGACAATGAGTCCTTCAACACCGGCCGATAAGAGACGTCCATACGGCTCTGCGTATTGGATCGGCAAGTAAGAATCGCCATAGATCACCAGGAACGTGTCCGATAACAGCGCGGCCGCCTGCCGCAACGCACCGCCGGTACCGAGAGGTTGTGGCTCCACGGAATATCGAACGTGCATTCCCCAATCCGCCCCGTCACTGAAATACTCCCGCACCTGCTCGCCCAAATAACCAATCAGAAGCACCACGTCGGTGATCGATTGCTTCTTCAGCAAGCGCATTTGATGCTCGAGATAGGGGACGCCGCCAACCGGAACCAGCGGTTTCGGCACCGTCTTGGTGAGCGGCCAAAGCCTGGTACCCAGGCCACCGGCGAGGATGACAGCTTGCATCGGCTCTCAGCCCCCGGCCGCCGGTGCGTTGGTCATGAGAACGAGCGTGCTGCGGACTGCACGAGTAACCGCATCGCGCGAATTGTGCCGCGCCTTCCAGCCCAGCCGATTGATGGCGCTCACGTCGAGCAGGAATCGCGGGACATCACCGGGCCAACCACCCTCACCGCCCGTGAATTCATAGCGCACATCCTGGAGGCCCATCGCCTCTACTACCAGGTCGGCGATGGTAGTGACGCAAAGAGAATCGTCACAACCCAAATTGAAGACGTTCAGACCGGCTTGGGCGTGCTGAACCACGAAAAGCATTGCCTCGATGCATTCTTCGGCAAGCAAATACGATTTGGCCTGTTTCCCGTCACCCAAGATCACCAATTTTCTCGGATCGCGAATGAGACCGATTACGAAATCGCCGATTACGGTGCGCCCCCGTTTGCGAACTTTCGGTCCGACAATGTTGGCAAACCGAAAAATCCAGCACTGCATGGAAAACAGATTCTGGAAAGCCGAGATCATCGACTCGCAACTGAGTTTCGTCGCGCCATACAAAGAAATCGGTTGGGGGAACGGAGCATCCTCGGGAATCGGCTGCTGTTTCGAAATACCGTAAACGGCCGACGTGGAGGAGAAGGCCAGCTTCGGCACCTTCAAACGCCGCATTGTTTCCAGGACGTTATAGGTGCAGAGCGTGTTCTGGCGAAGGTCCTTGTCGGTGGGGTCGCCGGGGATGAATTTCACATCCGGGTTGGCCGCAAAATGCCATACGAATTCCACTCCGGTCATGGCTGCTTCCACGGCGGCCACGTTCTCCAGGTCACCCTCGATGAACCGAAAACGTTGGTGACCCAGGAGCGCGGATATATGCTCCATCTTCCCGCTGCTCAGATTGTCGATGCCGGTGACTTCGTCCCCACGCGCCACCAGAGCCTCCGCGAGGTCGGAACCGATACAGCCCGCAACACCGGTGACTAGCGTTTTCATGCAGCAATGGCAGTATAGCGAGAAGGAATGCGCAATGCCAATCGCCCGGGATTTTCCGGCGGGCATGACCAGCAGTCCATGCTTCGAATCCTTCCAATGTCTCCCGATCCTGCAACTGCGCCGCTGCCAGGCCAGGGAAGCTGACGTGCCATACTGAAAGCCTGAAAGCATGCTGGAATCGATGGAAATTGGTGGTCACATTGCCGTTCTCGGTCTAGGATACGTGGGCTGTGTCACAGCCGCGTGCTTCGCCGAGCTCGGGTATGCAGTGATTGGCGTGGACCGCGACGAGCGCAAAGTCTGCGATGTTTTGGCAGGCCGGTCGCCATTTTATGAACCTGGGCTGGAGCCGCTGGTCCAGCGCAACATTGCGGCTGGCCGGCTTTCCGCAACCTCGTCCCTGGCCGAGGCCATCCAAGACGCCGCGATTGCCTTCTTGTGCGTCGGGACGCCGTCGGCAAAAAATGGCGACTTGGGGCTGGAACAGTTGCAGCGGGTCGTCGCTGAGATCGCCGCTACCCTGCCGGCGCGCACGAAACCGCTTATCGTGGTTGTGCGCAGCACCGTTTTTCCCGGGACTTGCGAGGAAGTAGTTATTCCGGCGCTCGATCGGGGCAATGCCTCCGTGGTCAGCAACCCGGAATTCCTGCGTGAGGGCGTGGCCGTCCGGGATTTCATGGAGCCATCACTCGTGGTGGTCGGCGGATCGGATGAGCAGGCCGTCGAGCGCGTTGCGCAGCTTTATGCTCCGCTCGGCAAATCCGTATGCCTGGTATCCCTGAGGACCGCCGAGATGATCAAGTATGCCTGCAATGCATTCCACGCCGTTAAAATCGCCTTTGCCAATGAGATCGGTACGCTGAGCCGCCGCCTGAACATAGACCCCAGCGAAGTGATGTCCACTCTGTGTGACGACGTGAAGCTAAATGTATCGAGCGCTTATCTCAAGCCAGGGTTTGCATTCGGCGGATCCTGTTTGCCGAAGGACCTGCGGGCGTTGGTGTATCGCGCCGGCCGGCTGGATGTGAAGCTGCCTTTGATCCAGGCTACTCTGCCCAGCAACAACGAGCATTTGGAGCGCGCGATTTCGGACGTTTTGGAGATTCCATCCGAGCGCGTTGCAATCATTGGGCTGGCGTTCAAAGAACAGACCGACGATTTGCGTGAGAGTCCGGTAGTCGCTTTGCTCGAGCGGCTTATTGGAAAAGGGCGGCAAGTGCGTGTTTTCGATCCGCACATTCAACTCGACAGCATCCACGGCGCTAACCGGAGCTTCATTTTACAGACCATCCCACACATTGGCCGATTGCTCGATTCCACGCTGGATGAGACGCTTGCTTGGGCTGAACATCTGGTGTTGACTCAAGTGCCCGACGCGGAAACCTCCCAGCGAATCCGGGATAGCGGGCTGCCGGTAACTGACTTAGCGGGTAAGACTTTGCAAGGGCCGATGGGTTTCCCTAACGCGTAACACATCCGTATCAGTACCAGGCATTCGGCGATCCTTGATAACATTGAGTAACTAGCGAATCGGCGACGTGGGTTCCGGCGTCCTGCTGAGGCGAGTCTGGGGACGTAGCCTCGCAACTTTGGTCGATCATGGGGTTAGGAAACTAGAGTCAGTGAGCGTAGAGAACTCCTTTTCCAACAGAGCGGAATCCATTCAGGGCCTCATCGCTATAGCCGCCGGCGATCAGCCCGGTTCCCTTGCTCTTTTGGCTCCGAACCGGCTGCCCCTCACTTACAAGAACCTCCTGCAACGCATCCAGGATGTGGCCGCGAGTTTGACTGCACTCGGACTCGGTCCGGGCGATTGTATCGCGACGGTGCTACCCGATGGTCCGGAAGCGGCGGTGGCTATTCTCGCCATTTCGGCGTTCGCCGCCTGTGCTCCCATCAACGCGGCCTGTCAACCTGGAGAGCTCGAACTGCATCTCCGCACCCTTGTTCCCTCCGCGGTAGTCATTCTGTCCGGAGCCGAGGTCCCCTCTCGAGTAGCGAAATCGCTAGGGCTTCCGCTCATTGAGATCTCACCGCTAACGAACGGCCACGCGGGCGCTTTCACCATGGCGGCACGCGGAAGGCGCCGCAGGCCAGCCGGGAACTTGCGCCCCGATGCGGCCATGATCTTACCGACATCCGGCACCACCTCGCGGCCAAAACTAGCGATTCATACCCAGCGGAGTCTCTACTGGGCCACCGTCTACCTTGCCAGAGCGTTGGCGCTTTCGAGACAGGACCGCTGCCTGAATCTCGCTCCGCTTGCCCACTCGCTGGGCCTCACCGGCAGCCTGTTGGCCTCAATCGCTTCGGGCGGATCCACCGTATGCATCGGCGGTTTCCGGACGCGCGATTTCTTCCGCTGGCTGGATGAGTTTTCGCCGACCTGGTATGGTGCGGTGCCGGCAATTCATGAAGCGATCCTCAAAGGCGCCGCGGAAAACCGGGAAGTCCTCTCCAGAACGCACCTGCGATTCATCCGTGCAGCCGGAGCGCCGTGCCCGCCGCAGCTCCGGGCGCAAGTGGAGCAAGCGATGGGTTGCCCGTTTGTCGTAACGTACGGAATGTCGGAAGCGCCTCCTATCGCCATGGACCCGCTCCCGCCGGCACGTTCCAAGGTCGGTTCGGTTGGACTTCCCGCGGGACCCTCCGTTGAGGTGGTGGACGACCATGGGAATCCAGTGCCGCGTGGAGAAACCGGAGAGATCGTGGTTCGCGGCCCCAACGTGGTGGTGGGCTATTGGAACAACCCGGCCGCCAATCGCGATGCCTTCGTCGATGGCTGGTTTCGAACCGGAGACCAGGGGTATATGGATAGCGACGGGTTTCTGTTTCTCACCGGCCGGATCAAGGACCTGATCAATCGAGGCGGCGAAAAGATTGCCCCCTCGGAAGTGGATGAAGCGCTAATGGAACATCCTGCCGTTGCGCAGGCGGTGACCTTTGCCGTTCCGGATGGCAAACTCGGCGAAGAAATTGGGGTGGCGGTGGTATGGCGCGAGAACACTGGCGCCGGAGCCGCGAACCTGCAGGCTTTCGCCGCATCCCGGTTGACGGCTCAGAAAATCCCCCGGCACTTCTTTTTTCTGAAAGAGATTCCTCGCAACTCCGCGGGGAAGATCAGCAGAACAAAGTTGTCCCAGACCCTGGCGCCGGGTTTATCCGATAATCCAGCGCCGCCGGGGAGCGGCTCCATCCAACTCCGCCCGCCGATCGAAGCTCCCAGCAGCGATCGCGAGCGGCTATTCGCGGGCATCTGGTCGAGCGTTCTGGGGATCGACGAGGTGGGCATTCATGACAATTTCTTCGACTGCGGCGGCGACTCCATTCGCGGCGCGGAACTGCTGTCACGGCTCAGCCAGGCGGTTGGCATCGAAATGCCTCCTCTGAGTGTTCTCCTGGTCGCTCCAACCATCGCAGCGCTCTCCCGGGTGATCGACGATTCGGGCTACCTGGCAGCCAGCTCGCGAATCGCTCCGATTCAGACGCACGGCGCCAGGACGCCCTTCTTCTGTATCGGGGACGGCGTCGAGTTCCGGCACATGGCAACGCACCTCGATGGCTACCCCACCTTTGCCATTCGAACGCATCGTTTCGAGCAGGAACCGCCCCCGCTGCGGATTGAGGCCTTGACGGCCCGTTGCCGGGAGACGCTGCGGTCCGTGCAACCACGCGGTCCGTATCGGCTGGGCGGGTGGTGTTTTGCCGGAGTGGTGGCCTTTGAACTGGCCCGCCAGCTCGAGGAGCTGGGTGAGGAAGTATCGTTGGTGGCGCTGTTCGATGCCCGGAATCTTTTCCCATCGCGCGTCCATGGCATCCAGCGTGTCCAGAACTCCTGGAATACTGTCGGCGCGAAGCTTCGTTTTCACCTCAGGAACGTATACGAACGGGGATTCGAGCGCGGCTTGACGTACGCGGCGATCCGGGCGCGAACGGTAACCCGGCGCGCCGCCCGGAAGGTGTGGAGCATGGCATATCGATACTATTCCGTCGCTGGGCGTCCCATGCCTGCCTTGCTTCGCTCGCCCGATTTTTCTCAAGCTCTGGCGCTGAGCGACTATGTTCCCCGGCCAATTTCAGCGCGTATCGTGCTTTTCTTGGCCGCCGAGCGCCCGGAGGGGGGACAGGATCCAGAATCGCAGTGGGCCGCCCTGACGCGAGCCGGCCTTGAATTTTACGAGACGCCGGGCGATCACGTTTCCATGCTCCAGGAGCCCAGTGTGAGTCTGTTGGCGAGCAAGTTGCGGGAGTGTTTGAGCGAACCGGCAGCCGTTGATTCGGGAGTAACAAAGGAAAATGTGGAAATCTGAGGTTCAAGTCTGGAAGGCCAGACTCGATCTGGACCCGGCGTGCATTTCCGGGTTGTCGCAGTTGCTCTCGGAAGACGAGAGGCGCAAAGCAAGCCGTTTCTATTTTGCACGCGACCGCCGGAGGTTCACCGCCGCTCGCGCGCTCTTGAGATTGATCCTGGGGCAATGCCTGGACGTCGCTCCGGCACGTGTCGAATTCGCGCATAGCGCTTCAGGGAAGCCCTTTCTTCGCGACACCACGTTGCGCTTCAATGCTTCCCGTTCGGCGGACATTGCACTCATGGCAATCGCGGACGGACTCGAGGTGGGAGTCGATGTCGAGCGGGTGCATCCGCAGCCGGAGATGCAGCGGATTGCCAGGCGTTTTTTTTCATCCCGCGACTTTGCGGAACTTCAGAAGGCTCCGGCGGAAGCTCAAGCTGAAGTATTCTTCCGACTGTGGACCCAAACCGAGGCTCGTCTAAAGGCGAGTGGCCTGGGATTGGGCGGCGCACGGCGCCAGAGGCATGAACATTGGCCAGTTTGCGAGGTCAATCCGGAAGTGGGCTACGCCGGCGCGGTCGCTGCAGAAACCTGTGGGATCAATTTAACGCTCCACGAATTCAACTTCAGTGTGTGACGTTCAGTCATGTTCTTCTGCTGTTTCGCGCTAGTGCAAAGAGCCATATCATGGTCTCGCCGGTTGCCAGCTTCCGGAAATTAGCCCAGGATCGTGAACCTATTTCCATCCTGATCGTTTGGTCTGCGCCGCTATCAAGAGAACGGCGACGTACGGAGGCTGCTTAAGGTCACCGCCAGAAATCAGAGAGAGCCCGTATTATCTCGTGTTGCCGGAGATGGCCGGCTTGGCGGTCAATCCGTTATGGCAACAGGACACTCTTGACGCTTTCATGTCCGCAATGTTCCAGGCGCATCGAGAACCCACAGGACGAGTGTTTCAAAGCTTAGTCGAAAATTGCAAGGCTATGGTAGATTGGGATTAACAAGCAGCATCACAGGCTCCGCCAGCAAGGAATCGTCCGTGGGCAGGTTTAACAATCTCGCGAAACTTCGTTCTGCAACCGCTACCACGAGAGTGTCGGCCCTGTCCCTCCATCCTGACGTGCCGTCATTCCAGTCGCCCTCCGTAGCTGCTGCTGCTCGGCCAGCTCGTGCACCGTCGATGTCGCTTACAGACCGGCCGGACTTGCTGGGTGCGCTCGGCCTAATCGTTTACTGCGCCTACGCGCTCTCGGGATATTTGAACGACTGGTCGCTGCATTATTTTGGGGGCAAAGCCTACCTCTCGATCGCAGCGTTGGTTTTGCTTCCGGTGGTGTGGCTTCTTTGTGACGGAAGATTCCGAGGATCGCGCAATCCGATTGGCCGCTGGTGGATTGCTTTTTTGGCATGTTTGCTGATCGCCACGCCCTTCAGCTATTGGAGAATGGGCAGTCTCACGATGCTCTCCAACTATATTCCGCGTTGCTATCTCGGATTCTTCTTCATCACCGCGTTCATCACCTCAGTGAGCCGGTGCCGCACTTTGATGTACATAAATATTGCTTCGTCCGTTTGTTTACTCGCGTCCTGTCTGAAGTTTGGCGAATACAGCGACGATGGCCGACTCTATATTCCTGAGAGCCTGTTCTACCGCAATGCCAATGAACTGGCGCTTGCCCTGCTTCTGGGTGCGGTGCAATTTGCGTTCCTGGTCTATGGCCGGGGTGTAATCAGAAAGCTCGTCGGCGCTGCGGGAATTTTTGTTTGTATCGCTCTGATGTTGCGAACCGGATCGCGAGGGTGCCTGTTGGCTGCTTTGGCCGCCTCAGCATTGGTTTTCTTCGTCAGCCGCCACAGGGCTGTTGTAGCAGCGATTGCTCTGCTCGTAATCCTGGCCGGAATCATGCTGGCGCCATCCATGGCTTTGCGCCGTCTCTCTATGCTTAGTTTTGATTTTGATGTTGCTAAGAACGACGCCGAGGGAAGCGCGATCGGATCGGGTATCGAACGCTCGGAGTTGTTCAAAAGGAGCTTGCTGGAGACAGCGAAGCACCCCTTGTTGGGTATCGGGCCAGATCAATTTGCCGCCAAAGTTTGGGGTGATGCTACCAAACAAGGCAAATGGGGAGCATGGCTGGGCACCCACAACTCCTATACGCAGGTCTCCAGCGAGTGCGGAATCCCGGCGCTTATTTGCTACGTCGCGATCATCTTTTGGTCGTTGCGCTTGAATTACCGCCTCTATCGGCGAACTAGCAATGATCCATCGCTATCGGACGTAAGCGCCTTGAGCATGTGCCTTCTCGCCGGTACGTTAGTGTATGCGGTCGGGACCTTTTTCTTCCATATGGCCTATACCAACAGTCTTCCAGTCCTCTCCGGTATGACAGTTTCTCTTACTTTGGCGACCAAGCCTCTGTTCGCGGAGCCAGAGCCGGGTGCCGGGCCTGGTTTCCAGAGCGCCAACGAGCTCAATCACAACCAAGCGTGATTTTTTTATCCCCATAGCAAATCAGTAAGTTACCAAGGCTCTGTCCGTTCATCTTCAATTTCTTCCTCTTCCACATGTGCAATACTCCTGACCGAAATTACTGGTCCGGCGGTTTGTCGCAACGGACGCTCGGCGCGATTCTGAAGGAGGAGCTGATGCTTCGATTCTCTGGATTTTTCTCTTCTCTGGTCTGCCTCGCTATTTCATATGGCCAGACCATGGTTGACCTGCGAACTCAAAGCAAGAGTGTCGATTTCTCCGCGGCGAATACAACAAAGCCATTCAAGTCGGGAACTACTCTGCCAGCGATTTGTTCAGTGGGCGAGATGTTTTATAAGAGCGATGCGCCGGCTGGGACAAACCTGTACGGCTGCACCGCTCTGAATACCTGGACCCAGCAGGGCGCGACCTCTTCGAGCTTGCCGGGTTTTGCCGGGAACAGCGGAAAGGTGCTTTCAACCGACGGAAGTTCCGCTTCCTGGAACGCCTTGGGCGGCGACCTGACAGGCGCGATCGGCTCGGCGGTGGTTACTCAGATACAAGGGCGCGCGATTTCCTCCGTCGCGCCGCAGTCGGCGCAAGCGCTGGTTTGGAATGCAGCCACGAACCGGTGGGAGCCGCAGACCGTGAGCGGCGGCAGCGGAGGATCCGGCGGGATCACTATGTTGTCTCAGACGAATGACCTGATTGCCGCCAAGAGCACTTCCACGACACTCAGCATTGGAGGTAACTGTACCGTTTCGACGCCCTGCAACGTCCGCTTTGGAGGCCTAGTGTATGCGATCACGTCTGGCGCCACTGCGACCATTTCCGCCGGAACAGGCCTGGCGTATGTTTACGTCTCGTCCGGCGGGGCGCTGACCGTTGGACACAACATGACGGTGACCTGCTCGTCGACGTGTTTCGCCCAAAGCGGCATAACTTCCTTCCCGGTGGACTGCCTGCCCCTCTATACGTGGTCGGCGACGGCCAACGGCGTTTGGGACACGAATGGCGGCGTGGATTATCGGGCGTTCGTGAGCGCCAAGACTGTTCAGCCCGGAACCGGTTTAGCCGCCGCCGACAGTGGAGGAAGGACCACGATCAGTGCTGACACAACACTGATCGGAATTCGAGCAGCGGTGCCCGCTACATCTTCCACCGCCTGTATCGCCGGATCGTGGGCAACGGATAACTCCTACTACTATGTTTGTGTTGCGACGGACTCTTGGCGACGCGCGACTTTGGCGGCTTGGTGAGCGAAATCGTTCGGGAAATATCTCGACGCGATTCGCGCGCAACGGCGTGGTAGATTGAAGTTCGGCATCATGAAGCATGCTGCTATCCTCCTCGCATTTCTGGGTTTGCTGGCGCTGCTGATCCGAGGCCGTGCGGCGTCAGGACCGTATGAATACGATGAAGCCGACTATATGTATGCCGCTTCGCTGGGCCTCGCCGCCAACTACACAGACTCGCCCACGATGCCGATCGCGGATTTCCTTCGCACCGGATTCAGCCGAGGAAAAGACGCCAGTCAACGAACCGCTTTGTCGGAGCAGATTCGCCACAGTGGAGACGTAGTTTTCTACCGGCACTGGCATGGCCCTTTCTACTACTATGGCCTGGCGGCCGCCTCGAATCTCAGGCTCAGTGAGAATTCGTTGCGGACGCTACAATACTGCATTCCGGTCCTGAGTCTGTTCGCTATCTACTTTGGTGCACTGTCGTTGCTGCCCGGCGGCCAGGGTTTCGTGGCGGCAACCCTGAGTTCGGCCCTCTTTCTATGGAGTCCGCCAGTTCTCCTGAGCAGTGAACTCGCTCCCCACCAACTCTTCGCCTTGCTTTTCACCTGCTCGCTGTTCCTGGCCGCGAAGGTCATGGAATCGGGAAAGCGTACGTTTTGGTATGCGGCCGTAGTTGTGGCCGGACTCGCATTCTGTACCCTAGAACTGTCGTTTGTGCTCCTTCTCACGCTGGCCTGCTGCGCTTATCTGGAACGGGAGCGACTGCGGCTGGATTGGAGATTGGCTGCAAGATCGCTACTCATATTCGCCACGACAGTGTTGGTGATTTGGCCCGCGGCAATTCTCAAGCTGTCCTTCATCAAAGCGTACTTCTTCATGGCGTACTTAGCGCTCATGCGGAAGTCGCCCTGGGGCAATGAGGGATTTCTTGAAACCTGGAGTGAACGTTTTATCAATGCTCCAGTCCAATGGGCGCTGCTGATGGTGGGTGCAGTGTTGTTCGTACGATACCGGGGGTTGAAAGGCCGCCGGCTGGCTTACCCGTTCGCCCTCTATGGGCTTCTGGCCACGGTCGCGGCCCTGCGCATCACCACTGGTAGTCCCCGATATCAGTTGGTCTTCGAGCCAGCGCTGGATTTGGCGGCCGGCCTCATGGTGGCTTTATGGCTCATGTCCTTGCGGCCGGTGGTCGCAAACGGCGTGCTCGCGGCGCTCTGCGTGGGCCTGTTCTGTAGCGCACAGCATCAGATCGCCATGCACCCGCGTGTTCCCAACCCACGTCCAGCCACCGTCATAGCACAAATCGCGCAGCACCATCTACAGAACAAGACTCTCCTTGTTCCACAGGGCGATCTGCCCATGATTCATTACTACTTTCCGGAAACACGCCTCCGCGGCTACTACGAGGACTCACCGGCAGCATCGGAAGCCGCTGGTTTCATGCCCGACGCCACCTTATATCCGGGTTACCCGGTTCAAATGGTATCAAGAGGGGCTACGACGATTGAATAAGTGTTTTTGCCGCTTGTTTCTGGACTAGATGTCGCGGACTCCGATAAAGAGAGTCGCTGACAACCTGGGTTAAAAACGTGTTTGAAAAGCAACTCGCCAGGTTGGGCGCTGTCAGGAAAACCGCAGCGGAGACGGGCTGGAGTCCGGCGTGGGCGGGCATAGTGGAAACCGATGGTAAGCGGTTCTCGTGCGCGTTGGCCCATTAGGATCGCTAGGAGGCGCTCTCGTCACCAAGTGATGACGGGGATGAGTTCTGGCACCAGCATATTCTAAATACTTCCAGATATACCCAAGTATCTCGACGAATGCGACTCGATTGTTGGCCACTATCTGGATCACACACCAGGGCTCGATTTGGAAAAGCAACAAAAGGCGGGTGCCTGGCGTCGGGAAATCTTCGAAAACTAAGATCTTTACGATATTGATCTTGATTCGTTTGATTTCGCAGGATGCGCCGGCCCATCGGCAGAGCTCCATTCTGGGACTCAGTAGACTCACTCTCATAGAGCACGGTGGCACTTACCACGACGCCTCGGGGCATGGCTATGATTCGAGCGGTGGACATGGCCGACGGTGGCGTCGCGATGGCCGTGTCGGATGCGATCAGACGATTCGCGAGTTTTTCGCCATTCTGTCCGGGACCTGAGGCGAGCAGACAAGGCCATGCTAGATTGAAACTTCATGCGGACGGCCGGTTTGAATGACGAATAGGTGCCTGGTTGGTGGATTTCGGGGTGCGGTCTGATGGCCTGGCCGGTCTTGCTCATGGCGCGCGCGCTCAACGACGGGGGCAGCGAGCGACAGATGACCGAAATTGCCAAGAACCTGGATCGTTCCAGATTTGAACCGCGCATCGGTTGCTTCCGTCCGGAGGGGATACGCCGCGAGGAGCTCGACTCGGCAGGTGTTCCAATCATTCAGTTTCCGGTATATTCTTTCGCCTCTCCTCCGGCTGTTTTTGGCGCCTGGCGCTTGGCCCGCTACATCCGACGCAACCGAGTCCGGCTGGTCCACACCTTCGACTATCCCCTCACCGCTTTCGCGATCCCGATCAGTCGCTTTTTCACCCGGACCGTGGTTGTATCCAGCCAGCGTTCCCATCGCGACCTCATCCCAGGAAATTACCTGCGCGCGATCCGGATTACCGATCGCTTGGCCGATGCCATTGTGGTGAACTGCGATTTCATAAGGCGGCATCTGGAACAGGATGAACACGTACCATCCGGCAAGATTCAACTCTGCTACAACGGCATCGACCTGGATGTGTTTCGCCAGCAGGTTGCCCCCAGACCGCCGGACCTCGCGCCGCACGCACTGGTGATCGGCATCGTATGCGTGTTGCGTCCCGAGAAAGGGCTTTCGATCCTGTTAAACGCATTTGCGCGCATTCGGAACGTGCGCAGCGGAATGAAACTGGTCATCGTAGGAAGCGGCGCCATGCTTGAGCCGCTTCAAGCTGAAGTTCGCACTCTCGGCATCTTTGGGGAGTGCGTGTTTGTGCCCGAAACTGGTCAGGTGGTGAATTGGCTGCGATCGATCGATATTTTTGTACTGCCCTCACTCACTGAGGCTCTGTCCAATTCGCTGATGGAGGCGATGGCCTGCGGTTGTTGTGCCGTGGCTTCGAATGTGGGAGGCAATCCGGAGCTTATTCGTAATGGGGAAACGGGATTGCTGTTCGAGTCTGGCGACGTTGCCGGACTGAGCGACGCGCTGCGGATGTTGATCGAGAATGAGCCGCTTCGCAAGCAGATAGGCGCTGCTGGAGCACGGTTCATCCGCGGCCGTTTTGCTCTGCGCGGTTCCGTTCAAC
>DASQGY010000252.1:0-102458 GCA_035632375.1 Bryobacteraceae bacterium | reverse complement strand
CACGCAGGCCCTGGTGAACCCGGGCGACGAAGTGATCATCCCTGTGCCCTACTGGGTGACGTACAAGGACGTCGTGAATTACGCCGGCGGCAAGTGCGTGTTCGTACCAACCGACGAAGCGAGTGGCTTCACCTTCACCGCCGCCGACATCGCTCCGCATATCACCGATAAAACCAGGCTGCTGATCATCAACTCGCCGAATAACCCGAGCGGCGCCGTGCTGAGCCGCGAAGAGTTCGAACGGATCTATCATCTCGTCGCCAAGCGCGGTATTCGATTGATGACCGATGAATGCTACTGCCGTTTCCTCTACGACAGCGAGCCATTCTCCATCGCCTCCATGCCGGGCGCGAAGGACCATGTCGCGGTGGCCGGATCGCTTTCAAAAACTTACGCTATGACGGGATGGCGCATCGGGTTTGCCCTGGCGGCGAAACCGCTGATCGACGCCATGATGAAGCTGCAGAGCCACACCACTTCGAATCCTACGTCGGTATCGCAGAAAGCCGCCGTCGAAGCGCTGCGCGGGTCCCAGGAATCCGTGCCTATCATGCTGGCCGAATACCGGAAGCGCCGCGATTACGTGGTCGGCCGGCTGCGTGCCATCCCCGGCGTCAAGATTGCCGAACCGAGAGGCGCCTTCTACGCCTATCCCAATATCTCGGCGGCGTTTCGCAATGGACTTCACTCCGCAATGCAGTTTTCCGAGCGGCTGCTCTCGGAAGCGCACGTCGCCGTGGTTCCCGGCGAAGCATTTGGAACCAGCGAGCATGTCCGGCTCTCCTATGCGACTTCGATGACCGAACTGGCGCGGGGTCTCGACAGGATCGAGCAATTCATCCGTGAACGGTAACGCGCCAATCCGGCTGCCCACGTCTTTCAAAGAGAAGGTTTGGGGGACGATGGATCTTGGACCGTGGTACCCGGCGCCGGACAAGAAGATCGGCGAGGTATGGTTCGAAGCCGACATTCCTCTGCTGGTCAAGTTTGTATTCACTTCGGGCCGGCTGTCTGTGCAAGTGCATCCGGACGACGCCTTCGCTGCCGCTCACGAACACTCGCCGGGGAAAACGGAGATGTGGTACGTGATGCGCGCCGAGCCCGGTGCGCAGATAGGGCTCGGATTTCGCGAACCGGTCACCCGCGAACGCCTGCGGGAATCGGCGGTAAACGGCGAGATCGAGCACTTGCTGCATTGGGTGGAGGTGAAGCAGGGCGACGCATTTTTCATCCCCGCGGGCACGGTGCATGCCATCGGACCGGGCTTGGCGATATGCGAAGTGCAGCAGCACTCCGACATTACTTATCGCCTCTACGATTACGGCCGGCCGCGCGAACTGCATCTCGATAAAGCGGTGCAGGTGGCGTCCACACAGGCGCACGATGCGAAGCCCGTGGTGCTGCCCATCGATTGCCAGTACTTTCACACGGAATTGGACAGGATACATATTCCGATCACCTACCCACGCAATCCGGAACGGTTTCACGTGCTGGTTTTTCTCAGCGGTATGGGGACCATCGCCGGTCAGCCGTTTGTGGAGGGGGAAGCTTGGCTGGTGCCGAAGGGAGCGGATCCGTTTTCGATTAGCCCGGCGGAGTCGGCCAAGTTCCTGCGGACGTGGGTGCGGTAGTGGCTTACTTGCTGTCACTCCGGGCGTTCACACGAGTGTGAACGCGGCACGCATGGGTGCGTGCGCTACGTTAGCCGATGCCCAACTCGTCCACCTGCTCCAGCGGGGTTCCGCACTTCCGGCAGATAATGGCCGTGCAATCGCCGCACACCAGCGGATCGGCTACGGGGGCGTTACACCGTGGGCAGTAGAAATCGGTCTGCGGTTTGGTCTCCTCGCCGGGCACTACTGTTACACTAGCAATAGAAGCTGCCGCTCGTGACACTGCCCCGCGCCGCGATCTGTCTCCTGTTCTGCTTCCTCCTTGCGTGTTCGAACCAAGCTACCCACGCTCCATCCATCGGCGAAGCGTATGCCGGGCCTACAACGCTTCCTCTACACCAGGATCTGGATCAAAAATCGGCCGTCGCCACCACGGTCAAGCACGGCGAGAAGCTCGAAATCCTGGAATACAGGCGCCGCTTCGTGAAGGTCCGCACCGCGCAGGGGACCGAAGGCTGGACCGACAATCACCTCTTGCTCACGCCACAGCAGATGGCGGGACTGCGCAGCATGGCGGAAAGCACCCAGCAGTATCCATCGCAGGGCGCGGCGACGGTTTTCGAGCCGCTGAATATGCATACGGAGCCGAATCGCACCTCGCCGAGCTTCTGGCAGATTCCAGACAACGCCAAAGTGGATGTGATCGGCCATAAGCTGTCGCCGCGCAATCAAGTGACGAAAGCCGTCGTGATTGCGCCGCCTGTCAAGCCGCCGCGGCGGTCAAAGAAAAAGCAGACCCAGCCGAAAGTCGCGCCGCCGCCGGAGCCGCCTGCGCCCAAGCCGCCGGACAACTGGGTGGCGCTCTCCGTTCCGAAGAAGGAATCGTTGGAGCCGGAGATGCCCGCGCCGGTGAATGTGGGTCCGGCCGACGACTGGAGTCTGGTGCGCACCAAGGACGGTCACGTGGGTTGGGTTCTGACGCGTATGCTGACCATGGCCATTCCCGACGAAGTGGCGCAGTATGCGGAAGGGCACCGGATTACGTCGTACTTTGCCTTGGGTGAAGTGCGCGACGGCGATACGGTCAAGCCGAATTGGCTATGGACGACCATCACCAAGGGTCAGGAGCCATATGAATTCGACAGCTTCCGTGTTTTCGTCTGGAGCCACAGGCACCACCGCTATGAGACGGGCTACATAGAACGGAGAGTGACGGGCCATTTTCCGGTGCACGTGGACACGTCCGGATCGGCGCCGAGGTTCTCCGTGGTTCTGGAAGACGACACCGGACATCTCTATCGCAAGACCTACACGTTTGAAGGATTCCACGTTCGCATGGTGAACAAGGAACCGTATCAGACCTCGGCCGAAGCGGATGCTGCGAAGCCACGCGCTTCGCCTCCGGTGCAACAGCCGCCGAAAGACCGCTCCTGGTACGCCAGAATCAAAGACCGGGTGCGCCGGTTATTTCACTAAACGCAGCGTCATAAGTATCTGCGCATGAGCAGCATCGCAAACCCGAACAGGCCGGTGGGGGGGCGGCCGCGGACCAGGGGGCCTGCCCAACAATTCGATCCCAACGAACGGCGGTGTGTTTAGTTGGAATTCGACTTATCTCGGCGGACCCAGCAACGAGCGAACGGCTTGCGGCAATTCGAACAGGGAATCCTCCAGTGGCTGGTAGGTCACCGAGGTATAGGTGATGGTCTGCACGCGATCGCCGGTGCGCGAGACTAACTTTGTCGCCACCAACGGTCCACCGAAGCTTTTGTAATTCTCAAACAGCACGGTTGTGCGTTCCGGGGACGATGCGTTGTCCGATTGAAACCTGTAGCCGGCCAGCAGCCCGGTCTGGACATCGTAAAACTGATTGTTGTCCTTGCCCCAGTGGGTTGTCCCGTGAAGCCAGTAGCAGGTGTGCCCCTCAAAATCGGTAATGCCGGCAAAGTCGAGCTTCTGGAAATAGTCCGGCTGGTGGAGTGCATACTGCAGATCGGCGTCACGGCGCGCGGCTTCCACCGGAGTGTCTTTGTCGACAACTGCTCCTTGCGAAGCGATCGACCAGGAAACGCGTCCGTCAAATCCAGATGTGACTTCGCGGCCGTTCGGCAGCGAGACTCTGTGGACCCACTTGAACGGCATGGCGTAGAAGACGAAGGTCGCCGTGCCCGCTCCGCCGGTGGCTTCTCCGTGCCTGGTTTCCGATTTGACGTTTTTGATGGCGTCAGCCCCGCCCAGGGCTTGCTGGTACCGTTTCAAGACCGCACTGGCTGTGTGCAGCTGAACCGTCTGGGCGCATGCCAGCACACTGCCCGCGAAGACGGCGAGGGCCAACTTGATCACGACTGCACCGGGGCGGCCGATGCCGCTTGCAGGTCCTTGATCTGCCTGCGATGGTCGAGCAAATGAAGCCGCTGGAGCAGCGCATATTCCTTCCATGCGAGCTCCGCGAAATAAATCTGTGGCGCTGCCCGGCCATCTTCGAGTTTCCGTGAAGCGACCATAACCGTTCTGACTACCGGTGCATGCCCTGATGGTGGATCGTCGGAAGCGCTGTCCAGCACTTCCAGCATGGCGCGATTCGCATCGCGAAGTTCTTCCGTCAGGAGGTCCCACGGCGCCCACTGCCCCGCACCCGATCGGAGCGCTTCGTAGACGGGTGGCAGGGGAGGCCGCCTCCCGGCAAGCAAGTGCCGGAGTTCCTCGGCTCCTCGCACCTGGGTCTGGGCGATATGATCCACCACCTCGGCGATAGTCCATTTCCCGGCGATAGGCCGCAAGCGCGCGCCGGACGCACTCACCAGCGCGACAGCTTCCTCCAATTCGCGGGCGGCAGTGCCAATCCGGGCTCTAATCGCAGCGGCGGTCATCTCCGTGGCGCGCGTCTTCAAATACTCAAGCATCCGGATGGATTCGGGCGCAAGCGGGGATCCATCGACTGCCGTCATTTTGTCCATCATACCTTTCACGCCAAGCCCGAATCTTTGGACGGCCCAGCGCGGAATTAGTCCCATCTCCGCCCGGGTATACTGAGGTCTTCCGATGGTGCGGAGGAACGATCATCATCATGAGCGCGTGAACCGCGTTCTCGACTATATAAGCCAGCACCTGGACACGGAGCTTTCCCTCGCCCGGCTCTCCAAGATCGGTTGTTTTTCCCCGTTCCACTTCCATCGCATGTTTCAGGCAAGCGAATGGCATCGCCTCGACGATCGATACGGGCAGCCAGCAAGGGATTCCTGGACCCATCGTTTCGCTTGGCCATGCTGAAACTCTCTTGAGTTGCTGAAAACCAGGGTGGCACAGGCTTGAGCCTGTGCAGGACAGACTAGAAGTTTGTGCTTGCACAGGCTAAAGCCTGTGCTACCACTTGCTGACAAGTTCCTCAAGGTTGCACGACTCTAGTTCGTGTTTTCGAAATGTTCAAAATCGAGAGCACAGGTTTGAGCCTGTGCATGCCTCTGATGCGCTTTCATATCGCATCTTGCCAGGTTGCGTCGGCCAGGACCACCGACGTTTCCGCTTGGCGAGACGGCACATTCCAGTACCGCTTGAGAAGCTGGTCTTTCTGCTCCGGGGTGACCAGGTGAAAGCCGTGCTTTTCATAGAAGCGAATTGCCCAGACGGCATCGGACCAGGTCCCGATCAACACCGGCCCGTGTGCCAGATCCCGCAAATGAGCCAGCAAGCGGCCGCCGATGCCCTGCTTCTGACTGTCGCTGCGGACATAAGCGTGACGAATCAGCGTAACGTCCTCCACCGGTTGAATGCCCATCACGCCTAGTAGCACCTCATTCTCCAGGTAGCCCCAAAAAGTCACGCCGTGCTCCATTTCAACGCGCAACTCATCCCTCGACATGTATGGCTCCGTCCAGCAATCCACCGGGATAACGCCCTTGTAGGCCTGAGCGCCATCGTTGATGATGGACCAAATCGACTCAAAATCTCGTTCGTCAGAGCGGCGGATCATGCGTCCATAGATCGCATGCCGCGCCGATCCTGTCTTGAACGAAATTGCAGCGCGTCAAGCTCGACTAAGCGACCGCGGCGCGATAGCAACCGGGAGTCACGCCCACTTGACGCACAAACGCGCGCGTCATATGGCTTTGGTCCGAGAAACCGGCCCGAATGGCTGCCGCGGCGGGCGTTTCGCCGTCTGCCAGCAAGCGCTGCGCGAGAAGCACCCGCCGCTGGATCAGGTAGGCGTGCGGCGTGATTCCCAACTCTCGCGAAAAGGCCCGCAGAAGTTGAAAGCGGCTGACGCCAGCGAGACCAGCCAACTCGGCCAGCGAGACAGGCTTCTCCAGACCTGAGTTAATGCGTTTCACCGCTCGCGTAACGGAAGGCGAGGTTCCTCCGGCAATGAACTTCGCCGTGCCATGCTTCCGGAAGAGCCACACCACGGAACGAAGCAGCTTTTCCTCGCGATCAAGCGAATCGGAACGCTGGGCGATGAGGCTGTTGAACAGCTCGGTCACGTGCCACGCCAGGAGCGGATCGCTCGCCACAGGGCGCACGATTTCGACCGGACCGGAGAATTCCTCCTCCACCTCACAGGCCACAACGGCTGGATCGAGATAGACGATTCGCCACTCTCGCGCCGCGCCATCCAGGGGCGCACCGTCGTGGATCTCGCCCGGGTTTACCATGATGACGTCGCCGGTCAAAGCCCTGACCGTGCCGACACCGCTCCAGGAGCGTTGACCGCCAGACGCTATTACGCCCACGCCGAACTGATCATGCGAATGACGCGGAAAATGATGGTCCGAGACGAACCTCATCGGCGCGACGCCGGCAACCACCGGCCGGTACAGTTTCGCCCGGTGAATTCGCGATGCCATTACAGGTGTCGGAGCGCCCTGTCGAGATTCGATCGGCACAGGCTAAAGGCGGCTAATGGCTGTGCCACCACTTGCAGACAAACTTCTGAGCACAGACTCTGGTTTGGAAGTATTGTACGTAACTACTTGGCCGGTGCGTAGTCGGTATCGTACAGGAAAACGCTGTCGATCTTCTCCAGCAGTTTGCCGTTCGCTTCGGATTCCTTGGCTACCTTCTGCCATTCCGGATCGCTCGCAAATT
Source organism: Bryobacteraceae bacterium (assembly GCA_035632375.1). GTDB lineage: Bacteria > Acidobacteriota > Terriglobia > Bryobacterales > Bryobacteraceae > Palsa-89. The sequence continues at coordinate 95,763 of DASQGY010000252.1, read as the reverse complement.
CTCTCCACTTGGCGTCGCGCTCTTCGCGATTCTTGAACGACAGCATGTAGGTCAGCCGGCTGTCTGAGCCATCCTTCTTGTAGACCGGGCCCCAGAAGCCCACCACGGTCATGCCGTGCTTGGCGAAGATTCGCATGGTGTGATCGCGGAAGCGTTTGTGGATGTCTTCCAGCTTGCCGGGGTTCGCGTAATAGGTCCGCAGCTCAAGAATGCGGCCGGTGGATTTGAGCGAGGGACTGGGAGCCGCTTCCGGGGCTTGCGGTTGAGCGTAAGCGGCGGCCGCAAAAAACACACTGATGGTCAGCGCAACGATTCTGGCGTGTATGGACATTTATTTCTTTTCCTTCTCCTGTTCCGCCTTCCGGGCGCCGCCGAGAATGTCGGTCATCGCGTAGTTCCCTTCATGGCAGGCATATTCGTACACCGGACCCGGCGTTGCCAGGAACGGATACTCGATAGTCCAGGCCTTGCTGAACGTGCTGGGGTCGTCAATGGTAGCCCGGTAGAGAATGGTGTTCGCATCGACGCGCGTAAAGCGCTCGACCACGTGCAAATTCTCGGACGACCCGCGGAAACGAGTCTCGTTGGTGAAGTTGGTCGTATCCACCACCAGCGTGTCGCCTTCCCAATGGCCGATGGAGTCCCCCAGCCACTGCCGGATGTTGGCCGGAGCGTGTGTTCCGCCGATGCGAATTATGCGCGCGTCGTGCACCATTTCCACCAGGATCATCACGTGATCGGGAGTCTGCACAATCTGGTAGTTGTTGTTGTAGAGCACCGGGAGCATGGGCGGCCCGGAGGACGAACCGAAGGCCACCAGGCATCGCTCCGATAGAGGACGGTCCTTCACGCTATCGTACTTCATGAAGCTCCGCATCATGGCCATGTTGCGCTGCCTTCCCTCCGCAGTGATGGGCGGTACTTTGCCGTCCTGCGGATCGATGATCAGCGAGGTACGCTTTACGCCGTCCACGCGCGCCAACTCCGCCCCGGCATCGACGAACAGCGCATTGTAACCTCCTGTTCCACCGGAGCCCAAAGCATCGGCAATGGGATTTACGGCCTTGCCGTCGTACTTCTTCATGTCGTCGGCGGACTTCTTTTCCCACACGGCCGCCTCGGCGTCGGTCAACGTTGCTTTACCGGCCACGGAAGCGGGCCGTTCCAGCGGGGTGAGGGTCGCGTTTGTCCACACGCCCTGCAGATCGGGCTTGCCGTACGGAGTGCGGGGAATGCTCTGACCTTTCGCCTTGGTCTGGCCAGACAGAAGGGCGGTGGACGCCAGCGTCAGCGCGCCGGTCAATAGAATGGATCGATAGCTCATGAAACAGACCTCAAATCATGATACACTCCCCGCTATGCGAAAAGCCGCATGGATGCTCTTAGCCAGTCTGGCGATGGCGCAGCCGCCGTCATTCCAGCCCGTTGGAAACATGAGCGAGCTGATGATCAACATTATCTATCCGACGTCGGACGCGATCTTCTATGTCGATCGCAAGCCGCCGTCCACCGATGTGGAATGGAACAACCTGAGCAATCAGGCGCTCATGTTGGCCGAAGCAGGCAACCTGCTGCTGATGCCCGGGCGAGCACACCCAAAAGGCAATTGGGCCAGCGACTCCAAGTTGATGATCGACGCGGGCGCAGCCGCTTACAAAGCGGCCAAGGCACACGACCTGGAAGGAATCCGGGCGGTCAATGACTCACTGTATGCGTCCTGCGTAACCTGCCACGCGGAGTATCGCCCGACTTACCCCAAGGCAAAGCGCCAGTAGCGAGATTACTGCGCTAGAGAGGCTGTCGAGGTCTGGAAGGTTCACAGGCTAAAACCGGCTAAAACCTGTGCCTGAAGTTTCTACATTTTCTTTCACGGGCTAAAGACGGTGCCACCATGCACTGGACAAATTCCTGAAGGTAGCACAGGCTTTAGCCTGTGGGTTTTGCAGATGTAGAAACTCCAGTCACAGGCTAAAGCCTGTGCTACCTGATCTGCCAAGTCTTCGAAGTGTAGAGGATCCAGGCGCACGTAGTTCTAGCTCCGCCAGCTCACCCCAACGCCCAACGACTTTTTGGCGTATTCCAAACTCCGCTCCAGGTCCACCCGCTGTTGCTCGCGCAATGCCGCCTTGAACTCGGGCAGCGGCTCCTTCACGCCGTCTTCCACCACCATGAACCCGGTGAATGGATGCCCGTGTCTGGCCAGCGCAACGAATCGCGCGAACTCCGAAGCCTTGGCCTTGGGAAACGCCTTCCAGAAATCCGGCTCCAGGTACGGCAGCACCTGCGGAGGACGCCCGGTGATGATCTCGAGCTGCATGCTCGCCTTGGGGCAAAGCTCGCGGTAGCGCGCGACGAACTTGTGGAAGTCGATGATCCCATCGCCCAGCGCCACCCATTGAGCGGCCGCGCCCCGTGGGTGTTCGTAGACCACCGAATCGCGCACATGCGTGGTAACGACGTACGGCGCCAGCACCTCCAGCGATACCATCGGATCCTCCACCACCCACATCGGATTCCCGGTGTCCAGGCATGAGGCGACGTAGTCTTTACCCGCCTGCTCGATGATAGTTCGCACCTCCTGAGCCTGCATATCGCCGGCGTGATTTTCCAACGCGATCTTCACTCCCAGGTCTTGGGTCTCCGATCGCACCGAGCGAAACAGGCCGATGGTGTTATCCATCAAGGCTTCGATCGGCTGCTTACCGAGCCGGTCTTCCGCCTTCCCCATGAAGCAGCGCATCGAACTCGCTCCCACGGCCTTGGCGACGCGCAGCCCTTTCAGGATGTTCTCACGAGGATCGCCGTTCTTCGCGGTCCAACTCTTGGACAGCGGACAGATGCACCCCATGCCGCCGTCAATGGCGATACCCAACTTGGCGGCGTGGTCCTTCACCAGGGCCAGGTGGCCGGGCTCCAGGCTCTCGTAGTCGGCCAGTGCGGAGATCTGGATGGTGTCCAGCTTCAGGCGGGCGGCGTAGTCGAGGAGCTGGATCGCTTTCCACTGGAAGGCGCGCACCGAGTAGGTATCGAAGCCGAGACGGATCGGAGCCGTGGACTGGCCCTGAGCCGCGGCCGTGGCGCTCAGAGCCGCGGCGGTTTGAATGAATGTGCGCCGGCGCATGCCAGCATCTTATCGCAGCAAGCGGAGGAGTGCACCAACATCAATAATGACGGGGCTTGGAGAAGACTCTACGGGAGGAGGCCGGCCAGAAACAAAAGTGGCCCCGATCGCTCGGGGCCGTTTGCATGAACCCTAAATAGACTGCAACCCTCTACGGGGCGCCTGCGCCTACTTCTTCTTCTTGGCGGGCGCTTTCTTCTTCGCGGGCTTTGCTTTCTTCGTTGCGTTCTTCATTTCGATTGATTCTCCCTAACATCAGATTTGCGATCCGTGAAGATCGCAGTGTGATTCATATATAAGGCCGTTTGGACTGAAAGTCAAGAAAAAAATGCACATCGAAGTCCACCGCGGGCGGCTCCCACCCCCTCCAAACCCCCAAAACCATTTCATCCCTGAATTGTTCGAGGGCCCGAAACACCAAAGAGAGGCACTTTTGTTCTTGCCCACGGAACGAACAAGCGCTACGATCGGAGCAAATGCATTCGCGCGCCGGAATCGCCGCTCTCGCGCTGCCGCTCGCTTGTCTCGCTATCGCGAGCTGCGGGAAAAAGCATCACGTCACCGCCCGGCCGCCGGCGCCGCCGCAAATTCGGAATGGCGAAACCGGATTGGCGAGCTGGTATGGCCGTCCTTACCACGGACGCCAAGCCGCCAATGGCGAGATCTACGACATGGAGAAACTCACCGCCGCGCATCGCACCCTTCCCTTCGGCACCTGGGTGCGCGTCACCAATCTGGCAAACGAGAAATCGGTGGACGTCCGCATCATCGACCGCGGCCCCTTCGTCGACGGCCGCATCATCGACCTGTCTCACGCCGCCGCGGCCGCCGTGGAACTCATCGGCCCGGGTGTGGCGCAAGTTCGCCTGGACATCCTCTCCACCCCGGAGATAGCCCGCGCCGAAAACTGGTATGCGGTCCAGGCGGGCGCCTTTCAAGATAAGGATAGAGCCGAGCACCTACGCGCCACCCTGGAACAAGAGTATGGATCGGCCCGGCTGGTACTGCGTCGGGGGTATCCGGCGCTATGGCGGGTCCTGGTGGGAAGGGAGCACAGCGAAGACGCCGCCAATGCTCTGGCTCAACGCGTGGTAAGGGAGTTGGGAACAGGCTTCGTAGTTCGCTTGGATGAGCCTGCCTCAGCCGCCCGATCCGTCGGTGGAACCAACTACGAAGAGTAGTGCGCCCGTCTACGGGTACTAAAGCCCTACCCTCAAATGAGGTGGTGCCCATACCCCAAATGATCCATCAATCCAACACCTTGGGGTGTTGCCGAAATCCTAAAGTCCCCGTAGAGTTTATCTTGGCACTACGCACTATATATCGTTAAAGAAGGTTTGCCAGAGGACTCGGAATGGTTGCACAAGTTGAACAATCGACACATGTTCTAGTAGGCCAGTCGCCCCGCATCCGCAATGTGCTGCGCATGGTGGAAAAGCTGGGGCGCTGCCGTTGGCCTGTCCTGTTGCTCGGCGAGACCGGTACTGGCAAAGAAGTAGTGGCGCGCTCCATACATAATGTCAACCCAGTAGGCCCCTTTGTTACCATCGACTGCTCCTCGCTGGTTGGCCCTCTCATGGAAAGCGAGCTCTTTGGCCACGTCAAGGGCGCATTCACCGGCGCCGTTGGACAGAAGACGGGCCTGATTGAAAGCGCCGACGGCGGCACGGCCTTCTTCGATGAGATCGGCGAGCTGCCTCTGGACCTCCAGGCCAAGCTCCTCCGCGTACTTCAGGAAAAGGAATTCCGCCCGGTGGGATCATTGATCCAGCGCCGTTCGGATTTCCGCGTGATCGCCGCCACGAACCGCGATCTGGCGAAGGAAGTCGAAAAGGGAACTTTCCGCCGGGACCTGTTCTACCGCCTGAATGTGGTGAATATGCGGCTTGCGCCGCTGCGCGATCGCAAAGAGGACATTCCCGCCCTGATCGCCCACTTCCTTGGCCGCTACGGCCGCAACCATACGCTGACCCAAGAGTCGCTGGAGGCGATGCTCTCCTACGATTGGCCGGGCAACGTCCGGGAACTCGAGAACTGCATCCAGCATATGGTGGCGATCAATTCGGGACCCTTGCTGCACGCCATGGAACTGCCATCGATGTTGCAACATCACCTGATGTTGAAGAAGACGCAGTTCATGTCCGTGGCGGTGGGTTCGCCATTGGCCAAGCCTCCTGGTGAAGCCAACGGACACGATCACCGCGCGGCGCCGGAGCCGGCAGCCGGCCGCGCACCCATCGTCCCCTTGACCCAGATGGAGCGCCAAGCCATCCTCGACGCTTTGGAATACACCAAGGGTGACCGCGCCATCGCCGCCAACCTGCTGGGCATCGGCCGCACCACGCTGTACCGCAAGCTGAAAGAATATCAGTTGGCCGTTTGAACCGCGACCGTGAGAAGCGGTGAAATATTGCGGCCGACCGCTCCCTCAGAAGCTGTGAAATATTTCATGGGCTGACCGCTCCCTTACGGTCACGGCTCGCAAACATCTTCCAAATACACTACGTACCAAACCGAGGTGGAAGCCGTGACCGAGCGGTTGCTGAACATTTTGCGGCCCGCTAGTCCAGCCGACAAAGCCTGATACAAAACCCTCCCGCACGCCACTTTCTGTTGTGGCCGACTCCCGAACTCTCAAACTCCTCCTGGTGGAAGACGACCTCGAAGACGAACAACTCCTCTCCGAAGCCATCCTCGAAATTGAGGAGCAGCGCCGCTGGTGCAACTGGCGCACCTCCACCATCATCCATGTGGAGCAACTCGCCGACGCGCTGGACTGCCTGCGCCAGGAGTGGTTCGATGTCATCCTGCTCAATCTGAGCCTGCCCGACAGTCCCGTTCTGCTGGATTCATTCTTCGAAGCGAACGCCGCCGCCCGAGGCGCGCCCATCGTAGTGCTGGCCGACGAGGAGGACGAAAATCTAGCGCACCGGCTGCTCCGCGAAGGCGCGCAGGATGTGCTGTTGAAATCCGAGCTCGACTGCGCGCCACTGGCACGCTCTCTGCGCTATGCCATCGAACGCCAGCGCCGGACCAAGGCTTTGCGCTCTTCCCCCTTCGTCGACGATCTCACCGGCACGCTTACCCATCAAGGCTTCCTCACCATCGCCGGCCACTACGAGCGGCTCTCGCGCCAGAGCCGGACGCCGCTGGTGATGGCCTGGCTGGAAATTTCCGAACTGCCGGAAAAAACGCAGGAAGACCGCGAGGCCCGCGAGCTGCTGCTCATTCGAGCCGCCGAGGTGCTGCGCGTAGCGTTCGAATCGCCCGCACTCGTCGGACGCATCGGCCGCCGCCGCTTCGGAGTGATCGCCAGCGGCTTCACGGAGACCATCACGGAGGCGTTGCTCCACGCAGCCGCGCGCGAGATCGAGAACGCGGCTTGGTGTAGCGGCCGCCAACGCGCGACAGTCGGATTCTCCGTAACGGCGCTCGATTCCGAGACCACAGTCGAGGATCTGCTCGGCGACGATGGCGGCGATTTCCTGCAAGCATCGCACGGCCACGCGAAAACCGTTATGCTGGCTGATTGAAAATCGCCCTCGATGCCACTTATAGCTTCGGCCCGAATTTGTCCGGAGTCGGCGTGTATTCGCGGCGCATTCTGTACGGCCTGCCAGCAACTCATCCGGAAGCCGAGTATCTGTTCGCGTATCGCCCGCATCGCTTTTTCCGCTCCTTCTCGGAGGCGCTTCCCAGCAACTCCAGCCGCCGCCTGCTTTCGAATGCCTGGCCCCTTTCCCCCGATCTGTTTCACGGCTTGAACCAGCGCATCGACTCCACCCGCTATCGCCGAACAATCTCGACCTTTCACGACCTGTTCGTGCTGACCGGCGATTATTCGACGCCCGACTTCCGCGCCAGATTCGCACGGCAAGCTCGTGAGGCCGCCGAGCGATCGGATCTCATCATCGCCGTCTCGCGTTTCACCGCCGGGCAGGTGGAGAATCTCTTGAAGGTGGATCGCGCTAGAATCCGCGTGGTCCACCATGGAGTTGATCATCCACTGGAAGCAGGCCTCTCCGTGGAGCGAGATAAAACGATCCTGTTCGTCGGCGCATTACAGCGACGCAAGAACATCATGAGGCTGGTGGAGGCCTTCGAACAGGTGGCGCCGGGCTGGAAACTCGTTCTGGCAGGCGCATCCGGGTTCGCCGCCGAAGAGGCTATGCAGCTCATGGAAGCGAGTCCTCGCAAGAGTGACATCCAGGTCTTGGGATACGTCCCCGACGCCTCGCTTGAGCACCTCTACCAGCGAGCGGCCATCTTCGCTTTTCCCTCTCTCGACGAGGGCTTCGGCATGCCCGTTCTGGATGCCATGGCGCGCGGCGTTCCGGTTCTGGCCTCGGCCGTCTCGGCGATGCCCGAAATCTGCGGCGACGCTGCGCTGCTGGTGGACCCGCACGATATTGGCGCAATCGCCGGCGGCCTGAAGAGACTCACGGAAGATCCCGCGATACGTGCCGATCTAGCCCGCAGAGGCCTGGAGCGCAGCAAGGAATTCAGTTGGGAGAAAGCGGTGGAGGGAACCTGGCAGGTCTACCAGGCGGTGCTGGGGTAGGAGCTAACTCTTGTCTTCGTCTATCGCGATTTTCAGAGCCTTCAAGAACTTTTGATCCTGCGAGGTCAGCTTGATCTTCCCCGTGGACTCGAACCTTCGCTTCGGGGGTGCTTGTGGCTCGACGTCGGCGTCCGCTTCGTCCGATTCGTACTCGGAGGATTCGTCGCGCTTGTTGAAACCGATGGTCGCTTCCAGGACCAGGAAGACGTCGTATCCGGCACGCTTGATCTCGCCGATGGCGGCAGCTATGCGGTCGGAATCCGACAACGACTCGTTGATCGCATTGCCAAGCTCTTGCATCAACTCTTTCAGTTTTTCTTCCAAGCTTTGCCCCTTTCCTGGCGGGCCATCTTCAGCATAACACTCTACTCTCTGGATGTTTCATACGCAAGCACAGTTTCACTCAAATTAACAAGTGCGCGAAACTCGGGATTCCGCTCCCCTTAGTATATCGGCGAAACTGACGCTACACTTAAGGGGGATGGGGCGTGGCTGGCAGGATGTAGGAAAACCACCAGCGCCCCATGCGAACTACTCATGTTTTCTAAGGCGAAACAGCTACTCGGGCACATCATACCGGGTGTCATCCGGCCCCTCCATATCCTTTGGAATCAGGTGATCGGCTTCTTCTTTATAGTCCTGGCTCTGATGCCGGTCCCCTCGGTGATCCGCAACTGGGGCAAGGAGGGTAGTGGCGGTCATCTTGTCATGAGCATCTGCTTTATCCTCTTGATGGGCTGGTTTGGCATCTCCTCCTTCTGGCAGGCGCGCAAGATCTCGAAATCATGAGCGACGCGGTGGAACGGCCAGGTGAATATCCCTACACCCGAGGGATATACCCGGACATGTACCGGAGCCGCCTATGGACCATGCGGCAGTACGCCGGATTCGGTACCGCGGAGGAGAGCAATCGCCGTTACCGCTACCTGCTGTCGCAGGGCATCACCGGACTTTCGGTCGCGTTTGACTTGCCCACGCAAATGGGCCTGGACTCCGATCATCCGATGGCCGCGGGCGAAGTGGGCCGCGCGGGCGTGGCCATCTGCTCGCTGGCCGACATGCAGCGGCTCTTCGATGGCATCCGCCTGGCGGACATCACCACTTCGATGACCATCAACTCGACGGCGGCGATTCTGCTGAGCCTCTACGTTCTGGTGGCTCGCAGCCAGGGCGCCGACCTGCGCAAGATCTCGGGCACCATCCAGAACGACATCCTGAAGGAATACATCGCGCGCGGCACCTACATTTATCCGCCGCGCCCGGCGATGCGCATCATCACCGATCTGTTCGCCTGGGCGGCGCGCGAAGTTCCGGAGTGGAACACGATATCGATCAGCGGCTATCACATTCGCGAGGCGGGCTCCACGGCGGTGCAGGAGGTAGCGTTCACGATGGCCAACGCCATCGCTTATACCGAAGCGGCCATGGCGGCGGGCCTGGAGGTGGACAGCTTCGCGCCCCGCGTTTCTTTCTTCTTCAACTCGCATAACAATTTTCTGGAAGAGGTGGCGAAGTTTCGCGCGGCGCGCCGGCTGTACGCAACCATCATGCGCGAGCGCTTCGGCGCACGGAACCCCCGCTCGTGGATGATGCGCTTCCATGTGCAGACGGCCGGGTCGACGCTGACCGCGCAGCAGCCCGACGTCAACGTGGTGCGCGTGTCCATGCAGGCGCTGGCGGCGGTGCTGGGCGGCGCGCAATCGCTGCACACCAACGGCAAGGACGAAGCGCTGTCGCTCCCCACCGAAGAGGCGGCCCGGCTGGCGCTGCGGACCCAGCAGATCATCGCGCACGAGAGCGGCGTCACCAACACCGCCGACCCATTGGGCGGCAGCTATTACATCGAGCAATTGACCGATTCAATCGAGCGCGACGCCCGCGCGTACATCGAGCGCATCGATGCCATGGGCGGAACGCTGGCAGCGATCGAGAAGGGCTTTATCCAAAACGAAGTCCACAACGCCGCGTACCAATACCAGCAGGCGGTGGAACGGGGCGAAGCGGTGGTGGTAGGCGTAAACCGCTTCAAGCAGGAAGAAAAGGAACAGTCCGGCATGTTCCGCCTGGACCCGGCGCTGGAGCAGCAACAGGTGGATCGCCTGCGACACCTGCGCGCCCAGCGCGATGCAGCCGGAGTCGAACAACGCCTGTCGGCCCTGGAGCAAGCCGCCCGCGGCAGCCAGAACCTGATGCCCCACATCTTGTCCTGCGCCGAAGCTTACGCGACCGTAGGCGAAATCTCCGACCGCCTCCGCAAAGTCTTCGGCGAATACCAAGACCGCTAAACTGGCGTTACCTCAAACCGGGGACAGACGGAACGTTTCCGGGGCGCCGTAAACCGGGGACAAACGGAACGCTTCCGAACCAAAACCGGGGACAGACGGAACGTTTCCGGGAGCTTGTAAGCCCAATCCTGATAGACCCTGTGTGGTACCTCTCCTTCCCCGTGAGGTCAAGGAAACTCCCGAACTCCATGAACACAAGGGCCCCTACATGGCTTCATCTCCATCGCGCAGATGGAATAGTCCAACGACATCAATCGCGGGTGGCGATGATCAGCGAAACGTTCCGTCTGTCCCCGGTTTAGGGTTTGGCATCTTCGACAAGATCCGACAACCCGATCTTCTCCGACAACGCCTTGTGCGCCTCAACATGCACCCGCTTCGCCTTTGCCAAGTACCGCCCAGCGACAGCCGGATTCGCATATTCAAACTGCGTATCCTCAACGGCGAACAACAGGTAGTCCCGCGCCAGTACATTCTCGAAATCGAAGCTGCCGTCGCTGTCAGTCTGAAAGCCCCGATACGTCACCTGTTCTCCGGGACCCGCTGCCAGCGCAAGCACCACCATGACGCCCTCCACCGCCGCGTCTCCCCGCATGACGAACCCCCGCAGCCGCCCGACCTCATCGCTCGCCGTCATTCGCACGGTCACCACATCGCCGTCCTGCAAATCGATCACGCCTTTATCGAACTCCGCGCCCTCCACGTGAACATCCGTTGCAAATTGACCATCGGCGCTTCGTATCGCCGGCCGCCACCTCGCCACCGTGACACTTGGAAAGACGAAGCTGCCGTCGGCCCGAACCGTCGTCGAGATAGTCGCGCCCGTGTCCTCTCGAATCAGGCTCGCCAGCAAGCCTGGAGGCTTCGCCTTCCCGTTCTTCCACGCAACCGTACCGGAGACGGCCGGAGCGGCACGCACCTTCAATTCAACAGTGACATCGCTGCCGTTGACATCAATCGTCCGCCGTCCCGAATAATCGGACGTCCCCTTGCTTCCGGCGATCCGCACCACGTAGCGCCCCGGCGGAACAGCGCTGAAAGTGAAAGGCTGCGATCCAGTGAGATTTTCCTGCCGTTGAAAGCCATCCTTGCCCCCGATGCCTTCCGTCAGCAGGCCAATCAGGCCCTTCAACTCTGGGGGCCCGTCGTGCTGCACGGTGACAGTCGCGCCGCGCACGACGGACAACGAAAAATCCGCGCGCGCCTCCTGGCCCGGCCGCAAGATCATCGGCGCAGCTCCCGCGATGTCCGGCGTGCCTGGGTAATAATCGGCAGCGTAAGCCAACGGCGGGTCCGAATTTTGAAGTAGGCTGGCGATCGCCGGCACAGACAGAAGGTTCACTCCATGCCGCGCATACCACGGCGTGCCGGTCACAGCCACATAATACGAGCCGCCGCGCAGGGGCCCGAAGCGGTATTCGCCGCGATCGTCGGTGCGCACCCAACCCGCGGTAGCTATCCAGCGCCGGCCCGCAGTCACCGTAGACGCCAACAACTGAACCAGGGCCCCTTCCACAGGCTCTCTGTTTTCGTCCGCCACTCTCCCGGAAATCGCTCCCGGCAGGAACCACCTGAAGATCAGGTTCGACGTGTTCTGATCGGGGCCAGTGACGATCGAGGTCCCCACACGGCTGTCCGGGGTTCGGGCGCCAAACGTCTGTTGCAGATCGCGCGTGCCGGCCAGCAAGGAGAACTTGCCTTGCGGGACCTCGAACGAAAATCTCCCATCGGTCCCCACAACCTGCGTAGCAACCGTGATCGTCGTCCCCGATCGCAACAGGATCACACGTGCGCGCGCGAGCGGAGACCCGCTCTCCGAATCGATCACCACACCGGCGACGCGATATAGATCGGCGGATCGACAGTTGTGCGCCGCCGCGAACAATGCCGCGCATGCCAAGATAATCCGCTTCATCGCACCAACCCCGCGATCGTCATCTTCGCTTCCTGTCTATCCTCTACCTGCACTTGGACCCCTCCGGTCAGCGCCTGAAGAAAGTTGGGATTGCGAAACTCCACTTCCTCCCGCTCCGAGAAGGCGTAACCGGTGTAATAGCCGGGAGCCAAGCCGCCAAATCGAAATCCGCTGCTGCCCATAGCGAACGTTGTCAGCGGGCCCGTGGTCGGCGTAAACTGCGGGACGAGCAATACGGTGATCCGCGAAGTCTTGCCGCTCTCGATTGCTACCGTGCCGATTATCGTTCCGCCCCCTTGGGTCGCCACGATATCGATCGAAGCCGGGTCGACGCCCGGTTGCACGGTCAGCATAGGATTCACCAGCAGATCCTGAGTGCCATATGCCGCCGACTGCGCGTAGCCTCCGAAACACTGCACCACTACCCGATATGTGCCGGGAAGGACGCCGGCAATCGACTGGTCGCCACCGGCCTGGCCTGCGGGCGCTGCAGCAGGCGTACCTACGCTGCTAAAGGTCCGGCCACCGCTGCGGCCCGGCGGGTGCAGGGAGACATTGCAGAAACGGTTCATCGCCAGTCGATTGTAGGAAGGGACAGCCACCTGGGACTCTCTTGGCCGATTCGCCGCGGGCGGATTCGTAACGTGGATTCGAATCGGAATGTCCACGCCCGCGGAAAGTCGCATCGCCAGGCCGTTTACGTCTCCGCCGGCGACGCTGACCGTCGCTTCCGCTCTAGTCTCGCCTTGCGTCGCCCGCACCGTGTAAGAACCGGGGACCACATCCTGGATCTGGAACGTTCCAGTGTCGCCGTTCACGCTGACGCGACTGGCTGAGGCATCCTCATCGCCGCTCAGCAACTCGAATTTCACCGTGCGTCTTGGAACAAAACTGCCGAGCGTTCCTCGAATCTTGTAGGCCGGCTGCATGGTCAAACGAAAATCGGCTTTGGCCTCCGTGCCCGCTTCCATGAGAACCGGCTGCGACCCATCGAGAGTCTTACTCCCACCGAAATAGGCGGGGCCGAAAGCTTCGTCCGCCATGTACCGAGGCGCAGTCTCGCCGGCATACAAGAAAGTTCCACCGCTCCTGCCGGCAGCTTTGACATAGTATTTGCCAGGCTGCAAATTCCAGAGCCGGTACATGCCGCGATCGTCTGTTGCAACATTCCGGACTGACGAGGTTTGGCGCATTCCATCCACCAACCGCTGACTGAGAAGAGTGATGTTCACGCCTCGCACCGGCTGCTCGTCCTGGTCCACTACTTTCCCGGTGATGATACCCAAAGGCGCAAGCGTGAGCCGTACATCCTCCACCGAAGCGCTCACGTTTACCTTGTGCATGGCAGGGAGGGCTCCCAACTCTTGCGAACGCGGCGGAGTGAACCCCGGCTTCTGGGCAAAGAGTGTGCAAGTTCCGGCGGGAATGCCGCTAGACCGGAAGAAGCCGGCCTCATCGGTGAACGTGGTGAAGAACTGCGGCCCGGGTGGCGCATCCGAATCGTTCCGGCGGTTGGGATCTTGTAGACCCTTCAGATCGAAGCAGGTCATGACTACCTGTGCCCGCTTGATCGTTTCTCCATTTTGGGAATTCACCACCACTCCCGCCACCGAATATCGCGGATCTCCCTGCTGGCCAAAAACTCCAACCGTAAGACCGCACAATACGGCTAGTCGAAACCAACAATACAACGTCATTGACACTCCCGGAAGCCTGAATTGTATCAGAATAAATCGATTTGCTCGTGAGAGCGCCGGGGCGATGCGTGCCTACGCGGTCAATCTAAAGCCCGAAAACGTACAGCACCCGATCCGCGGCGATGGCGATGTGTTGACGGCCTCCGATGGTGAACGAGATCGGATTCGCCGCGACTGGGCCACCCGTTTGGAAATCCCACAGAGGTTTGCCGGTTTTGGCGTCGAGGGCGAAAAAGTTCCCTTCGTTGGTCCCGCTGAATACCAGGCCGCCGGCCGTTGAAAGCACACCGGCCCACGGCGGCGATTGGAGCTTGAACTCCCACACCATTTTTCCGGTGGCTGCTTCCAGCGCGCGGACTGCGCCCCACACGTCGTCGTCGGGCAGTTCCTTTTGGCCGCCGCCGGCGAAGAAGGTGCCGGGCTTGTAGTCGGCTTCGCGCTTATAGTAGGTCGCGCCAGTCTCGCGCGTCGAGACGTACACCAGGCCGGTTTGCGGACTGTAGGACGGGCTGAACCAAACCGTCGCGCCGTTCAAATTCGGCCAGACGAGCTCGCCCTTCTCGGTTGGCTCGGTTTCCGGAATCACCATCGGGCGGCCCTGATCGTCCAGCCCCTTCGCCCAGGTTTGTTTGGAATAAGGACGGCCGGCGATGAACTCGCCTGATTCGCGATCGAGCGCATAGTAGAACGCATTGCGGTTGGCGACGCCGATCAGCTTGCGTTTCTTGCCGCGCACTTCGGCGTCGAACAGCATGGGGACGTGCGTGGCGTCCCAATCGTGCGTGTCGTGCGGCGTGAACTGGAAGTGCCAGCGCAGTGCACCGGTATCGCCGTCGAGCGCGACCAGCGAGCAAGTGTAGAGATTGTCGCCTGGGCGGGGATCGCCGTTCCAATCGGGGCCGGGATTGCCGACGCCCCAGTACACGAGGTTCAATTCAGGATCGTAGGAGCCGGTGACCCAAGTAGAGCCGCCGCCGGTTTTCCAGGCATCGCTTTTCCAGGAATCATGTCCGGGCTCGCCGGGTCCGGGGATGGTCCAGAAGCGCCATGCGCGCTGGCCTGTCTTGGCGTCATAGGCGTCGACGAAGCCGCGTATACCCGCCTCACCACCGCTGACGCCGACCACGATCTTGCCGCGAATGGCCAGCGGCGCCATGGTCATGCTGTAGCCGGGTTTGTAATCGGCAACTTTCGCCGACCAGCGTTCCTGGCCGCTCTTGATGTCGAGCGCCACCAGATCGCAATCGAGCGTGGCGACGTATAGCTTGTCGTCCAGGATTGCCGGGCCGCGATTCACGCGCCCGAATCCGATGGACTGATAATCCGAAGGGATGGGCCGCTTCCAATTCCACAAACTGCGGCCGGTTCGCGTGTCGAGCGCCGCGGCGGTGTTGGGGCCGGTGACGTACATCACGCCGTCGACGACGATGGGCGAGACTTCGATTCGGCGATCGGGAAACTGGTAGGCCCATTTCACTTTCAGAGCGGCGACGTTGGCGGGCGTGATCTGGTCGAGCGGCGAGAAGCGGTGGCCCTGGTAGTTGCGCGAGTAGGTGAGCCAGTTGCCGGGCTCGCGGTCGGCGTTGACGATGCGTTCGAAGGGCACTTGCGCGGAGAGTGCGCAAGCGGTGAGCAGGAAGGTGCAGAAGTTTGCGCGCCGTAGAAACCGGGGACAGTCAGCCTGTTTCCGCGCAGGCGATGCGTTGGGCACCGTAGAGTTCTGGCCGCGCGAAACAGGTAGACTGTCCCCGGTTGTTGCGCGCGAACTTCTGCACCTTGGTGCTCGGAGCAGGCTGAACAATCTCATGATTTGCCTCGTAGGTTGGCGAGATAGGCCACCAGGTCGGTGAGTTCGTCGCCGCTGAGGGCGCCTTCGTAGGATGGCATGGGGCTTTTGCCCCGCAGCTTGCGCAATTCCTTGAGTTGGGATTTGCGATAGCTATGGAACGCGTTTTTCGCATCTTTGATTTGGATGGAGAAGGTGTCTTCGTTGAGACGGATGCCGCGGATGGTTGCGCCGGCCGAGGTGACGAGTTCCACCAGCAGGAAACCGTCGGGGACGGAAGCTTCGGGGGTCACGACGGATTCGCGCAAGTGTGCGGGGCTCCGTCGCGCGCCGATTTCGCTCAGCTCCGGCCCGAATCCCGAGCCCGAGCCCGCGATCATGTGGCAAGTGGCGCAACCCTTCGCCCGATAAACGCGCTCGCCGCGCTGCGGATCGCCGGGAATTGGTTCGACGGGGATGGACCCGAGGGTGGTGACAAAGGCGGCGACGCTGGCGACTTCGCGCGGGTTGAGTTGCCAGGCGCCGGGCATTTCCGGATCGATGCCGCCGGAGATCACCTTGCGGAGCGCTGCGTCATCGGGCGCGCGATTGAGTTTCGGGCGATGAAGATTGGGGCCACGCCCACCGGTTCCGGTTTGACCGTGGCAGACAGCGCACTGCGATTCAAAAAGCCGTTTTCCCAGCACGGGGTCGCCGGCTGGGGCGTTTGGTGTTTGGGCGAATGCGACGGGAAGACAGAGGGCGGCAAGAATCCAGCGCAAGATTCTTTGAGTATTGCATATGGGTTTGGGAGAAAGCGCTCAACGAACCGCGATGGTCACGCCATCCTGGCTGCCGGCGTTCCCAACCGTCAGAACAACCGGAAGAATGCCGGTGGGCGCAAAGCCGCCGGGGACTCGCGCGTTTATCTGCATCAAGCCGGGGAAGCCCGGCGCCGGGCCGGCGTACAGTACGTCGGACGTATAGCCGCCGATGCTCACCGTGACTGAGCTCAAGTCATTGCCTCCGCCGGTAGCGTAGAGAATGACAATGGATTCGCGGTCCGCGGGATTCGAAGCGGAGTTGATGCTGCCGTCCTGATTGTTCGCAGCGGCCTGACCTGTTCCGTTCGCTGTGGTGAAGATGCCCGGAGCAGCGCTAACCACCGCCGATGGAAAATCGGCGACGTCCGCGCCCTTCACGTGGATACTGATCACGGTGGTGGTATTGAGCGCCAGATCCGCCGGTGCCAGAGCGTTGATTTGATTCACGCCGGTATAGAAGATGATGGCGGGTTTCCCGTCGAACAGCAGTTGCGTCTGTCCAGGCTCGAAATTGGCGCCGAAGATGGTCACAATCTCGCCAGGCGCGATGGGGCCGGGCGTGAGGCTGGCGGCGTGGACCAGTGCCGGTTTTTGAGTGACGCTGGCGGCAACCGCCGGAGTCAAAGCACGGATTCGGTTGTTGCCGGTATCGGCCACCCAGACTGTTCCGCTGGAATCCAATGCGATGTCCGATGGCGAACTCAATTGAGCCGACGCCGCTGGACCGTCATCGCCCGAGAAGCCGGGAGTACCGGTTCCGGCTATCGTGGTGAGCGTGCCGGAAGAGGACAGGCTGAGAACGATGTGGACGCCCGGTTGAACAATCAGCAAGTCCCCGTCATCGGTGAGCGCCAGACCGCGCGGCGAGTTCAATCCATCGATCAGCGTGGTGAGGACGCCGAATGGCGTGATCTTCGAGATCCTGGTCGCTTCGCTGACATAGACGTTTCCCGACCGGTCCACGGTGACCGCCGACGGCTTGAAAACCACCGCAACCGAGTTGGCCGACCCCGATGGCATCATTCTCAACACCCGATTGTTTCCGGTGTCGGCTATGTATAGGGATCCATCAGGCCCGGCTGCAACGTATTCGGGATCGCTGAGCCCGCTGGCGACCGTGATGATGTTCCCCGCCGGCGTGATCTTGCGGACCCGATTGTTACCGGTGTCGGCGACGTACAAGTTGTGCTGCGCGTCGATGGCCACACTGCGTGGCGAGTTCAATTGCGCGAGCGCGGCCGGGCCGCTATCTCCCGCCGATCCAGCGGCTCCAGTGCCGGCCACAGTCGTGATAACGCCGCTGGAATTGACACGGCGCACGCGGTTGTTCGCGGCGTCGGCGATGTACCAGTTCCCCGCATCATCCACGGCGAGACCGGAAGGGCTGTGAAATCGCGCAGATAGCGCGGGGCTGTTTTCTCCAGCAAAATATCTTGATGCACCGCTTCCCGCGACGGTGCTCACCGCGCCGCTCACAGCGACTTTGCCGACTACTTGGCCCGTGGTGGCGTACACGTTGCCCGCCGAGTCCGTCGCCAGGTCGCGGGCCGTGGAGACTCCGCTGAGGGCGCGCGCCGTGGTCCCGACGTAGCCCGCGCCCGCGACGTAGAGAACGTTCCCCGGATTCAAGGCCACGCCCGTCGGCGCGCTCACACTGTAGAAGGTGCTGATGATTCCGTGGTTGACCTTGCGAATCCGATTATTTCCGCTGTCTGCGATGTAGACCGAGCCATTCGAATCGGACGCAAGACCGGCGGGCGAATTCAGTTGCGCCAACAGGGCCGGAGCGCCGTCGCCGGAGAATCCCGCTTTGCCCGCGCCAGCCAGACCGGCAAGCAAGCCACTGGGGGAAATCCGATACACGCGGTGCGCGCCGAAATCCGAAACGTAAACAGTGCCGTCGTTGTCGATGGCCAGATTGCGCGGTTGAACAAGTTTGACGCTCGACGCCGCAACGCCTGTGCCGGTGGTGTCGGGAACTGTGCTGCCACCGCCCGCCACCGTTTGGATGGTTCCATCCACCGCGACTTTCCGAATTCGTGCGTTACCCAGGTCGGCGATGTAGAGATTCCCCGCGACATCGACAGCGACTCCGTAGGGATGATTCAGCATTGCCGCGACCGCCGGGCCGCCATCACCTGAGAATCCCTCGACGCCAGTGCCGGCCGCGGTGTGGATCAAACCATCGGGCGTGATTTTGCGGATGCGGTTGTCGTCGGCGTCTGCAACGTAGATATTCCCCGCGCGGTCGAGGGCTATCCCTTCGGTCTGACTGAATACCGCGGCCAACGCCGGCCCGTTGTCGCCGATGAAATCGTTGCCCGCAACGGTTTGAATTGCGTAGGTCTTGGCGGTCGAATCAGCCGCCGTAAGAAGCGGAGCCAATCCGCAGAGGCACGAAAGAACAACCCGAGTCGAGAAAGCCACGAATATTCCTCACGGACTAGAGTGTTGTACTCCGTGAAAAATTCTCACCCGGCGTCCGATGCAAAGAGTATGAAGAAGATTCTTCGGCTCTTCGCGCTGACGCTGCTGGCAGGCTTGGTGGCGGCCCAGCCGGCCCTTCGTCTGAAGGGCTTGCGGCACGGTGTGGCCACGCGGTCGAGCTCCTTCGATGTCGCGGGGAAAACTCGAACACCCGGCCGTTCCCACCTGTTGGTTCAGTTCGGGGCGAACCCCAGCGACGACCAGTTGACTGCTTTGCAGAATCGCGGCGCAACCCTGCTCTCATACGTTCCAGATTTCGCCTTCTCGATTTCGGCCAGCGACGACGCGTCATTCGATGGACTGGACCTCCAGTGGATCGGCCGTCTGCAACCGGATCAGAAAATCAGTCCGGAGTTGGATAGCGCGCTGGCATCCGGCGCCGCGGTTTCCGTGGTCGCGGAATTCTACAGCGATGTCGATCCGAACGACGCCCGCGCGATTGCAACCGACGCTGGCTTGTGGATCCAGGAAAACCCCGATCTGAGCGCGAACCATTTGCTGCTCTCGGGCAGCGAGGATCAGGTGTTGGCGCTGACGGAGTGGGACGAAGTAGCGTACGTTTTCCCAGCATCGGCGGAATTGGTGTCGGGTACGCCGGTGCGTGCTTGCGTCGGCGCACTCACCAGCCAAGGTCAAGTCGCGCAGTCGGTCCCTCTGGTGGGCGATGGTTGGGACGGTCCAGGAAGAGGCGGGGCCGATTTGAAATATGCGTTCGTTCATCTGACGGAGAAACTACCGGCGGACTCGGCCAAGGAGGAGATAGCACGAGCCTTTTCTGAATGGGCGAAGTACGCCAAGCTGACGTTTTCGCCCAGCGACAATCCGGTGGGCGCGCATACGATCGCGGTATTGTTCGCCAGCGGAGCGCATGGCGACCCCTATCCGTTTGATGGACGCGGTGGGGCGTTAGCGCACACCTTCTATCCGTTTCCGGTGAATCCGGAGCCCATCGCCGGCGATATGCATTTCGATAACGATGAGAGCTGGAGGATCGGAGTGGATGTGGACCTGTTCAGCGTCGCGCTGCACGAAACCGGCCACGCGCTCGGCCTGGGACACTCGGATAAGCCGGGGGACGTGATGTATCCGTACTATCGTAAGACCGTCGGATTGTCGCCGGACGACATCGCCGCCGTACTCCAGTTGTACGCGGCGCAGGATGGGACACCCGCTCCGCCGCAGCCACCCGTGGCTCCTGTGCCAGTTCAATTCACGCTTACCGTGCCGACGCCGGCCAGTCCTACTACCGCTTCTTCGCTAGCTCTGAGCGGCACCACCGCGGGCGGCGCCGGGACCGTGCAAGTGGGATGGAGCACAAATGGCGGCTACTCCGGCGCGGCGCAAGGATCGGCGAACTGGAGTATCACGGGCATCCCGCTGAACATTGGAGACAACGCGATCACCATCACGGCTCGCGACTCGCAACAAAATCAGGTAACGCGCACGATCACTGTCACGCGCCAGCAACCCAACAAGCCGCCTACGCCGCCGGCTACCGGTCCCGACACGACGCCGCCGTCGCTGACCATCGTCTCGCCGTCCACCGCTAGTCCGTCGATTTCGTCGAGTTCGTTGATTGTCAGCGGCACGGCTCACGACAACGTTGGTGTCGCCGCGGTAACCTGGGCGAGTTCCACTGGGGCTTCGGGTACTGCTACCGGCACGGAAAACTGGACTACAGCACCGATCCCGCTGTACGTGGGGTCCACAACCATCACTATTCGAGCCAGCGACGCGGCAGGTAACACCAGTTGGCGCTCCCTCACGGTCACGCGGCGGTAAGCCGTATTTTTTACAGGCCTGTGCGGGTTAGACGGCGAGCGACAGCAGGGTGCGCTTTACTACGGCCTTGGTTAACGGAATTTTGTAGGCGTTTTTCGCTAACGGGCGTGCGCCTTCGACTGCCGCTTCGCCTGCTTTCGCGGCTAGCTCTGGGGTGATTCGTTGGCCGGCCAGCATCGCTTCTACTTTCGGGAGACGCCACGGGATCGGCGCAACGCCACCCAGCACGATGCGGGCGCTGCGGCAAACGTGCCGGTCCATTTCGAGAACTACCGCGACGCTGACCACCGCGTGTGTCCAGGCCTCGCGATCCAGTTCCTTGTGGTAGGCGCTGCGCACGCCGGGGCGGGCGGCCGGCAGGTGAACAGCGATCAGAACTTCATCGGGCGCGAGCACATTCTCGCGCTTGAAATCGACGCGCGGGAGCACGAAGAAATCTGCGGCGGGCACCACGCGCTCGCCCGCGGGGCCGGCGATGCGAAACTCGGCATCGAGCGCGACCAATGCCGGCGCGGTGTCCGACGGGTGCACGATGTAACTGGGGCCACCGCCGAAAATCGCATGGAACTGATTCTCGCCCGATGCGGAGTAGCAGATTTCGCCGCCGTTTTTGAGGCACGGGAAGCCGTTGCGATAGTACCAGCACCAGGGGCGCTGGCAGACGTTGCCCGCGAGCGTGCCCGTATTTCGAATCTGCAAGGTCGCGACGCTCTCGGCTGCTTCTGACAGCACCTTGTACTGTTTGTGAATCAGCGGATCGTGGGCGAGAGTGTTGAGAGTCATCAACCCGCCGATTTTGACTTTGCCGGCGTCGACGGCCAACTGGTCGAGCCCCTTGATGGCTTTGAGATTCACCAACACATCGGGCTCGACCAGGCGCTCCTTCACCATGCCGAGCAGGTCGCTGCCGCCGCCGACTATCGATGCACTACGCCCCTCGCCATGGATCTTGGTGAGCAGCGTCACGGCCTCGCGGACATCGCGCGGATTGGCGTTGGCGAAGGCTTTCATGCCAGTGCTCCCAGGATCTTGTCGCGTGTGATGGGCAGATCCTTGATGCGTCGGCCAGTGGCGTTGAAGATCGCATTCGCGATGGCGGCGACGGAGGGAATGATGGGCGGCTCGCCGATGGTTTTCGCGCCGAACGGTCCATAGGCATCTTCGGTTTCGACGAAGATCACGTCGATCTCGGGCGCATCGCGATGGGTCATTACGCGCGCGCCGTAGTAACCGGCATTGAGCGGCAGTCCGGACTTGCGGTCGTAGAGCAGCTCTTCGTGCAACGCCATTCCGATGCCCATGGTCGCGCCGCCTTTGACCTGACTGGTGGCGGTGAGTGGATTGATGATGCGGCCGCTATCGTGCGCGGCGACATACTTCAGCACGCCGACGCGGCCGGTTTCGATGTCTACTTCCACTTCGACGAAGTGAGCGGCGAAGCTGTAGCGTGTAGCATCTTTGATGGCAGGCTCGGGACTGGCGCTGGCGGTGAGAATGTCGCTGCCCTTTGGCGCGCCTTTTTCCGCGACCTGGCGCTTCAAATCCTGAGCCGCCTGGATGACGGCCCAGCCAGTGTAGTTGGTAGTGCGGCTGCCGGATTCGCCCACCGAGTAGGGGCAGTGATCGGTATCGCCCCAGACCACCTCGATCTGATTGAGTGGTACGCCGAGCTCCTCGGCCGCGATCATGGCCATCGTGGTCTTGGCGCCGGTTCCGCAATCGGTGACCCCGACGTGCAGGGTGTAGCGGCCGCGCGAGTCGAGATCGATGACGGCGCTGCTGCGGCCGAGGCTGGAGGAGAAGCAGCCCATGGCCAGGCCGACGCCGCGTTTGAGCGGACCTGCGCCTGCGCCCGCGGAATGCCAGCGCTTTTTCCAATCGATGGCTTCAGCGCCACGGCGGATGCAATCGACGAGTCCGTTGCTGGTATAGGGAATCGCGTCGCGATATTTCCGGGTGAGATTCTTCAGGCGAAATTCCAACGGATCGATTTTCAGCTCGTTGGCGATGTGATCCATCAAAGATTCGATGCCGAAGACGCCTTGCGGATACGCGGGGCCGCGATAATTTGCCGAGACGGCCATGTTGGTGTAGACCGGATGAACCATCGTCTCGACATTGGGGCACTGATAAAGTTCGGTACCGGCGATGCCGCCCGCGCCCTTGCGATACGGTCCCATGCCGCAATAGCCGCGGAGCTGAATGGCGGCGAGAGTGCCGTCGCGATTGACGCCGACCTTGTAGTACTGCTTGGTGGGCCAGCGGCCATGCACGGCGACGAAATCTTCCTTGCGCGTGAACTCCAGCTTCACCGGAGCGCCGGAGTTCTTGGCCAGCACCGCGGCCATCAGATCGAAATCGTGACACTGGTTTTTGTTCCCGAAGCCGCCGCCCATGAATTGGCAGATGACGCGGACGTTCTCCGGCTTCAGTTGGAGATCGCGGGCGATGTCGGTGCGGCAGTTGGAGATGCCCTGGGTGGAGGCATAGACGGTGAGCTTCGGGCCTTCCCAATGAGCGACGCTGACGCGCGGCTCGAGTTGCGCGTTGTTGAGATGCACCGAGGTGTAGCGATCTTCGAAGACACGGTCGGCAGTGCGCAGGGCGTCGACGTTGCCGCGGCGGTAAATGTCGGGCTGGCGCTCATTGCGGCTGTTTGGTGACAGATTGCCGCCGGGCTGGATCTCGACCGCACCTGGGGCGAGCGCTTCTTCGGGGTCGAGCACGAAGGGCAGCACTTCGTAATCGACGTCGATCAGGCGCATGGCTTCTTCGGCGATGTGGCGATCGGTAGCGGCTATCGCTGCCACGGCATCGCCCGCGAAGCGCACCGGGTTGTTGAACAGATAGCGCTTATTCTTGGAGTCGCCCGTGGACCAGATGACGCGGCAGTTTTCGCTGGTGATGATGGCTTTCACGCCCGCGAGCGCGGAAGCTTTCGAAGTATCGATGCGGCGGATGCGCGCGTGTGGATGCGGGCTGCGCAGGACGCGCGCGTAGAGCATGCCGGGAAGGTGAACATCGCCAGTGTAGGTGGCCGTTCCGGTGACGCGCTTCACGGCGTCGATGCGCTGGGTGGCATGGCCGACGGATTTGAGCGTGTTCATGCCTTCCTCCCGGCGGCGGCCAGCACTGCTTCGACGTAGCGGTTGTAATTCGAGCAGCGGCAGATATTGCCTGAGAGCGCGGCGCGGACCTCGTCGGCGGTGGGATGCGGATTGCGATAGAGCAGGGCGCGGGCGCTCATCAACTGGCCGGCGGTGCAGAAGCCGCACTGCGGTCCATCGTGTTCGATGAAGGCTTCCTGGAGCGGGTGCAGGCGGTCCTTTTGCGCGAGACCTTCCACGGTCTGAATGGCGTGGCCGTCGGCCCAGACAGCGAGATAGCTGCACGAATAGACCGGCTTGCCATCGAGCAGGACGGTACATGCGCCGCACTCGCCGCGATCGCAGCCGATTTTCGTGCCGGTAAGCGAGAGGTGGTCGCGCAGGAGTTCGGCGAGGGTCCAGCGGTCTTCGACTTCGGTGTGATGCTCGACGCCGTTGACGGTGAGGTGGATGTTGCTGCGGGGCGCGGTGGGAGCCTCGGCGGCGGCGATGGGCGCGGCGGTGGCGACGACCAAGCCGGCTCCGGCGGCGGTAGTTTCGACGAAGTCGCGGCGCGAGATCTTGCTCACTGCGGTCATGATTTTAGCGCAATCCCGGTCCAGGCGGCAGGAAGCAGTAGGCAGGCGGCATGTTCAGCTTTTGTTCCTTTCTTGTAGGGTGCGGCGCAGGTCGGCAGGACGGCGCGATCTTTCTCGCCCGCGGTCTCTTTCTTCACCGCGACCAGTTTCGAGAGTTCCAGGAGGCACTTGGATGTCTGGAGCGATCTGCAGTGGCGCTGTGTAGGGGATCAGATTGTTGTAAGTGTGGCCTTTCCCGATGCTTCCGAGGAGATCCAATGGGCCGTAGCGGGTTCCAGCGCTGCCATGAGGCGCTCTACGTTGGCTTGCTCGGTGGAGTGGAGGACATCGAGATCAAAGGTTGTTATTGGCGCTCCTTGCAGGACCGCGCCCACTCCGCCCACTACGATGAAGTCGACTCTGTGCTCGACGAGCGTGCGGAGGATGGCGGAGTAATCAGGTTTTGGCATTTCGTTCGCGGATTTCGAGGATACTGTTGACTGCCGATTGCAAGACTTCCAGCCGCTCGGCAGGGGTGAGCGAGAGCATCCAGCGGATCAGGGTCAGGTCCACGCCGTCTTCGCTATGGGTGGGTGGTTGGGCGCTGTCGTCGCTCACTCTACCGATGTTAGCGCTTGGCCGGTGGACCCATGGGTGGCGCATCTGTAATGTCAACGCGCTGCAATTTGGGGTTTTGAAAAAACGAACCCATCTCAGGGCGGGCGTCCTTTGTTTGTATGCACTTCCAGCGATGGGGCCGAGCCTTTCGTCGTGTTCGAAGGTTGGTCCGGGGCGAAGTTGGATAGGCAAAGGTGTCCTTTCGTCTGGTAATGCTATAGCACGTGCGGACGCAGGGTCGATGAGCTGATTCGGTGGAAATGGTTGAGACGGAAACCGAATAAGAATCTTGGATCGGGCGTCACTGGGCGTTTTGACAACTTCTTGACATGCGCCGAACAACTGCGGAGGCCCCTCCCATTAATCTGGGATTCGAGAGGGAGAAGATCGATGAACATCATCCGCAGTTCCGCAAGGATTCAAGTATTGGCTGGCCTGCTGCTATCGGCGGCGGCTTTCAGTTCCACCGCGCGCGGCGCCGTCGCCACGCTATACACCAAGGGTCTCTATGCGACGCCTGAGCCCAGCACAAACGGGTCGGACATCGTCTCGCAACCGGGCGGAGGCATTTACCATGGGACGCACATGTGGTATTCAGACGGGCTGTCCGGTTTCATGAGACTCGATCCGGCCACGCCCGTGCCCATCGCGGTCTTTGGCGGTTACGCGGCCGGTGGATCGTATGCGCAAGTGGCCTACGACGCTGGTCACGACACTATCTATGTGGCCGATCAAGGCAGCAAGGGCATAGGAATCGTACGGCTGACCTTTGCGGCGAATGAGCAGATCGGCAACGCCTGCTATGTGGCTCCCAGCTTCAATGGACGGCGTCCCTCGGCCGTCGCGCTTGGGCCGGATGGGAACCTCTATGCCGGTTTTCTAACCTCGGGCGACATTGTGCGATTACCGATCGCTAACCTGCCGGCGCCGCCGCATTGCCAGGCGCCTCCGGTGGTGACTATCGGCAAATCGATTAAGGGCGGGCGGGTGAATGGCCTGGCTTTCGTCGGCGGCGACCTCTACATCGCCGGCAAAGACGGACTGACCAAAATTCCGAATGCGTCTTCCTGCTTGAGCGGCTGCACATCGCAGCTTGTTCCGGGCGCGGCGAATACCGGGCACTTCGGGATATGGTCGGACGGTATCGATACGATTTACTACCTCAGGGACGCGAACGTGATGCGCTATCGGGTGAGCACAGGCGTCCATGAAGTTTTCGCGAATTCCGGTACGCTGGCGGATGGCACGGTGACCCCTTTCATGTTTGTCGGAGGGAAGTCGAACATGCTGACGCAGGACATGTACGGCAATCTTTGGGTGGGAGACGACACCAGCGACGGCGTGGGGAATTGCACCGGGCGTGTGTGGTTCATCGCGGCGGGGCAAGCAGCGGTGCAGTAGGGTCAGCTAAATGGCGGCCGGGTGCTCCATGTCGCTGCTCAAGTACTCGATAATTTCCTGTTCGCGTTGCTGGATTTCAGAAGGATGGGCTCCGCGAGGCGCAAGTAGTCTGGCCGTGAATGCGTCTTGCGGGCCTCCAGCAGCACTCTTCCAGGAGAGTTGATGCATTGTTGAGCGGGCAGCATTTGTTCGTCCGTATGAATCACGGCACCTTCAGTTCCACGATATCGCGTTGTGGAGAGGTTCGAACTGCGGGACGACTACAAAGCATGCGTTGAAATCCGATAAGATTCGCACAGGCTGAAGAGGTTGCCCAAAAAAAGGGCTTCACAGGCTGAAGCCTGTACTTCTAAATCTTTGATTTGTTGCGCGCCGCGACGATTTTCTCGACCCCCAGCGCGCCGGCAGAAATGCCTGCTCCACCGAGCAGCGGGGCCGCAATCCCCAGCAGGCCGACGGGGGCGTCGGCCGCGGACCAGGGGGTCCGCCCCACAAAATCGTCTGTGCCACCATCGGCTCGCTGGCAGTTGTATGACGGCAGCAACTCTTTATCCAAGGAAATCGAACAAACTGGTTCTCGGCATTTTAGCCCTGGACGCCAGCGCCGCCTGCTGCTGGGTCTGCGCCTGCTGCAATTCTGTGATGGATTGCGACAGATCCGCATCCTGAATACCGCTGAGCTGCGTCTGGAGTTGGGTCTCATAGTTCTTGCTGAAATCGATGCCGCTTGCGACGCGGTTCTGCACAGTCCCATAAAACGCCAGTTGTTCGTTCAGATAGCCGCTCGCCGGTTGCATGTTGCTCATCGCCGCCGTAATCGCTGCCTGGTCGTTGTTCAACAGGCCGGTCCGCAGATTGTTGAGATTAACAAAGACGTTTTGTTGGGCGTTCGCGCTATCAAAGATATCCTGGGCCGTTTTGCTCACGGCGAATTGCGACCCATCCGGGTGTTGCACCTCCCGTGTGGCCGCCGAGCCTTGATAAGCGCCGATCGGAGTGGCCTGCGTAAGGTCGATGGAATAGGGCGGTTGCTGGTCGTTGTCGCCGCTAAAGATATACCGGCCGCCTACCGTAGTGTTTGCGGTGGCGACCATCTGCTCCAGCACTGCGCCCAGCTCGTTCGCCAGATCCCGGCGCGTTTGCGGGCTGCTGGTGCCGCTGGCGCCCTGCGCGCCCAGAGTCTGCGCACGATCCATCAGATTGACCGCGGATTGAAGCGCTCCTTCCGCAGTATCCACTTCACTCTTAACCCGGCCCAGGTTGGTGTCGATCTGTTCGGTCTGCGCCAGTTCGGAGCGCGTTTGCCACAGGCTGGCGATCTGGTCCGGGGCGTCGGATACGGTGTTGATTCTGAGGCCAGTGGTCAGCTCCCGCTGCGCGCGTTGCGAACGCTGCTGGATCTGTTCCATGCCTCGGAGGAAAACCTGGGCGGCGGAATCGAGAGAACTGATCATCGCCAACTCCTTTAGGGGATTACTTTCATCAAAGTGTCGGTCAAGCTGTTCAGGATGCTCATCATCTTCGAGGTCGCCTCATAGGCGCGCTGAAACGCCACCAGATGCTCTGCCTCCTCATCCAAGGACACGCCCGACACCTGCTGCCGCAAGGCCTGCGCCTGGCTCAGCAGTTGTTGCTTGGTGGATTGCGTGTCTTTCGCTTCCGATAAATCGCGGCCCACGCGCCCGCCTAAATTGCCATAGAACTGCGCGAAGGTATATCCATCCACAGTTTTCGCGTTCGCCAGCTTGGCCAAGGCCAAGGCGTTTCCATTGCCTCCGGCCGCTCCAGGCAGAGCTGCGGCAATCTGGTCCGGCGTCACTGGATTCACCGACAAGGTGAGCGCCGCACCGGTTGCCGCGTCATATTGAAACAGGTCCGTGACTGGCGCCGCTCCGTTCTGGTCTACGCCGTTGGCCAGCGTGGTGTTCACTTGCGAAGCCAGATTTTCGGCTAGCGTATTGAGATCCTTCATATACGCCGGCAGAAGGTTGTTGTTGTCGTCCAGCAGCGCGCTCAGTTTTCCTCCAGTGATGAGCGGCGTGAGGTCAGCGCCGGTGCTGCTGACGATGGCCGTCTGCGCGGTTGAGAAGTCGCCGTGAATGGCATAGACTTGGTCGTTGGATACCAGCGGCGATTGCCCACCCAGGTACACCGCGATGGTCCCGTCGGGCTGTTGCAGCGCCGTAAAGTTCACCAGTTGCGACATTTCTTCGAGCGCCGAGTTCAACTGCGCATCGACGCCTGCGTCCACGCTCCCCGATGGGTCCACGCGGTTATGGGCATTGACCTCCGCGATGATACCCGCCAGGCGATTGATGGAGTCGATGGTGCTGCGCGATTCCTGGTCCAGGCTGGTTCCCTGACCGGCCAGCCCCATGGCGGTGTTCCGGAAGCTCTGCGCAACGGTATTAGCCTGGTCAATCACGCCTTGGCGCGCCACCGCATCGTTCGGCGAAACGCTGAGCTGTGAAAACCGCTGAAACAACCCGCTGATGTCCGGCCCGATTCCGGAAGTGCCGGATAGGTCGAAATAGGTTTCGAGCGGTGTAAGGTCCGTGGTTTTCTGTTGATACAGGTCCAGCGCGGTCTGTTGCTCCCGTACCGACTTCTCAGCAAACCCATCCCGCGCGCTCAAGACCGGCCCGGCCATCACCCCACCAGGAAGCCCGACCGTGACATCGAAGGGCATCGCCTCCAGACCCTGGGTCTGCTTTGCATAGCCCGGCGTGGAGGCGTTCACCACATTGTTCTGCGACACCGTGAGCGCCTGGCTGTACACTCGTAAGGCGTTAGAAGTGTTCAACAACGAAGCCAGCAAGTTACCCATGAAGCACCAGCCTTGTTGCAGCCGCTGCCCGGCCCGTCTTGCCTTCCGCCGTATAGTTCATCACCGCGTCCTCGGCCCCACTGGACATCAGCCGCGCCCAACCCTGGTAGAACTTCCCCGCTCCCTCAAGCAGTGCGTTCACACGTCGCAGGTCGCTACGCAGTCCGTCGATTTGGGCTCGGATGGCTTGTTCGGCGCCTCCGCGCCTCCGTCCGCCCAATTTGAGACAGGATTCTACGCGCTGTAGGCATTCCACCGCTCGGGCGACATCGGCCGCGGCGCATTCCAATGCCTGAACCGAGGGCTGCAACAACTTCTGCCGCACGTTTTCCAGGCTGCCACGCGCTTGCCTGATCTTTTCAAGCTCTAACTGCACGCAAGCTGTCCTCGATGATGCTATTGCTCACCAAGCCCGCATCCACGTGATAGCCACCGCTCGAAACGGCTTTACTGAGCTGGGATAACTTCCCTACACGCAGCGGCGAATCGCTCTGCGCCAGCAGCGAAGAGCTCAAATTCGTGAGTTGCACGTGATCGTTTGCTAGCACCTTGCCGGACGTGCCGTGCGGACGCACGCCACCGCCCGCTGCTACGCTTCCATACTGACCTAAGCTGGGTATCTTCATTGGTCCCTATTCTTCCTATCGACCGGCGAGGGCCGGATGGTAGGGAATAAGGTGATGCGGGGCGGAGGGGTATTACTTGAGGTCGATGGTTGCGGGGATTCCCAGCCAGCGATCCAGCAAGCTGCGGCTCGCTTTTTCAGCCGGCGCCTTTTGAATTAGCGACGCTGGCGGATTTGTCGTACGAGTGTAATGCGCCAGTAGCTCGGTTTCGTCGTAGCCGATCGCCACCGCATATTGCCGGATATAACTGGTGGTGAAGATGCCGCCGGGAAGTTTCTCGAACTCTTCGGACTCGATCGCACGCAGGAAACGGAGACTGATCTTCGTTACATCGGCGATTTCTTCCAGCGAGAGGCCGGCCTTCTTCCGGGAACGGGTGAGATGCAGCATTGGAGTGCTTGCGGAACAGCATGGCGCGGGGGCGCCAGTGGTTTGAGACGGCATAGCTCCTCTAAAAACGCAATCCATTATCATACCCCAGTTGTCAACGACATATATGCCATGAAATGTTTTATGTTTCAGAGAATTTCGCCCTAGAGGGACCCGGTACGGGCGGTTGGGCGAGGCGTGTAATCGTCCCGTAACCGATCCCACTCCCCGGGGCCTTACAATGGAGGCCTATGTCCGGCTGTCATACGAGGGCCAAAACCCGCCTCGATAACAGGATTAGCTCTGGCGGACTAGAAGTAGAGCTACTACACGACCCAAGAAGCTCCAAAGGGGCTCAAAACAACCTACAAACAACCGTTTTTTGCACAGTTTTTGACACTTTCCACGAACTAAAACCGGCCCAACTCTCGTATCATGGAAAGAGAAAAGTAGGGAGGCTGTTAATGCGCTTACTTGAGTTGTGCCTATGTTCCGCGATTGTGGCTTCGGCCGCCACCGCGCCCACCCAGATCACCTTTTACAAGGATGTGTTGCCAGTCTTACAGAAGGACTGCCAAACCTGCCATCGGCCGGGAGAAGCCGCGCCGATGTCCTTTATTAGCTATGATTCCACTCGGCCCTGGGCCAAGGCGATCAAGACTGCGGTTCTAACCAAGAAGATGCCGCCGTGGTACGCCGATCCGCACTACGGCAAGTTCTCCAACGACCGGTCCCTATCGCAAGCCGAGATCAACACCCTGGTCTCCTGGGCCGATGCCGGCGCTCCGGCTGGCGATCCCAAGGCGGGGCCGAAGCCGATCACCTGGGTAGAAGGCTGGCGCATCAACAAGCCCGACGTGGTCCTGTCCATGCAGAAGCCTTTCGAGGTACCGGCTTCGGGCACCATCGACTATCAGTACATCGTGATTCCTACCGGTTTCACCGAAGACAAATACGTCCAGATCGCCGAGGCGCGGCCGGGGAATCCGGCGCTGGTGCATCACATCATTGCGTTCATCCGCGAGCCCGGCAATCCCTTCATGAAGGACGCGCAGCCCGGCGTACCGTTCGTTCCCCGTGAACGCGCGCGGCAAGCCCAAGCGCAGCCGCAGCCGCCGCAGCAGGGCGGCCAGAGGAGGCAGCAACAGGAAGGCGCCGGCGGCTTTGGCGATTTCCTCGCTGGCTATGCGCCTGGGACCATGCCCACCATCATGAAGCCGGGACAAGCCAGGCTGGTTAAGGCCGGGTCGGACATTGTGCTGCAGATGCACTACACCGCGAACGGCAAGGCCGGCAGCGACATTTCGAAAATCGGGATCATATTTGCCAACGATAAGCCCACCGAGCGCGTCATTACGCTAGCCGCTACGAACGGGCAGTTTGCCATTCCTCCGGGCGATCCGAACTATCAGGTGGATTCGAAGATCACGCTCCAGGACGATTCCACGCTGCTCAATATGCTGCCGCACATGCACTTCCGCGGCAAGGATTTCGAGTATCGCGTCACCTATCCGACCGGCGAAAAAGAAGTTCTGCTCAGCGTTCCGCACTACGATTTCAACTGGCAGCTCACCTACGACCTGGCACAGCCCAAAGTGCTGCCCAAGGGCACGGTGATCGAGTGCACGGCGCACTACGACAACTCGGCCAATAATCCTTACAATCCAGATCCAACCAAGGAAGTTCACTTCGGCGAGCAGACCTGGGAAGAGATGATGTTCGGATTCTTCGATGTCGCGGTTCCGATGAACAAGACGGCCATGGATTTGATGCGTCCTCCCAAGAAGGCGCAGCCGGCTCAGAGCGGTTCCAGTTTTTAACCATAGCCGGAGACTGACAAATATGCGCGGTAGACTCAGCGGCTTCTCGATAGTATTCGTGTCGGTATGCGCCTGGGCGGCCAGCGTGCCTCCTCAGGTCACGTTCACCAAAGATGTGCAGCCGATCCTGCAGAAGCATTGCCAGGAGTGCCACCGTCCCGGTGAAATCGCGCCGTTCTCGTTGCTGTCCTATAAGGACGCGCGGCCCTGGGCCAAGGCCATCAAGGAAGACGTCCTCACCAGGAAGATGCCGCCCTGGTTCGCCGATCCGCAATACGGCCATTTCGTGAACGACCGCTCGCTGAGCAAGCAGGAGATCGATACGCTGGCGGCCTGGGTGGATGGTGGCGCCAAAGAGGGCGACGCGAAGGATGCCCCGCAACCGCGTACCTTTGTGGATGGTTGGAACATTTCGAAGCCGGATTTGGTGCTGGAGATGCAGAGCTTCCACATTCCGGCCAAGGGCGAGGTGCCCTATCAGTACGTGCTGCTGCCCACTAAGTTCACCGAAGACAAGTGGATTCAGATGGCCGAAGCGCGGCCCAGCGACCGGTCGGTTGTACATCACATGGTCATTTTCATTCGCGAGCCGCAATCCAAGTGGCTGCGGCAGGCCGAGCCGGGCGTGCCTTTTGTCCCGGCGGGTGGAAACCTGCTGAACATCGGCGGTGGCGGCAGCGAAATCCTGACGGCCTACACACCGGGCAAGATCCCGGATATGTGGGCGTCGAATCGCGGCAGGTTGATTAAGGCCGGGTCGGACCTGGTGCTTCAGGTTCATTACACCGCCAACGGCAAGGAGACTGAGGATCACACCAAGGTTGGTTTGGTGTTCTCCAAAGAAAAACCAGCCGAGCGCGTGGTAACGCTAGCCGCTTCGAATGTACTGTTCAAGATTCCGCCGGGCGACGGAAATTATCCGGTGGAAGCCAAGAACGCCCTGCCCAACGGCGCAACTATCCTGAGCTTTTTCCCGCACATGCATCTGCGCGGCAAAGCTTTCGAATACCGGGCAGTGTATCCGGACGGGAAGTCCGAAGTCTTGATGCGCGTGCCCAAATACGATTTCTTCTGGCAGCTCGATTACAGGCTGGCACAGCCGCTCACCGTTCCGCCGGGCACCCGCATCGAAGTCACCGGCTGGTTCGACAATTCGCCGAACAATCCGAAGAATCCAGACCCCACCGCAGCAGTCCGTTTCGGCGAGCAGAGCTGGGAAGAGATGATGGTCGGCGCGTACGACATCGTCATCCCGGCGGACATGAATTTGCGCGATTTCTTCCGGCCGCGTCCGGCCAGCCCCGCGGCCACGCCAACATCGAATACATCAGGGAGTTCCAATCAACAATGAAAACCAAAATCTTTGCATTCGCCATCATCCTGGGATCTGCCGCTTTTGCGGCCAGTGTTTCGAAGGATGCCACCTTCCACAAAGACGTCGAGCCGATTCTGCAGAGGCACTGCCAGGAGTGCCACCGCGCCGGCGAGATTGCGCCGTTCACGTTGATGTCCTATAAGGACGCGCGTCCGTGGGCCAAGGCGATCAAGGACAACGTCATCACCAAGAAGATGCCGCCATGGTTCGCCGATCCGCAGTACGGGCATTTCGCCGACGACCGTTCGCTCAGCAAAGAGGAGATCGACACGCTGACGGCCTGGGTAGATGGCGGCGCTAAAGAAGGCGATGCAAAGGACGCGCCGAAACCGCAGACTTTCGTCGACGGCTGGAACATTCCCAAGCCGGACCTGATCCTGGACATGAATACGTTCAAGATCCCAGCCACCGGTGATATTCCGTACATGTACGTGGTGCTGCCCACCAAGTTCACCGAAGACACCTGGATTCAGGCGGCGGAAGCGCGGCCCAGCGACCGTTCGGTGGTCCATCACGTGGTGATCTTCGTACGCGAGCCCGGCAACAAGTGGCTGCGCGAGGCGAAACCCAACGTTCCGTTTGTACCCCCGGGCGGCGGCAAGGATTTCAACAACACCTCCGGCGGCGGCAGCGATATCCTGATGATTTACACGCCGGGCAAGATCCCTGAAATGTGGCGGCCCGGTCTCGGCAAGATGATCAAAGCCGGCTCCGACCTGGTGCTGCAGATCCACTACACGGTGAGCGGCAAAGCGACCGAGGATCACACCAAGGTCGGCTTGGTATTCGCGAAGCAGAAGCCCTCGGAACGCGCCGTCACCATCGGCGGAAACAACCTGGGCTTCAAGATTCCTCCGGGCGATCCCAATTATAAGGTCGAGGCCAAGAACACCTTCCCGAACGGCGCGACGATATTGAACTTCTTCCCGCACATGCACCTTCGCGGGAAATCGTTCGAGTATCGCGCGGTGTATCCAGACGGGCGCAGCGAAGTCCTGCTGCGCGTGCCCAAGTACGATTTCTTCTGGCAGCTCGACTACAAGCTGGCTGAGCCGCTGGTGATTCCTCCGGGAACGCGCATCGAGTGTACGGCCTGGTTCGACAATTCGCCCAACAATCCGCACAATCCCGATCCAACTGCAACTGTGCGTTTCGGCGAGCAAAGCTGGGAAGAGATGATGATCGGTTTTTATGATGTCGTGATTCCGGCGGACATGACCTTGAACGAGTTCATTCGTCCGAAGAAGAAAGTGGAGACCACGCCAACCGGCGGTCAATAAGAAGTGAAGTTAACTGCTGTACCTCTCCTGGTGGGCGCTCTCGGCATCATGCTGAGCGCCCACGATGTTTTTTCAACCAAGATCACCTGGTCGCGCGAGATTTCGCGGCTAGTGTATAAGCGTTGTGCATCCTGCCACCGGGATGGCGGCTCGTCGTTTGCGTTGGTCACGTTCGAGCAGGCGCGGCCCTGGGCCAAGGCCATCAAGGAAGAAGTGCTGGAGCGGCGCATGCCTCCGTATGCGGCCATCAAGGGCTTCGGCGATTTGCGCGACGATCACGCGCTCACGCAGGAAGAGATCCACTTGATTTCCGATTGGGTGGAAGGCGGGTCGCCTGAAGGCGACCGGTCTCTGCTGCCCAAAGATCCGGAGTTTGGGCCGGCGCCGGTGCATGGGGAGAAGACCGGTACGGAATTGCTAGTCGACGGCAGCTTGACGCTGAAACAGCCCATGACCTTCGCGGGCGTCCGTCCGAAAAACCTGGCCGACGGCGTTTCCGTGAAGGTAGTGGCTGATCGCCCCGACGGCACCATCGAGCCGCTGATCTGGCTCTACGACTACAAGCCAAAGTTCGCTCGGCCGTACTACTTCCGCGCGCCGGTGCGGCTCCCGGCAGGCACCAAGATCGAAACCTACCCGGCAGCGTCCGGCGGGATTGCATTGCTGGCCCAGAAGTAAGGCAAACTGGATGTTTGCCCGCTCTTCGTAGTCGACTCGCCGCCGCTTTCTCCTACCTCGCCATCGTGCTCTCGTTGTGGGTCCCGTTCAGCCTGCGCAGCGGGATGCCGGTGGACACCGGGTTCACTTACGTCAGCGAAATCTCGCGGTGGTGGAATGGATTTCTCAACGGGTCTGACCTGCTGCGCGTTCATATCAGTACGTTTTATCAAGTTGCGTATCTGCTCGGCGAACTAACCGGTTTCGGCGGGAGCTGGGTTCCCTACCAGATCGTCTATGCCGCCCTGTGGTGGGCGCGTGGCTTCCTGGTTTTTCTGATTGGCCGCCGCCTGTTGCCCGGTCACGATGTCTTCTGGTACCTGGCCGGCGTCTTCGTGCTGGTCCATTCCTCCGACCAGACCCTCGGGTGGGTCGGGCAGACGCATCAATCGGGCTACATCTTTTGGATGTTGCTGGCGTTCTACGCGCTCATTCTCGCGTTTGAGGAGAAGAAGAACTCGCGCGTTTGCCTTTATCTGATTATTGCCGGATTCCTGTTGCACCTGTCGCTGTGGGCCTACGAAAGCCAGTTGCCGTTATTATTCCTGGCGCCGCTGCTGCTTTGGCTTCTGTATCGCTTGCCCTGGCGGCGATGGGCAGCGATTACCGCGGGTTGGTATGCGGTACCGGCAATTTACATCGTGGTCGCGTTGGCTAAGTACGCGCGCTCGGGCGGGCACACGTATCAGCAATCAGTGCTGCGAAAAACCTGGCAGCTTGGTTCCCTTCTGAGCGACTGGATATTCAACATCGTCACCAGCCTGAAGGTTTGGGCTTGGGCCGGATCTGAATCGGCAAAGGTTTCCGAGGACCAGTTGATACTCCCTGCCGTGATTGCGACCATCGTTTTTCTGGCAGGCTTCGCACTGATGCTGTGGCTCCAGCGGTCCGAATCGCCCGCGCCCGAAAGGCGCACGTTGTCGCGAGCGCTGGGCGTCGGCCTGTTACTCCTGATTTTCAGCTTCCCCGTCTACTTAGTCCTGGAATCGGCTAGGGGTCTTTGGCGTACGCAGATTCTGTCCGGGCTGGCGGCGGGGCTGATGTTCGCATCGCTTGTCACCCTGTTGGCCGGCTACGTACGGCGAAAATGGCTCCGCGCCGGCGTGATCGCGGTCCTGGGCGGGTTGATCGTCTGGTACGGAAGTTACTCGGCTCTGAAGAAGACCGCGTATCATCACTGGGTGTGGGAACGGTATCGCGCCGTGATTGCGGAAGTGATCCATGCCGCGCCGCGCGTGAAACCGGGGACCCTGGTGATTCTCACCAACGTGCCCAAGGACGAGTGGGGCAGTCCGCTGGGCGCACCCAACCAGTGGTTTGATGTTTGGTTCGATGTCGCGATGCAGCTTGCGTATCCAGGAACCCGAGTCGGTGGACTCTTCTTTTACAGCGATGGCGCGCCTGCATCGGTGAGCGGCTTCCAGACCGA
Organism: Bryobacteraceae bacterium; assembly: GCA_035632375.1. Taxonomy (GTDB): domain Bacteria; phylum Acidobacteriota; class Terriglobia; order Bryobacterales; family Bryobacteraceae; genus Palsa-89. The sequence goes on along the minus strand of DASQGY010000252.1, from coordinate 59,200 downwards.
TGCCCAGGGGAGATGGATGGTTTACGAGCATCCGCTGGTCCGGGCGCACAATATTGACGGTTTGCTGGTGCTGGAGTACCACTCTGACGGCGTGGCAACCATCGCGCGAACGCTCCCCAGTTTCCTGGCGGTCGATGAAGCTACCGCGCGATCGTATGCTCCCGATACCCGAATCGAACCAGGGGGCGCGTCCATCCGAGCTATGCGACGGTACGGGCCATGATGATGCGATTTACAGCCGCTCTAGGTATCCTCAGCGTCGTTAGCGCCTGCACTTTTGCGCAGAACAAACGCATCGTCATTGCCGCGAGCTCGGTATTCGATGGCAAGGGCCGCGTGCTGCGCAACACCCGCATAGTAATCGATGGCTCCAAGATTGCGGCGATCGACCCAAAGGCTGGTCCGGTGGACTACGACCTGCGCGGCCTCACGGTGTTGCCGGGCTGGATCGACGCGCACGTGCACATTGCGTGGAGCTTCGGCAAGGACGGCAAATTCGCAGGCACGGGAGGAACGACCCCAGAAGCCGCGTACGCCACAGCCTCAAATGCATGGCTAACGTTGATGGCTGGGTTTACCACCATCCAGAACATGGGCGGAGACGTTGCCTTGCGCGATGCTATTGCGAAGGGCATGCTTCCGGGCCCGCGCGTCCTGACGGTCGTTGAGGCGCTCATGGGGCGCGGCGAGCAGACCGGGACGCCGGACGAGATCCGCGCGTACGTGGGAAAGCAAAAGGAAGCAGGCGCGGATCTGATCAAGATCTATGCGTCGGGTGGCATGCGTCAGGGCCCCATGACGCTTTCGCTGGAGCAACTGAACGCCGCGTGCGATGAAGCGAAGAAGCAGGGGCTGCGCACGCTGGTGCACGCGTACCGGGATGCTGTTCGCGCCGCAACTCTCGCCGGATGCACTGAGGTCGAGCACGGACTGGGTGCGACGGACGACGATCTGAAACTGATGGCTGAGAGAGGGACATATTTCGATCCGCAGGCCGGGCTGTTGCTGGAAACTTATCTACGGTACAAGGACCGGTACGCCGGCACACCCTTCTACCCCGCCACGGAAGCGGGGTTCGCGGTGTTCGAAGAGATTCTGCCCATGAACCACGAGCTGATGCGCCGTGCCGTGAAAATTCCTGGACTGAAAATCGTCTTCGGCACGGACGCCGTGGCGGGCGCGCACGGGCGGAATGCTGAAGAGTTCATCGATCGCGTGCGCGATTGTGGGGTGGACCCGATGGCGGCGATGGTCTCGGCGAATTCATTAGGGGCGGAGGCGCTCGGCATGGCCGGCCAAATCGGCGCCATCGCGCCCGGATTGCAGGCGGACATCATCGCGCTGGACGGCGATCCGTTGAAGGACATCACGGCTGTGCGGCGCGTCGTGTTTGTGATGAAGGGCGGCGTTGTTTATAAGAACGTTTCTAAACGCACAGACTAAAGTCTTTGCTGCACAAGCTAAAGCATGTGCTACCATTTGCTAACAAGTTTTTGAAGGTGGCACAGACTTTTGTCTGTGCGTGTTGGAAATGTAGAAACTTCAGGCACAGACTAACCCAGCCGCAGTGCGGAACCGATCAGGGCCACGTGGGTCATGGCTTGCGGATAGTTTCCCAATTGCTCTCGCGTCACCGGATCGATTTCTTCTGCAAATAGGCCCAAGGGACTTTGAAACGAGAGCACATGGCGGAATAGTTCCTTGGCCTCGTCCACGCGGCCGAGCATGGCGTAGTTGTTTACCAGCCAAAGAGTGCAACTGGTGAAAGCGGCTTCATTGCCCGGGATGTTATCGTTCGCTCTGGGGTAACGATACACCAAGCCGTTGTGAACCAGGCTGCGCTCGATTTGCTTGATGGTGGAAACCATCCTTGGGTCCTTCGCATCGATAACGCCCAACATCGGCAGGCGCAAGACGGACGCGTCCACCGCGCGCGATCCGTAGTACTGCACGAAGGCGCCGATGTCGCGATTAAATCCCTCGTTCACCAGGCTCCGGAAAATCGCATCTCGTTCGCGCCGCCACGGCGCAGGTGCGCGGCGATGTCCTACCGCCACCGCCAGCCGGATGGCACGTTCCAAAGCCACCCAGCACATGGCCTTGGAATGCACGAAGTGGCGTACTGGACCGCGCGACTCCCAAATACCGCTGTCCGGTTCCCGCCAGTGCTCCACCACATAGCCGGCCAGAGGCGCCACCATGGGCCAGACGTTCTCCGAAAAGAATTTGTGATCCTCGCTCGAGGTGTCGCGGGTCCAATAGGAGTGCATGCAGTCCAGCAGTTCGCCGTAGACATCCAGTTGCCGTTGACCACCGGCCAGGTTACCGACGCGCACCGGCTGCGACCCGCGATATCCGTCGAGGTGCTTGAGGATGGCCTCCTTCTGCCGCCGCTCGCCCCGAATCCCGTAGAGAATCTGCAAATCCTCAACGGGCCCGGCGGCGGCGGATTTCAAGAAGTAATAGAAGTCGCGAGCTTCCCCGAAATAGCCGAGATCCATCAGCGCCAGCACGACGAACTGCGAGTCCCGCAGCCAGCTCAGACGGTAGTCCCAATTGCGCGCTCCGCCAATGGCCTCCGGCAACGAAGTGGTGGGAGCGGCAAGGATGGCGCCGGTCGGCTCGAAGGTGAGCAACTTCAGCAGCAGCGCGCTACGCAGGACTTCGTCGCGCCATTCCCCTTCGTAGCGGAACGCCTTGGACCACTCTGTCCAGTAGTGACGCGTCTCCCGGAATGCCTTGCGGACATCGCCCAGATCCATGCGCTCCATCTTGGAGCCGGCCTCGTCGTAGGCCAGCACGACGAACGTCTCGTCGCCCGCATACAGGCGAATTTTCGCCGATCCGGATCCATCGCGCGCGATCTTCAACTGAGGACACTGCACGTGGAGAGCATCCGTCGCACCTTGGAACACAACGGCTCCCGTTGCGTGACGGGTCACTTTTGGTTCTTCCAAAGCGAATGAAAACGTGGGCTTGATATCCACCGAGCACTCCACCGTTCCCTCCACGCAGCGGATCAGGCGGATAATGCGGTGTGCGGCGAACATATCCTGCCCCATCGGATGCGTTTCCTTCCGCTTGCGCACGGGCATGAAATCGGTGACTACGACGCGCCCTGTTTTGGCGAAATACGTGGTCTCCAGGATATTCGTGCCGTCCAGATATCGCCGCGAGCTACCGACTGGCGATTGCATGGCGATGGCGCAGTATCCGCCTTTCCGTGCATCCAGCAGCCGCAGAAACATCGCGGGACTATCGAAGTGCGGCAGGCATCCCCAGTCGATGCACCCGTCGGCCGAGATCAGCACGGCGGTGTGCATGTCGCCGATCACGCCATAGTCGCTGATCGGCCGGTAGGCGCCCGCCATCAACGCTTCGCTGCCTTGGAGTTTTGCGCCGTCGCCGCACCGGCCCCAGTGGGATAGATCAGCACTTCCAGCTTGCTGCCTTCTTCCTCGGTTTTACCGCGGGCGAGAGTTTTGAGGCGCGTGTCGTCGAAACGGAAATTCTGCGTCAGGTAATCGCGAACCACCATGGCTTGCGCGGCGGTGAGCATGCGATCCTTTTCGGTATCGCCTTTCATGCCGGCGCTGGCGGCCACCACCACCAGACCGAACTGGTTCCCTTCCAGAAACTTCCCGATTTCGTTCAAAGCCTTCTTGTCCTTCAGCTTCGCCGAATCTGGCTTGGTGAAAATCTGCGCCGTATTGTATTCGAAATTCTTCGACGGCGCTTCAGCGGGAAGGCGGGCGACCTGATGTTTGTTGACTTCGTCTGCATCCTCATAGCCGCGCCTCTTGAAAAAGCCCCGCAGGAAGAAATTGTGCTTGAGAGCTTCCATGTTGTCGGCAAATGAAGTGGCGCCGGCCGTGGCCTCTTGATACATGGTCTTGTCGTTGATCATCGCGCCAACCGTGCCTTTGCCTTGCTTGATGTTGTTGCTGATGGTCTCCATGTTGCTGGCGGTGCCCTGCACGCTTTGCACAGCATCCTTGGTGGTATCCAGAATGTCGTTGGTCTTCTTGATCAGGTCCGCGATATCGACGGGCGGGGCGGCTCCAATGGTGTCGCCATTCTTCAGCCGCTCGGCATCGGGTGATCCGAACGTGATTTCGACATACTTGTCGCCGAGCAGTCCTTCAGACTTGATGGACGCGACGGAGTCCTTCTTCAGGACATTGTGCGTGGCGGTGTTGAGGTTCATCACCACGGTGACATCCTGGTCGGGCTTCGAGGGCAGGTCGATGTGCTTCACTGTCCCTTCGTGGATTCCGCCGACACGCACTTCGCCGCCATCGTTCAGGCCGGCGACGTTTTTGAAGCTCGCTTTGAGGGTGTAGGTGGAGCCGAACAGGAGGTCGCGGTTGCCGATCAGAAACACGCAGGTAGCCAGGACCGCCAGGGTCCCCACAATGAATAGGCCAAGTCGAAACGCTCTCGTCATAATTCCCTCCTATGCAGCCTCGCGCAGGAATCGATGGATAAACTGGTCGCGGCTTTTCTGCAGGTCGCTAAACGTGCCTTCGATGACAACATGCCCGTTGTCGATCAGCGCCATCCGATCCGTGAATGCGCGGGCAGCGTGAATGTCATGGGTCACCACCACGGAGGTGATGCTGCGCTGCTTCTTCAACTCCACAATCAGCTCTCCGATTTCGGTGGCGGTGATGGGGTCCAGGCCGGCAGTTGGCTCGTCGAACAGCAGAATTTCAGGATCCAGCGCCAGCGCCCGCGCTAATCCGACGCGTTTTTGCATTCCTCCCGATATCTGCGACGGCAGTTTCTGGTGATCCTCCTCCATCCCGACGCTTGCCAGCAGGTCGCGCACTCGCTCCTTTCGTTCGGTCTCCGATAACTTGGTGTGACGCCGGAGTGGGAACGCGACGTTTTCGGCGACAGTCATCGAATCGTACAGCGCGGCCCCCTGAAACAGGAAGCCGATCTTCTTGCGGATTTCATTCAACTGGTTCAGATCGAGACAGGTGATTTCCTGTCCCTGGATCACGATGGAGCCTGAGTCGGGCTTTTGCAGGCCAATGATCAACTTCAGCAGCACGCTTTTGCCGATGCCGCTGCGGCCCAACACGGCCAACGTCTCGCCTTGTACCACCGCCAGGTCGATTCCATCCAACACCTGCTGTGAGCCGAACGACTTGCGCAGGTCGTGGATCATCACAATGGGCTGTCGATTTTGCGCAGGATTCTTCATTGGAAAAATACCAGGATGAATCGGACCAGCACGACGTCCGCGAGAATGATGATCAGCGAAGAGAGCACCACCGAGCTGGTAGCCGACCGTCCCACTCCCTCCGTGCCGCCTTCCGTGCTCATGCCTTGGAAGCACGACACCGCGCCGATGATGAAACCAAAAACCGCGGTCTTGAATGTGGGCGGCAGAAAGTCGCTGAAGTCTACCGTTTTGAAGCCCCGGCCGATGAAGAGACGAAGAGATACTGGATCTTGCAGCGTGGACGCGAGCCAACCCGCGAGGATGCCGGCGGCATCCGCAGCCAGGGTCAACAACGGCAGCATCGCGATGCATGCCAGTATCCGGGTGGCTGCCAGAAACCGGTAGGGGTTCACCGCAGATGCCTCCATGGCGTCGATCTGTTCAGTGACCTTCATCGATCCCAGTTCCGCGCCGATGCCCGCGCCCACTCGGCCGCTGACTACGACGCCGGTGATGATGGGGCCAGTCTCGCGAATCAGGGAGAAAATGATCACCGTAGGAAGCATGCCCTTGGCCCCGAAGCGGAGCAGAGCGTCATGCATCTGCAGCGAGAGAACCACGCCCGTCGCCGCGCCGGCCATGGCCACCAGTGGAAACGATTTCGCTCCGATGATGTCCATCTGGCGAAGGATCTCTTTGAATTCGAACGGCGGGGTGAATATGGTTTTAGCGACGCGCCCGCAGAACATTCCCAGCTCGCCGAACCACTCGAAGAACGCGGCGAGATAGTTTTTCATTGGCCGGTGCGTTGGCCCCAGCCATCCGACCGAGATTGTCGCCGCAACTAGCAGGACTCCGAAATAGACCATGGCCCCTCGCCTGCGAGGTTTCTGTGCGGGTGAGGGGCCAAAGCGTAAACTATTGAAATTTCGGGCGAATACGGCTCGGTGGCAGTTAAGGACTGTGCAATTCTTACTGCCGGATTGGACCGTTGTCGCGGTTACAAGATGAAACGGGCCCGGAGCTATACTGAATCAAGATGGCATCCAGCTACGTAGAAATGCGAAATGGCGGCTACTACGTCACGGGAACGCGGGTCTCGCTCGATACCCTTGTCTATCTATACCGAGATGGCGCGTCGCCTGAAGGCATTCAGGATGAGCTTCCTTCCTTGGCACTGGAACAGATCCACGGGGCGTTAGCCTTCTATTTGGCGAATAGAAAAAGCGTGGATGAAAACATCGCCGAGGGAGAGCGTGAGTTTTTGCCTTCCGCGGAAGAGGCTGAGATCACGCCCGAGACAGCCGAAGCGCTGGATCGCGCCCGTGCATCACTCGCCCGTGGCGAAGGCATTCCGCACGAAGAGATATTGCGTGAGTTCGGCCTGACGAAATGAGTACCGCCGAATCGCACCCAAGCCCGCTCCGGGACCGGGAACTCCAGGAGCGCCTTCGAAGTATCGGCCGTGGACTCGATCAAGCCAAGCGCGGCGAATGCCGGCCGATGCGACAGTTCGTGGAAGAACTCGCGAAGGAGCACGGAATCTCGCCGAGGTGAAATAAGACGGCTGCCTGAATCGGAGCTGGCTGTAAGTGCGAATTGAAACCAATGGTTTCCTCAGCAAGTCGCTCAAGCGGAACGGCTCTCAGCAGCCTCTAATAGCATTCGCAGTCCTTTGAGATATTCCTGCGTTGTATGCTCATCGTGGAACCGCTCTACGATTCCTGATGGGAACTTCCCCGACAAAATGGAGGTCGCAGTTTCTTTGATCGCCGTTGTCAGTCTCATCTCCAATGCCACGTCGAGACAATCTAAACGCAAGTAACCGACAGCTTCCGCTCGATCAAATGTGGAAGCCATCTCAGAGTCATTGGGATGTAGGGCCAACACATCTGCAAGCACTTGCCGGTAAGCCCAACCGGCAACCACCCAAGCAGCGTCGGACGACTCTTCAGAGAACGAGATAACTGCCATGCGCACCCCCAGCGGGATATCCGATATTCCAGCTGGCGCAATCCCTCAATACTTCGGAACGCTTGGGTCCACTTTGTCGCTCCACGCCAGGATCCCGCCCTTCATGTTGCGCACCTTTTTGAAACCGGCCTGTTTCAGAAAATCCACCGCCTTGGCGCTGCGCATGCCGCTCTTGCAGTGGGCCACAATTTCGTCGGCGGAATCGAGCTCGTTCACGCGCTTCGGCAGATCGCCCAGCGGGATCAGCTTCGCGTAGGGAATTTTGCAAATCTGATACTCGTGCGGCTCGCGGACATCGATCAGCACGAACGGATCCCCGCGATCGATCTTCACCTTCACCTCCACTGGATCGATGTCGCCTTCGGCGGCCACCGGCTCGTGCGGCTGATTCGGAATGCCGCAGAACTGCTGGTAATCGATCAGCTCGCGTATGGTCGGATGATCGCCGCAAATCGGACACTCCGGATTCCGGCGCAGCTTCAGCTCGCGGAAACGCATTGCCAGCGCATCATAGAGCAACAGCCGGCCTATCAACGGCTCGCCGATTCCCAGGATCAGCTTCACCGTCTCTGTAGCCTGAATCAATCCGACGGTCCCCGGCAGGATGCCCAACACACCGCCTTCCGCGCAACTCGGCACGAGACCTGGAGGTGGTGGCTCGGGATACAGGCAGCGATAGCATGGCCCGCCCTCAGTCGCGAACACCGTCGCCTGCCCTTCGAACCGGAAGATGGATCCGTACACGTTGGGCTTGCCCAGCAGCACGCAAGCGTCGTTCACCAAATAGCGCGTCGGAAAATTGTCGGTGCCGTCCACCACAATGTCGTAGTCGCGCAAGATCTGCAATGCGTTCTCGCTCGATAAAGCGGTCTCGTGCCGGTCAATCTCCACATAAGGATTGATATCCAGCATCGTGTCCGCCGCCGAGTCCAGTTTCTTCCGCCCGACGTCCTTGGTGCCGTGAATCACCTGCCGCTGGAGGTTGGTGAAATCCACCACATCGAAATCCACCAACCCAATCCGACCGATGCCCGCCGCCGCTAGATACATCCCCAGCGGCGCGCCCAGGCCGCCCGTGCCGATTAACGCTACCTTCGCGTTCTTCAGCTTCAGTTGGCCTTCCATGCCCACTTCCGGCATGATAAGGTGGCGGCTGTAGCGGAGAATTTCTTCTTTCGACAACGTCACCGGGGGCGCTTCCACACCCACCGATCCGCCCGCGATACTGGGCACGATGGAAACTGTGTCGCCGTCTTTCAGCGCGGTAGCTTCGCGGTCCAGATAGCGGATGTCGTCGTCGTTGACGTACACGTTTACGAAGCTGCGCAGCTTGCCTTCGTCGTTATAGAGATGGCGGCGCAAATCGGCGTACTGGCTGGTTAGCGATTGCAGCACTTCCGCGACCGTCGCGCCGGCCACCACCACCGAATCCTGTTTGCCGGCGTACTGCCGCAGCGGAGTGGGAATCAGAATCTTAGCCATAGATCAATTCTTCCTTGGGAGCTTCCTTCTGGTCAAAGTCCGGCCGGTAGCTGGCGGCGTGATCGAAGCGCCCGTTCTTTATCGATAGCACGACATAGGAGAACCAGGAGCAGGAGTTCTCCAGGTCCCGTTTCGAGAAGTAGGCGTCGCAATTCGGATGCGAATGGAAGACGCCCAGCACCTCCATCCCGTTCTTGCGGGCCTGCGCATCGGCGCGATTCAAGTCCTGGGGATCCATCACGAAGAAATCCTCTTGCGGACCAGTGTAGACGTTCGCCAGCGCCACCGCTTCGTGCACCACGCCGTCCGAGCCCAGCATCACTCCGCAGCACTCCTTGGGATACGTTTTCTCGGCATGAGAAACCATCGTATCCCAGGCCCGCTGCTCAATGCGGATCATTCCAGAAGGACTCGCTGAGGTATTTGTAGGCTCCGTCGCACAGCACCGTAACGATCACGCCCGATTCGCCGGCATCCACCAGTTGCTTGCCCACGGCGCGCGCGGCCAGAATATTCGCGCCGGACGAAATCCCCACCAGCAGCGCTTCTTCGCGCGCGATGCGCCGGCACATGGCGTAAGCGTCCTCGGTCTCGATCCAGATGTTGCCGTCGGCGACGCCCGGATCGTAGATGCCCGGCACAATCGCGGTCGGCATGTGCTTCAATCCTTCCAGTCCGTGGAATCCGGAGGAAGGCTGCGCCGAAATGCACTTCACGTGCGGCAGTTCCTGATGCAGCCGGCGCGAGTTGCCCATGAACGTTCCGCTGGTTCCCATGCAGGCCACGAAGTGCGTGATGCGCCGGTCGGTCTGCGCCAAAATCTCCAGCGCAGTCCCGTTATAGTGGGCTTTCCAGTTGGCGGGATTGTTGTACTGATCCGGGTAGAAATAGCGATCCGGATCGGAGTTGTAGATCTCGCGGCAGGCCAGGATCGCGCCGTCGGAGCCCGTGTTGGCATCGGTGAGCACCATCTCCGCTCCGTACGCCTGCAATACGTGCTTGCGCTCCATGGATGCGTTCTTGGGCAGGCACAGCTTCACCTTGTAACCCTTGTACGCGGCGATCATTGCATAGGCGATTCCCGTGTTGCCGCTGGTGGAATCCAGGATGACCCGGTCCTTGGTGAGCTTGCCGGTGCGCTCGCCGTCCAGGATCATGTTCAGCGCGGCCCGGTCCTTCACCGATCCACCGGGGTTGAAGAACTCGGCTTTGCCGTAGATTTCGATGCCCGGAAGATCGGCGGCGATCCGTTCCATGCGAATGAGCGGTGTGTTTCCAATAAGCTGCAGAAGATCCGTCGCCCGGAGGCGCGAACTTGGCAGTGCGAAGCTGGTAGCGACGGACATAAAAGCCTATTTTATAGTATCACCCAAATGTCGGTAGACAATGGGACCATATCCCTAGGCGATTGGATGCAAGGGGGCTTTGGTTGGACTCAGGCTTCGCCAGGAGATTTTTCGAGGACGGTGCACTATTCCCGGCCTTGCATCGTCTTGAATTACGAGGACTGCTGGCCTTCTAATTGCTGCATCCGTTTAGGAGGCCATATTGCCCAACCCCGCCCTCGAAACACTCTGGCAAGACCTTCGCTATGCCGCCCGCACGCTAGCCAAGACGCCAGCATTCAGCATTGTGGCCGTGCTTTCGCTCGCTTTGGGCATTGGAGCCAATACCGCGCTCTTCAGCCTGATGGACGCGATGTTGCTCCGGCCTCTGCCAGTAAAGAATCCGCAGGAACTCGTAGAGTTCGTCAGAGTGCAGTCCGATGGCGCGATGATGACCAATCTTCCCCAGGCAGTTTTCGATTACTTCCAACGGGACCGCGCTGTCCTTTCCGACGTCTTCGCCATTAGCTGGTCGAATCCTGTGTTCCGGGCCGGCGCCACAATAGAACGCACCACGGCGCATGAAGTCTCCGGCTCCTTCTTTCCGTCGTTAGGAGTGCAGCCTTTGATGGGACGCACCATCGATCCGGACGACGACCGCGCTGGCGCAGCGAATCGCGTGGCCGTAATCAGCTATGCCTTTTGGAGGCGGCAGTTCGGAAGAGATCCGTCAACCGTCGGTGCCAGTGTGCGGATATCAGGCGAGAGTTTCCGCATCATTGGCGTCATGCCGCCAAGGTTCTTCGGCGTGGATCGAGGGATGATTCCCGACTTGTGGATTCCTCTGGCGGTGGAGTCCCGTCCACGACAGGTCTGGGTCCTTGGCCGGTTGCGGCCTGGCGTTTCGATACCGCGCGCGTGCCCAACTGGACCCGTTGTTCCAGCAGGCGCTGGAATCGCTTCGGGATAACTTCAAGCTATCGCCCGAGCGGGAGATCAAGGCGTTCTTTTCGCAGCGGCTCCTGGTGAACCGCGCCAGGGAGGGCGCCCCCAGCATGCGATGGGCTTATTGGGACGACTCCAGTACACTGAAGATCCTCATCGGCCTCACCGGTCTGGTGCTGCTGATCGCATGCGCCAATCTCGCGAATCTGCTGATGGCCCGCTCTGCCACGCGATCGCGGGAAATCGGCATCCGGCTGGCGATTGGCGCCGGACGATGGCGGCTGGTCCGCCAATTGATGACCGAGAGTCTCCTCCTATCGTCGGCCGGCGGCGCACTTGGCTTGCTGGTTGCCGCGTGGGGACACCGTCTCGTACTGGGATTCCTGGTGCGCGATCCGCTGAGCGTCGCAGTCGATTTCCGGATGGACTATCGCTTACTGGCTTTCGGTTTCGCTTTGTCGGTTGCGACTGGGCTGCTGTTCGGACTGATGCCGGCGATTCGCGCCACGCGTGCCGATATGTCCGGCTTTATTTCCGGCGCAAGCCGACAGGCCGGGCCGTTAAACATGCCACTTGCCAAGGGACTCCTGGTAGTTCAAATCGGCCTGTCCGTAGTCCTGCTGATCGGCGCAGGTTTATTCGCACGCAGCTTGAGAAATCTGGGCGTCGCGGACTTGGGTCTTGCGCGCGAGAACCTGCTCCTGATGGACGTTCGCCCGACCGGGACCACCCCTCAGGCCAGGCAGCAGTTTTGGGTGGAACTGACCAGGCGCGTGTCGGCGCTGGCGGGCGTACGGAGCATGGCGCTGGCTGGAGATGCGGTGTTCGGAAACGGCAGGTGGATACAGACGGTTTGGATTGAGCGGCCGGGGCAGCCATCCGAGGATGCGAAGGTGGCGGACAACGTGGTTAGTCCCGGATTCTTCGCCACAGCCGGCATTCCCACCCTCGTGGGTCGTGAGTTTGCCGGGCAGGATCGCGAAAATACGCCGCTGGTGGCGGTGGTGAATCAGACTTTCGCGCGTCGATTCTTCGGTAACGAAAACCCAATCGGAAAACGCTTCGGCGATCGCGGCCAGGCTTCCAGCGGGCGGTACGAGATCGTCGGCGTGGTGGGCGATGCCAAGTATGGCTCCGTCCGCGAGCAGGCCCGGCCAATGATCTTTCACCCGCTGTTGCAGGAGCCGCCAATGCCCGCCTCGGTGCTGCACCTGCGCGCGATGTCCGAACCTGCCGTGTTGGCGCCTTCAATCCGCCGCGAAATCCAAGCGGTTGATGGCGAGGCGCTGATTAGCGACATCAGAACGGTGCCTCAGATCATTCGGGGCCAAGTGCGCCGGGACCGCATGTTCGCCACGCTGGCAAGCTTCTTCGCGCTTCTGGCGTTGGCGCTGGGCGCTATCGGAATCTACGGGATGTTAGCGTACCGGGTTGCGCACCGCACCGCTGAAATCGGAGTCCGCATGGCCCTCGGGGCGCAAAAGAGGGATGTGCTGTGGCTGATCCTGCGGGAGACGCTATTGCTGCTTTTGGTTGGCGCTACGCTTGGCGTGCCAGCAGCGCTTGGAGCGGCACGGCTGATCAAGAGCACGTTGTTCGGTTTGGCTCCGTCGGACCCACTGACCATCGCGTCCGCCACTATCGTCCTCTTTGCCGCCGGTCTTGTGGCTGGTTTGCTCCCCGCGCGACGAGCGGCATCCATTGATCCGACACTAGCGTTGCGGAGTGAATAGACCTACCAACGCGCTGGCAGATGGCTCACCGGCCTTGGCGTGGCGCTCCGAATCGACGAGAGCAGGAATGCCCTGCCACCGGTTACTGGCACGACCGTATGCATATGCAAGGCTCCACTTGATTCCAACATCGTCTGCTCTTCTCGAGTCACCGAATAATCCACGTCTGGACGCGCCTTCACTAGCCGGATCAGCGTCTCCTCGGAAGGCACCACAATCGTCGTTCCGATCGGCTCGGTGGAATCCAGCCCCCAGCTTTTGAGTCGGTCCGCGTACTGCGGCGTTACCCGGTCGAGCCGTTCGAATTCGTCCTCGCTGAGCATGATCCCTAGGTAGCCATAGAACGGAAGGAATCGGCGCAGAACATCGCCCGAATCCAACAGGTAATAGCGGACTCGGGGCAGCGATAGCGTGGACGAATAGAACGCATCGTCGGCGTTGGCGACGATCAGCTCGTTCGGACGGCCCAGGTCGTGATACCAGCGCAACGGCGCTACAGCAGGAATCGGTTCCACCGCGCCGAATGAAAGGCCCCACGGCTCCGCGTGGGCGTAGCTTTTGATTCCGAAGACCACGCACAGTGCGATCAATGCCCACTTGGTGTACCTTGCCGAGAAAATCGGATTGTAGGCAGCGGCAATCAAGCAAGCCGGCGGAATCACCGTGAGCGCGTAAGGCAGATTGCGAAAGCCGAACAGCAGCAGCGCGCCGGATGTCACCGCCAGCCAGAGTGCGAGCAATAGGGGCAGAGTTTTGCTGCGGTCGCGCAGTGCGGCAATCAGGAACGGCAGGGCGATCAAGAGTAGAACGCAAAGCGCCGGATCGGTCAGAAAAAGCCGTTTGAAGTAGAACACGGGCTGGCTCTCGGGCGACGTCGCGATCGGCGCATGGAAGCCGAAGCCTAGCAGTTGCGTCTGCACATAATCGGCCCAGAACCATTGCCGATGCGCGATCAGTTGGTAGATATGCCAGGGCGCGGCGAACACAGCGATTATCGCCGTAACCATCGCCACCCGTCCGAACGCCGGTCTGTCTTCCGGGCGCGCGAGCAGCCAATACAAGCCCAGAATGAACAACGGCAACAGCCCGGCGACGCTCTTCACCATCACACCCGCGGCGGTGCAAGCGGCAAATCCGGCGAGCGACCGTGAACTATCCAGCCTCGGATTCGCCTGCAGGATCGCCACGGCTCCCACCAGCGAAGCGGTCCACAACATGTCGGTATAGCAGAGACGCGCGAAAATGTGCCACAACGGATTCGAAAGCAACAGCGCAGCAGCGGCGCAGGCAACCACGAGCGACCGTTCGCGGCGCATCCAAGCGAAAACCACGCCCGTCGCGAGCACCGCCGCCGCCAGCGCAGGCCAACGCAAGGCCCACAGCGATGTCCCGAAAATCTTCAGTGCGAATCCCGCCAGCCACAGCAGCAGCGGCGGCTTCTGCATCAGATAACGCCCCAGCACGCGCGGCGTCATCCACCCGCCTTCGTGCGCCATGGTCAGCGCGCTGTTGGCAAAGCTCGATTCGTCCTGCGCACGCGTCTTCCCAATCGGGTCGGAGTAAGCGGTGCCGACGCTGGCGCGATCGATACCGTAGCCGAGCAACGCGGTGGCGATTGCCACCACCGCGACAACTTCGACAAGCTTGCGTCTCAAGCTTCGAGTTGTACCAGAAACCGCTCCCTAACGGTCACGGCTCAGTAATGCATTGAGCGTAACCGAGCCGTGACCGTAAGGGAGCGGTGTTTTTGGCTTGCGATTTCTAGAACGTGATCTTCGCCGCCAACTGCAGGATCCTCGGATCGAACGTGGCCGTCCGCGAAAGGAACGCCGGATTGGTGGTGAACGCCGGAAGGGTGCTCGCCGTCCCCGCCTTGAAAGTGTACTGCGTCGTATTGATGGAGCTGTAGTTCGCGCGGTTGGTCAGATTGAACGCCTCGAAGATCAATTTCAATCCGGCGCGTTCACGGATCTTGAAGTCCCGCGTGAAGCGCAGATCGACCGTCATGAAATTGGGCCCCTGAATGGTATTGCGCCCCAGGAACGGCGGACGGTCGGACGACGAGTTGCCGTCGTTGTTCGGATCGCTCGACACGCTGGCCTGGTACGGCCGACCGCTCTGCACCTGGCTGATGGTGGAAAGCTGATAGCCGTTGAACAGCGCGCGCGCCACCGCGTTCGACTGCACGTAATTGATATCCCAGATCCCGGAAAACACAAAGCGGTGGTTGATGTCCGAATTTCCGCGCCCGCGATCCAGGGCCGGCGATGTCGGATACGTCACCTGCTTCGAATCATCCACTCCTACTACCACCTGCGTTTGATCCGGCTTGGTGTCGATCACCTTGGAGTAAGTGTAGGAAGTCTGCAGCGAAACGTTGTGCGAGAATCGCCTGGTCAATTGAATGAACCCACTGTGATAACTGGAGTCCGCGCCGCTGTCGAATACGCTGATGCGCCCAAACGCCGTGTCCGGACGCGCCGGGCCGCCCGTTCCCGGGTAACGCAGGAATGCAGTCGCCTGGCCGTCCAAGGTGGCTGGAGTCAGAACCGGCGGGAAGAAGTTCACGTCTCGCGTGCGGGTCAGGTGTTCGCCCTTCACGCCCAGGTATCCTAGCGTCAACGCGTAATCCTTGCTGAGCTGGAATTCCAGGTTGAAGCTCCACTGGTGCGTCACCGGCTGCACGTAATCGTGCGCGAACACGTAAATGTCCGGCGTGCGGTTCAACGCCGGGGGCGCGGACAGAACATTCGGGTAAACTGGAATGCCGCCGGTGGCCGCGTTCAATGTGTAGGTCTGAACCTGGATGCCGTTCTGGGTAAAAGCAGTGCCGGTCAGGATGGACGGCGTGCGGCCATAATACACGCCGTAGCCGCTGCGGATCACCATGGTCCCGCTGTCGTTCAACTTATAGGCGAACCCGACGCGCGGCGCGACGTTGTTGGTGTCCAGGTTGATCCGCCCAGTGTCCAGACCGAGCGCCGCCAAGCCCGCGTTCGGATTGTGTACCGTGGGATTGGCGTAATCGAAAATGTCGTAGCGCACGCCGTAGTTCAGCGTGAAGCGGTCCGACGCGCGCCAGCTATCCTGCGCAAACACGGCATATTCATTGACGTCGGGATTCGACAACGGACCCGCCGTGCCCGCTCCGGCGAAGGCTTGCGTGAACGTCACTGCGTTCCGGTTGGCGAAGTCGGCGTAGCTATTGAAGCTGAACGAGCCGCTGAAGTTGCCCGGAAAGAAGTTGCCGATCTTCTGAAAATCCATGTCCACGCCGAACTTCAGCGAATGCCGCCCGGCAATGTAGGAGAAGCTTTCCACCCATTGGTAGGTGCGCGCGTTGGTGTAGCGCGGGCTGAAGTTGTTGCGGCCGATCTGCAGCACCGTCTGGCCCGATTGCCGGATGATGGCTTCCGGATTGCTTGAATTCGCAAATCCCGGTTCGTTGTCGCGGGTAAAGATGAAACGCGATTCCAGCACGCCCTTCGCTCCGAAAATATAGGTGTGATTCCCGGCGATGTTGTCCGTGGTCACGTTGCTGTTGCCGGTATGCTCGGCCGCACTGTTGAATCCTCCGTTCTCGAAATTCTGCCCGACGAACCGGTTCGCGTTGTACCGGACGCTCAGGCGCTGATTGTTGGTCAAGTCGAAGTCCACTTTGCCAAGATAGACGTTGTTGCGCAGCGCTTGCCCATAGGACGCGAGGAACGGCTGCAATTGCGCCAACGCCGCTTGCGAGGCCGCGTCCGAAGGCGCGGGCACTTGCAGAAATACCGTGTTGGGCGAGGTATTGCGCTGCCCGTCGTAGTCGAAGAAGAAAAATATCTTGTTCTTCACCACCGGTCCGCCGATGTCGCCGCCAAACTGATTGAAGTGGTACGCACGCTTCGGCCGGAACGGAATGGCTCGGTTGTTCTCCCAGGCATTGGCGTTCAGCGCCTTGTCGCGGAAGAATTCGAAAGCCGCGCCATGGAACTGGTTGGTCCCCGATTTGGTGATCACGTTGATCACCCCGCCGCCCGCGCGCCCTACCTCCGCTGCGTAGCCGTTGGTGTTCACCTGGAATTCCTGCACTGCGTCCTGGCTGAAACTGTACGGATTGCGTCCCGTGCCGGCGCGGCCCGTGGATTGTCCGAAGAAAACGTTATTGCTGTCCGACCCATCTACCAACAGGCTGTTGGCCGTGCCGCGCTGGCCGCCGAACGAAAGATCGCCACCACGAGTAGGATCGCGTGTGACGCCGGGTGTCAGGACGGTGAAGTCCAGAAAGTTGCGGCCATTGATCGGCAAGTCGGCAACCTGCTGGCTGGTGACCGTGGTGCTGGTCTGCGATCGAGTGGTCTCCACCACCGGAACGTCGGCGTTCACTGTAACCGATTCCTGCGTGGCACCCACCTGCAGCGAGGCGTTCACCGTCGCCACCGCGCCTACCGTGAGCGAGATTCCGGTGATCTTCGAAGCTTTGAAACCGTTGGCTTCAACGGTCAGGTCGTAAGTCCCCACCGGAAGCTGTGGAAAAGTGTACAGGCCGCTGTCGTTGGATGTGGTGGAGCGGCTGAGGCCGGTCAGTTGATTGGTGGCCGTGACCTTCGCGTTCGGCACCGCGGCGCTGGACGAGTCGGTTACGGTCCCATTGAGAGTGGCCCCGCCGATTTCGGCTTGGGCAAATGCTGCGACGGCCACGAGGCAAGCGCAGAGAACGATTCGCAAAAAGGTTTTCAGCGTTAGCATACGTCTAGTCTACCGCGACCATCCTAATTTCGTTCCGAAATATTTCCGATCGTCAACAGAGCTGAAACAAGCGGGGACTGGCTACGCTGTCCCAAGCCACAGATATCCTGAAGGAACGGTACTCAGATGGTTGGCGGTGGACAGCGCTGCCTGTCCCCGGTTGTTTCAGCGGACTCCACGGTTCCGGTGCCGCCATTGCAATCACAGCCGCATCGCTCTCAGCCGCGGGACTGATCTCAACGCGGAAAACCATGCTTCACTCGGAGTTCGCTCAGGAACTCCTGGGCAGGACGATGCCGTCCCGCCCGTACATCCTCGTGGCCACGCTGGACGCCCGCGACAGCTTCCTCGAAGTCGCGTATTTCGCTCTCGAAGAAGGCGGCTAATGCCTCGTCGAGCGCTTCAGCCGGGTCCTTGCCGTGCTGGCGCGCGAACTCTTCCAACTGCGCTCTACGCTCTGGCTTGAGGGTGACGGTTTCCATGTAGCGCCGCTTTCATCGTATAACAATGGAACACGGCGTTGCCCACCGCAGCCGAGCTCCGTATATCCTAAGAGACATGAGCAAACCCCTGGCCGTTCTTATCTTGCTCCTCGCGGCGCTCAGCGCTCAAACCGCCCCAGTAAAAGCCCGGGGTTTCGCCAACGCGCCCATCGTGCTCGAAGTCTACAGCGACTACGAGTGTCCCCACTGCAAGGCGCTTTACGAGAAAACGCTGGTGCCGCTGATTGCCAACTACGTCGACAAGGGCAAGGTGTATCTGATCCACCGCGAATTCCCGATCCCCGCACTGCA
This sequence comes from Bryobacteraceae bacterium, assembly GCA_035632375.1. Classification (GTDB taxonomy): domain Bacteria; phylum Acidobacteriota; class Terriglobia; order Bryobacterales; family Bryobacteraceae; genus Palsa-89. The sequence goes on along the minus strand of DASQGY010000252.1, from coordinate 41,043 downwards.
TCCGCACGCGGTGGAAGCCGCCTGCTATGCGTGCGCCGCGAATCGCGTAGGCAAGTACGAGCAGGCTTGCGAGATTCTGTTCCGCGACCAGGCTTCCTGGGCGGCGACAGGCAAGGTCGGGGACACGGTGTGCAGCATTTTGACTCCCGCCGATGCGAAAAAAGTGCGCGCGCTGGCGAAAGATCCTTCCATCGTCGCCGAGGTTCAGCAGGATGTGCAGGCCGGCCGTTTGGCCCGCATCGAGAGCACGCCCACCGTGTTCCTGACCTATCGCCAGAAGCAATATCCGATTCCCGGCGCAGTCAGCTACGATATCCTGCGCCGCTTCATCGATCACTTCTTGAGCAACTGACTTGCGCCGCTTGCCGCTCATCCTCCGCTTGCTTCTGGCTGCGGTATTTCTGTACGCCGCGTACACCAAGCTGCGCCAGCCGTGGCTGCTGTTCGCCATGTCGATTGATGCGTACCAATTGCTGCCGGAGTGGGCCGTCCTGGCGCTGGGGCGGACTATCCCATGGTTGGAGCTGGCGCTGGGGATTTTACTGGCGACCGGAATCGGCCTACGATACGCCGCGACCGGCGCATCGGTCCTACTCGCTGCCTTTTTCGCCATCATGCTCCAGGCGTACATCAAAGGCATGGGCATCGACTGCGGGTGCTTCGGCTTGGGCGAAAAGATCAGCCCGTTCACGCTGGCGCGCGACGGCGCGCTGTTGACGATGTCCATCACGCTGGCGATCGTCACTTTCCGAGCGCGTGATCGGAGAGTGCCCGTGCAGGCTATCATCGCCTAACGAGGGGGGCTAAAACGAGGGGACAGCCCGCATGTTTCCATTGAGTAAAACAAGGGAGTAAAACAAGGGTAAAACAAGGGGACAGCCCGCATGTTTCCATTGAGTCGATCTCAGCAAGCCCATAATTTCAGAGGCCCATGTGAATCTTCGCGTTGCGCATCAACAACTTCGGTGGTTGTGACGCTGTTGTGGGATCTCACAGGAAACACGCGGGCTGTCCCCGGTTTCCCCCGGTTTCCCCCGGTTTCCCCGGTTTCCCGGTTTCCCGGTTTTCGGTTTCCACGGTTTTCAGCGCGCCATCTAACAAAAAAGGCCGGGCAACCTGCCCGGCCCTTCACTTAGGAGGAGGTGCGGCTTTATCTGGCGGCCAGCAAAGCTCGCAAATGGCGCGCCCGCTCGGGCGACCGAAGCTGACGTAACGCCTTGGCCTCGATCTGGCGGATGCGCTCTCGGGTGACATCGAACTCCTGACCAATCTCTTCCAGCGTGTGCTCCCGCTCGCAGCCGATACCGAACCGCAGCCGGATCACTTTCTCTTCCTTCGGAGACAGGGTCTTCAAAATATTGGCGGTCTCGTCCCGCACGTTCGAATCGATCACCGCGTCCACGGGCGATCCCACCCAGCGATCCTCAATCAGATCGCCCAAGGCGGATTCCCCGTCGCGGCCCACCGGCGTCTCGAGTGAAACCGGATCGCGCGAAATGGTCTTCAGCTTCTGGACCTTCTCCACTGGAATGTCCATCCGCCGGCTGATTTCGTCGTTAGTCGGCGCCCGGCCCAGTTCTTTCTCTAGCTCCCGCGTCGCCCGCAGGAACTTGTTCATGCTCTCGTTCATGTGCACCGGAATGCGGATGGTGCGCGACTGGTCCGCAATCGCGCGCGTGATCGCCTGCCGGATCCACCACGTGGCGTAAGTCGAAAATTTGTACCCGCGCCGGTATTCGAATTTATCGGCGGCGCGCATCAGGCCGATATTGCCTTCCTGGATCAGGTCCAGCAAATGCAGCCCGCGATTGACGTACTTCTTCGCCACCGAAACCACCAAGCGGAGGTTGGCTTCCACCAGATCCTTCTTGGCGCGCTCGGCTTCAATCTCGCCATGCCGGATCACCGACATGCTGTGCTTCAAATCCACCAGCGACGCACCGGCCGCGGCTTCCAACTTGCGCATTTCACGCCGCAACTCCCGCACGCGCGACTGCGCAGCTATCCCATTCCGGCCTTCCAGCTTGCGAAGGTCGGCGTCCAGGTGCGCCACCTGCTCCACGGAATGTTCGATTTCCTTGGCGAACTGCTTCCAGCGCGACGGCAGCCAGGCGATCCCGCGCATGGCGCGCGAAAATTCCACCTTGCTGCGATTCAGCTTGCCCTGCCACCGGCGCCGCAGCTTCCGGTTGCTCAGCGGAATGTCGCCCACCTTTTCGATCAACTGGTGCTGCCGCTTATGCAGCGCGATGATTTCCGCCATCGCCGCCCGCACTTCCGCCTGCTTCTTGGTATCCGCGGGACTGCCTTCTTCCACGTCCCCCAGGTCCACAAAATTGTCCAGTTCATCGTCGCCGTGTTTCAACAGCTCGGCGATTTCCATCACGCGCATCTGCACCAGCGCCGACCGGCTGATGGACTTCTGCATTCGTAGTTTCCCGCGCTCCATCCGCCGCGCCAGGTTTACTTCGCCCTCACGGGTCAGCAACGGAACCGCACCCATTTCGCGCAGATACACGCGTACCGGGTCGTCGGTGTAAATCAACTCTTCGGCCTGCTGTTGAGCAGGGAACTCCTCGTCCTGAACCTCCTCGGGATGGAAGAAATTGGATTCTTCGTCGAAAGGAATCCCGAGAGGCTCGTGACTATCGGCTAAAAATTGATCTTCAAACTGATCCACAGTGGATCCTCACCTTTTGGACGTATTACCTAGCCGTCCGGAGACACAAACTTACAGTCTCGGCGTGGCTCCGCCAAGCTTGCCGCCAAGTATGTAGCAATCGATTATAACTCGAATCGGTCGCGAAGTTAAGTCCCTAAGTAGAAGATGTTTAGACGACGCTTTGGTTACAGGAAACTGCACCGCCCGTTCAGGGGCGCTTGTGGAGCACCAAGTTCTTCAATTCATTGAGGAATGCCTCTACGTCCTGGAAGTCGCGATACACCGACGCAAAACGCACATAGGCGATCTTGTCCAGATGTTTGAGCTTCTCCATCAACATTTCTCCGATATCTGTAGTAGATAGCTCCCGCTCGGGGCTGTCCGCCAGCTTGCTCTCAACAGCGTCAACAACTTCCGCCAGCTTGGCCATCGGAACTGGCCGCTTCTCGCAAGCCTTCAGAAGCCCGGTCAGGACCTTCTGGCGATCGAACTTCTCCCGCCGGCCATCTTTCTTTACCACCATGTACGGGATCTCGTCGCTCCGTTCATAAGTGGTGAAGCGGCGCTCGCAGCCCAGGCACTGCCGGCGGCGTCGGATCACGTCGCCTTCCTTGCTTTCGCGCGAATCGATGACCCGGTCTTCTTTGTGGCCGCAGAATGGGCAGATCATAGAGGAACATCCTCTGGCAGATGCTTGAGTTTACTCCAATTGATGCCTTCATGGAAGGCACAAACGAACCCAAACGGCACTACTACTACAAATGTAACAATCCAAATGAACAGCGCGACCCCAGTGGCCGCCTCGAATGGTAGGCCATAAATCTGCGTAAGAACAACGATAGAAGTGACTTGTATCCCACCGCCAATGCCCGGAATCTGCACGATGCTGCCGAACGCGACGAATCCCAGGAAAACTACTACATCTGTAATCATTAGCTGAGACGTCGCCGGGAACGACCGGAACAGTGTGTAGTAGCTCCCTACAATGATTGCCCACTCTATCACGGTGTATAGCAACAAGAGCCCCAGGAAGCCGAGATTCTTAGTCGATTCCATCCCTTCGCTAAACGCCGCCAGTGTTCGCTCCACCCGCTGGAAATGCTTCTCGGGTAGAAACGTCACCGCGCCCAGGATCCGCCGCTGCCCCGCCTCCCCAAAGTTCCGGAACAGCACCAGGAACAGTACACAAGCCGCCCCTATCCCCGCCACCAGGTACCCGCCGACGCTCAGCACCCACTGTAATCCGGGCCCAAGCGCCAGTCCATGCGTCGGAATCCGGGTCAGCCCGAAACCAAACAACAGCAGGACTACCAGCAGATCGAGTATACGCTCCAGCAGCCACGCCGCCATCTGCGACGAAAACGGCACGTCGGCGCTCTTCGAGATCAGATACGGCCGGACCAGCTCCCCCGGCCGCCCCAACAAAACCACCGCCGTGAACCCGATCGCTGTATCGGAAGTGAGCTTGCGGATGCTCAGTTTCTTCCCCAGCGGCCGGAGCATCACTTCCCAGCGCAATGCTCTGCCGACATAGGTCAATAACATCAACAACATAGAGACCAGCAGCCACCGCCAGTCAATGCGGTAGAAGGTGGAAAGGAACAGATCCCACTGGAACGACGCGCCCCGGAACCGGTAGATCCCGACAGCCAGCAGTACGGCTGCCACCCCGGCGATCCACAGCCCCCGTTTCCGCCACTTGGCATTCAGCACATTATTACCGCCCAGCAATTGGTACGCTGTTGATGTTCCTTGTAGAATGTAGATCTTGGATTCAAAGTGAACTTCTTATCATAGATCTTCGTTTTCTTAACTGGAAGCAGGAGATATAGGAAGTCATGGCAACGGTGGCGATTCCGGCGGCAAAATGGAACTGGGTGCCACCCTGTTCGCGGGTCCGGACGGGCGACAGCTTGGATGCTGACACTCAACTCGTAGAGCGCTGCCTGAGTGGGCAGGACGCTGCTTGGGAAGAGCTGGTGAAGGTGCATACCCGTCGTGTGTATTCTATCTGTTACCGCTTCACCAATAGCGATGCCGAAGCCCAGGATCTCTCGCAGGACGTCTTCATGCGGGTGTTCAAGAACCTGAAAAGCTTCCGGGCCGGTGAAGGATTGTTCGTGGTATGGTTGACGAGATTGACGCGCAACCTGCTGATTGACCACTATCGGCGGACGCGTCTGGAGCGAGCCACCGAGTCGTTGGAAGAGCAAGGAAAAGTTCTCGAAGAGACTACAGCGATGATCGCGCGGACGGACGGAATGCTCGCCGGGCGCGAGGCTAGCGAGATCCTGCAGGGCGCGTTGCAGAAGCTGTCGCCGGATCTGCGGGAGACGGTTATCCTCCGCGATCTGGAGGAATTAGAATATCGGGAGATCGCCCAGGTGTTGAACGTTCCGGAAGGAACGGTGAAGTCGCGGCTGAACCGGGGGCGGGCGGAATTGGCCCGGGCGCTGCGCCGTCAGAAGGTTCGGATATGAAGTGCGCTGAAGTAGAAATCCTGCTTTGCGACTACGTGGATGGAACGCTCCGCGCTGAGGAGAAGACTGTCCTTGAAAGCCACTTGGCTGGATGCAGCGCCTGCGCGGAGTTGGCCAAGGATGTGGCCGGCATCACGGCATTCATCGGAACCGTGGCTGCGGCCGAGCCGCCCGCCGAGCTGTTGACACGCATCCTGCACGATGCGCCAACGGGCAAACAGCGCGCGGCGGAGCGCACCTCCTGGGTGCAGAAGTTCTTCGGCGGATGGGTGAATACCATCCTGTCGCCGCGGTATGCGATGGGCATGGCCATGACCGTGTTGTCGTTCTCGATGATCGCGAAGTTCGCGCACATCGAACCGCGCAAGCTGACTCAGGCGGATCTCGATCCAGTGAAGATCTGGGCCGCCATCGACGATCGCGCGCATCGCACCTGGGACCGCACGGTGAAGTATTACGACAACCTGCGGTTGGTGATCGAGATTCAATCGAGATTGAAAGAGTGGACGGATCAGGATCCGAGCCAGGCCTCGGTAACGGGCGCGCAGGCAACGGACGGTAGTAAGCAGAAGGCAGAAAGCAGCGGGCAGCAGAAGTCGGATGGCAGCGGGCAGAAGCCGGAAGCTGGAACGAATCAGAAGAGGTAATGAATATGAATTGCATCAATCATCCGGATATCACGGCTGTTGCTTATTGCCGCTCTTGTGGCAAGGCTCTTTGCGAAACTTGCCGGCGGACTGCGGACGGAACCGTCTATTGCGAGGAGCACGCTCCTGTCGTGGCCGGCGCCGCTACAGGATCGACTGCCGGAACAACCGCGGGAGCGGCCGCCGGCGCTGCCTACTCGCCTTATACCGCGCCCGCAGGAACAGCCGCGCCCGACGCCGGCGCTTCACCCGGACTCGCCTTCCTGTTGGGATTGATTCCCGGCGTCGGCGCAATCTACAACGGCCAATACGTGAAGGGGTTGATCCACGTGATCGTGCTCGGCGTTCTGATCAGTATTGTGAGCAACGGCGACATGGCAGGGGGGATGGAGCCGCTCTTCGGAATGATGATCGGCGTGTGGGTTTTCTATATGGCCTTCGAGGCGTATCACACCGCCAAGAAGCGCCAGATGGGCTTGGCAGTGGATGAGTTCTCGAGCCTGGTGCGCTTGCGCAACCAGCCCGGCCAGGGATCGCAATTTCCGGTGGGCCCCGCGATTCTCATCGCCGTCGGACTGCTGTTCCTGCTGAACAACATGGAAGTGATCCGCTTCCGCGAGATCATGCGCTACTGGCCCATCGGCTTGATCGCGCTCGGCGCCTACATGCTGTATGAGCGCATGATTACTTCCGATGCCAGTCACAGCGCCGGTCCTGGCCCAGGCGTACGGGAGGCAACCCATGAACGGCACTAACTACAGCTTGATTCAGGCAGTGCGCGGACCCATCATGCTCATCTCGCTGGGAACGCTGGTGGCCATGGATTATTTCGGCGTGTACGGTTTCAGCCGGACCTGGCCGCTGTTGATCATCATCTTCGGTGTTTTGAAGTTGCTGGAAAAAATCGTGGTGCGGCCGGGGCCGTATCCTGACAACCGGCCGCCCGGAGGGAGCGCCATATGAGACGCGGCTCGGTGATTGGACCGCTGATCCTGATCGGGCTCGGCGCGTTGTTTCTCATGCGAAATCTCTTCCCGGAGATCCCCTTCGGCGAGATCATTTCGCGCTACTGGCCGTTCGTGTTGATCGCCTGGGGCGGCTTGCGGCTGATCGAGATCCTGATGGCCGCCATCATGAACAAGCCCATCCCGCGCAACGGCATCTCCGGCGGCGAATGGATGCTGGTGTTCCTGATCTGCATCATCGGCTCTTCGGTTTACACCGCCCGGCACTACACCACCTGGTTTCCGTCAGGCAACTGGCACCGCGTGATCCGCGACATGGGCGAGAGTTACGACTATCCGTATACCGCGGCGGAAAAACCGTGCGCCAAGAATTGCAAAGTGCTCATCGAGAATTTCCGCGGCAATGCCAAGATCACCGGCACCACGGACACCTCGGTGAAAGCCAACGGTCGCGCCACCATCCGCGCGTTCGCGCAAACGGACGCCGACAGCGCCAGCAAGCAGACGCCGCTCGAATTGATCCAGCAGGGCGACCAGATGATCGTACGCACCAATCAGGACCGTGTGAGCGACCGCCTGAGCGTCACCTCCGAACTGGAAATCACCGTGCCTGCGGGCTCTTCCATTGAAGCTCACGGCCGCCTGGGCGATTTCGACATCCAGAGTGTGAACGGGACTATTGACATCGCCAGCGACAATGCCGGCGTGCGCCTGGAAAAGATCGGCGGCGACGTGCGCATCGATACTCGCCGCGGCGATATTATCCGCGCCATCGACGTGAAGGGCAAGGTGGATCTGAAGGGCCGCGGCCAGGACATAGAGCTGCAAAATATCGACGGCCAGGTAACTGTTGCCGGAACCTACACAGGCCAAATCCAGCTTCGCAATCTGGCGCAGCCGCTGCGCTACGAAGATCCCTCGGTCACCTTGAACTGCGAGAAGCTCCCCGGCCAGGTTCACATGAGCCTGGGAGAGTTCACCGGCGAGAACGTGATCGGCCCGGTGCGGTTGACCGCCCGCTCGCGCGACATTACGCTATCGGAATTTACGCAATCGCTGGATGTGACCTTGGAGCGCGGCGACGTGACGCTGCGACCCGGCAAGACCGTGCCCAAGATCGAAGTACACACGCGATCGGGCGACGTCGACCTGGCGCTGCCGCCGGGCGCTCGATACGATTTGAAAGCTTCGACGGATCGCGGCGAAGTCCACAACGACTACGGTTCGCCGCTGACGGTAGACGAAGCCCACCGCGGCGCGACCATCTCGGGAGTCTCCGGCGGCGGTCCGCAAGTGCGCCTGGAGACGGGACGCGGAGCAGTCACGGTACGCAAAGCCAGCGCCGAAGACGCCGTGACGTTCCCGAGCATCCCGACGCCGTCGAAGGCCCCGCCGGCCCCGATCCGGCAGTAGACTGAGGTCAGGCGGCAGGAAGCAGGCGGCAGGATGCAGTCTTCTCGTCGTTGACAGCCATATCCGGGAACATGCCTCGCGCCAAGAAACGCATCCCTAGGTTCCGGTCTGAAGCGGCCGAGCGAAAGTTTTGGGCGGAGCACGATTCCACCGAATACGTCGATTGGCAAACCGCGCGGAGGCGCCGGTTTCCTAATCTGAAGCGGTCGGTCCGGACGCGCCGTCCGGGAAACTAGTCTTGGCGATCAGCGTCCAACTTGTGACTATGAACCGAGTCCTGTTGATGGCCGTTGCGGTGGCCCTGACGAGTTGCACTCATTCCGACGAGGAGCACGCGAAACAAAAAGTGCAGGAAGCCGGGCGCGAACTGAAGCACGACGCCGAGAAAGCCTCTCAGAAAATCAAACAGGAGTCCCAGGAAGTGAAACGCGAGGTTGGTCCGAAGCTCGACAAAGCCACGCGCGAATTGAAAGAAGAGTCCAATCGAGCCTCGAAAAGACTGAAGGACACCTCCGAGCATCAGCACAAGTGAGGACGGGAAATCCACGCCTCATTCGAAGGGCAGGGCGATTAGCGAGCAGGCATCGGTGGTGGTCGAGGCGGCTGAATTGGACTGAAAATTAGAGGCGCAATCGTGGGGAAGGACAGATTTGGCTGGGGCGTCGAGAATACGTCGGATGCCCAGTCACGGCGTGGCGCGCCGCCACCAAGGACGCCGTACCGGACTCCTTTCGCATCTTTATCAATAACTACCTGCGCCTCAAAGCAGCGGCCGCGAGACAAATCGATGTTTTGGGGCGAACCCAGTATCTCAGGAACTACGAGTTCGATGCGCTGTTTCGTTGGCTCCAGATTTTCAAACGAAAATCGCCCTTCCGCGTCAGCCCTGACTTCCTGCTCCGAGGAGGCGCCGGCAAGTCGAATGAGGACATCTGGAGATCCGGAAAACAGTGGAACGCCTAGCTGTCGCTTTCGCCAATCCAAAACTTGCCCATAGATGCGGGGCGCAAGCGGTTGACCGTCCCTCCACGCTCTCAGCGCCTTCAAATCTTGCCTTGCATTCTCGGAGTCGACGGGAGCGGTCCGCGAACAAGCGCCGGTCCACCACTTATCAGTCTTTGTGTTCTGATAACTCACGACCAGGTATTCTTTCCCCGGCTGGAATCGATACCCACAACTGCCTGGGTCAGTGAACAGCTCGATTTCCTCACCCGAGTTCCCCTCGATCCATTCCTTTACGCGGAACCGCACCCGACGGGCAAACGCGCCCATGGTCATGGCTCGATCCAATTCGTTTCTAGAGCTCGCGAGTCTGATGCTTCGAGCTTCATCGGGCGATAGAACTGGCCCCCAAACTCTTAGAATCAGCGCTTTTGTCCGAGCCAACGCGGTGCGATCCCGCGTACTCAATGCCGCCTCAATGGATCCATAAATGCCGAGCGAGTGCGGATACATGCTGGAAACAGTGCCAACGAAAATCATTCGCCTTCCGTCGGGACTAGGCAGTTGATTGCAAAGCGGAGTCGAGAAACAAAAGCAGGCGCGGCTCTCTTGAACAACCAGCGGAAGGATAAAGCAGACCAGCAACCGGAACCGCATGAGGTATCTCTCTACAATCAGACACCGGTCGATCCTAGCAGGTTCCTCCAGGCTTAGCTTGCCTTCTGGAGCACGTCCTCCACCGCCTCCGGGTGCTTGGCGATAACCGCCAGAAGTACGCGAGTAGGTGCATCCGGACGAGACCTGCCCTGCTCCCAGTTTCGCAACGTGGCTGGCGGGAAGCCGAATTTGGTCGCGAATTGCGCTTGGCTGAGTCCCATCTTCGTCCGGACGTTGCGCACGTCGATCTCCGGCACTTGCACTAGCGTCACACAGGCGCGCACGTTCTCGCCTCGCGTCCAAGCGATCGCTTGCTCCAGCCCCTCAATGATGCGCGCGCCGACTGTGGGGCGCTTTCGTTCCCGCGCCGGTCTTCTCGCCGTCCGTTTGGTTCTCTTTTTCGTATTCACTCCCGCCTCTTTATTGCGTTGCGTTGAGGTTCGCCTTCTCGTTCTTCGCGTAGGCAGCGAGCAGGAAACTGGCTTCCGCGCGAGGGGGGCGCTCACCATATCCCACTATACGCATTCTGCGTATAGCATTCAAGGGTGTTTTTGAAACGAATAGTGAATCAGCGACTGCACCGCACCACGATTATTCGTACCGCAACGCGACCATCGGATCGATCTTCGTGGCTCGCCGCGCGGGAAGATAGCCTGCGATCAAGCCCACTAGCAGCAATACAATTGACACCACCACAAAGCTGCCCCGATCGGTGGAATGCACGCCGTAGAGCAAACTCGCCAGCGAACGCGTCAGAGCCAACGCTCCCGCTAAGCCCACTACCAGCCCAATCGCCACCAGGGTGATTCCCTGCCTCAGGACCATTCTCAAAACGCTCCAGCGGCTGGCGCCCAAGGCCATGCGCGTACCGATCTCGCTGGTCCGCCGCGCTACTGAGAACGCCAGCAATCCGTAGACGCCAATCGCAGTCAGCACCAGCGCCAAGCCGGCGAATATTCCGGAGAGCCACGCGTCGAAGCGGGAATCGGTTGTGGTGGCTGCCACAATCTCATCCATGGTTCGCAGACGGGCCACGCGTTGCCGTGAGTCTACTGCCGCGACCAACTGCCGGATTTGGTCCGAAAATCCCGGCGACAGATCCGCTCGCACCACCCAGTTCAGATTGTAGTTATAGGACGACTGCGCAACCGGCACATAGACGGTCGGCCGGGGCGGCGCTTTCAGGTACAGGGTCTTGGTGTCTCCCACTACGCCCACCACCTCGCGCGATTCTTTCCCGGGAAGGTCCTTCCCTTGAAACTGGCCGATTACGATCCGGTCTCCGAGCGGGTTGTCCCGTGGCCACCACGCTCGCGCCACTGTTTCACTTACCAGGATCGCCGGCGGAGCGGCGGCTGTGTCGCGCGCGTTGAACACACGGCCCCGGAGAACCGGGATTCCCATCGTCTCAAAGTAGTCTGGTGTTATATATCGAATCTCCATCCCACCGATGCTCTGCTCTGGATGGTTCTCGCGTTGCGCCGGGAAGTTGCCGCGGCCGGTGAGAGGAAGCAAGCTGATCGCCGCTACGCTATGTACGCCCGGCATCGTCTTCAGCCGGTCCAGCAGACTGGTTTCGAAGCTCCGAATGGCGGCGTAGTTTCCGCGACGCTCCGCAGTCGGTGGCGTCCAAAACGTGATCAGGCCATGCGGCTTGAATCCAAGTTGCACCTGGTGCAAGCGATACAGGCTTTGAATCAACAGCCCGGCGGACACCAGCAAAGTCACCGACAAGGCCACTTCGCTCACCAGCAGGAAACTGCGGGTGCGCTGGCGGACTGGTCCGCCGCCACTCATTCGGCCTCCCGACTTGAGCGTTTCGTGGACGTCGATTCGCGAGGACGTCAAGAGCGGCGCCAGACTGAACACCAGCGACGTTCCCAGTCCAATGGCCAGCGTGAAGATCAGCACCGGCAAATCCAGGCGGATCGGTTGAGACGAGGGCAGATGGAATGGAACCAAAGCCAGCAATCCATCCAGCAGCCAATAGGCGCCGAAGAGACCAGTCAGACTGCCCGCCAGACCCAATAAAATATTCTCCACCAGGAACTGTCGAAGCAGCCGGCTGCGGCCGCTGCCCAGAGCCAGGCGGACAGCGATCTCCCTCTGCCGCGATTCCAAGCGCGCCAGTAGCAGGCTGGCCAAATTCGAACAAGCAATTAGAAGCAGCAAGCCCACTGCTCCGAACATCAGCAACAGATTCAAGCGAACATTGCCCACCAGCCATTCCCGATAAGGAATCACCGTCAACCCGCGATAGTTGGGTCCCTCATCCGGATTGGCCCGGTGGAACACTTCGGTAAGCGTTGCCATCTCAGCCTGAGCCTGCCGCACACTGACCCCCGGCTTGAGGCGCGCGATCACTCCTGTGTTCGCCCCCAGGTCGGCGACGCTGCCGGTGGGACGCAAGGGCACGAAGGCGTCGGCGGCCTGCGGGTACCAGAATCCGCGCGGAAGCACACCTACCACGGTAAAGCTTGCATCATTCAGCGTCACGGCCCGCCCCAGCACTTCCGGATCGGCGCCGAACGCACGCCGCCACAAACCGTCGGTGAGGACGATTGCGCGGGGTCCTCCGGAACGCGTCTCTTTCCGATCGAACTCGCGCCCCAAGGCTGGATGGACACCTAACGTGCGAAAGAAGTCCGCCGTCACGGTCATGGCGGTGATCTCAACGCGCTTATCGCCGGCGGCCAGGCTCAAATCTCCGGTACCGCGTTCACCGGCCGCTGAGGCAAAAGAGGAGCTGTGTTCCTTCCAGAACTCATACTCAGGCATGGTGACGTCATTCCTGCTGACTTGCTGCACCATCAGCACGAGCTGGTTCGGTTCCGGGTATGGCAGAGGGCGCAGCAACACTGCGTGTACCACGCTGAATACGGCGGTATTGGCCCCGATTCCCAACGCCAGCGACAGCACCGCGACGAGTGTAAACGCCGGGCTCTTCCACAGCACGCGCACGGCGTAGCGCACGTCGGAGAAAATGCTTTCCAGCCAATCCCAGCCCCACACGAACCGTGCGTTTTCCGCCGCCAGCGTCAGATTGCCGAGCTCGCGCCGGCCGGCGATCTCCGCTAACGCTGCGATCTCTTCCTGCATTTCCAGCTCGACCGCGCGGCGGTTAGGCGGCCACAGGTACGACAGCTTGCGCCATAAGCTCATGATTCGCTCTCACCTGGCAACGGTCCCATGACGCGCCCGATCGCGTTCACCAACTCAGCCCACTGCGAATGCTCGCGCGCGAGTTGCTTCCTCCCGGCAGGCGTCAGCCGATACACTTTGGCGCGGCGGTTGTGATCCGACGTCTCCCACTTCGATGCGATCCAGCCCTTCAGCTCCAGGCGTTTCAACGCCGGATAGAGCGAGCCGAATTCGATGTCCAGCGCATCCTTGGAGGTGCTACGGATCGCCTTGGCGATGCCATAGCCATGCAGCGGCGCAAGCACCAGCGTGCGCAGCACCAGCATGTCTAGGGTTCCTTGGAGAACGTCCATAATAGAGTCATTCTATATGAAGACAGTCTTCATGTAAAGCTCTCGCCCTGTTGACAGGCTACAGGGAGTTGTCGTACACTCCTGTAGGCTGCCAAAAGGTAGCCACGGGCTGAAGCCCGTGTTTGCACAAGCTAAAGCATGTGCTACCGCTTGTTGACAAGTTCTGAAGGTGGCACGGACTTTAGTCTGTGCGTGTTGGAATGTAGAAACTCCAGGTAAAGGCTTTAGCCTGTGGGAGGTGCCGATAAATGCCGAACGAAAAATCCGATGTCCTCCACGGATCGCTGGCGTTCATGGTGCTGCGAACTTTGGACACCCTCGGCCCGCAGCACGGATGGGGAATCGCGCGCCGCATCGAGCAGACCAGCGGCGACATGTTGGAGTTGAACCAGGGATCCCTCTATCCCGCGCTCCTGCGACTGCAACAGATGGGCTGGATTACGTCGAAATGGGGCGTCTCGGAAAGCAACCGCCGCGCCAGGTTCTACGCCATCACCCGAGCCGGCAGGAAGCAGCTCGCCGCCGAAGCGGAGAACTGGCAGCGCATCTCCGCGGTGATGTCCCGATTCATGAAGCCCGCCGGAGAACCGTCATGACCCAACTCCGTGTACTCTGGCACCGCCTCGCCGGTCTGCTCCGCAACGGAAATCTGGAGCGCGAATTAGATGAGGAACTCGGCCATCACCTGCAACTGGAGATCGCCGAGAACATCCGCAAGGGTTTGAGTCCCGAGGAGGCGCACTCACAAGCTATGCGACGCTTTGGCAACATCGCCCAAACCAAAGAGACGTATCGAGCGGCAAGCTCGCTCCCGATGATCCAGGTTCTGTGGCAGGACATCCGCTTCGGCTTCCGCATGCTCCGTCGCAACCCAGGCTTCTCCACGCTTGCGGTTCTTTGCCTGACCTTGGGGATCGGCGCGAACGCTGCTGTGTTCAGTTGGATCGAAGGAATCCTGCTGCGGCCCTTCCCACTGGTAGCGCACCAGGAAAGAATGATGGCCGTTGCCGGAAACAATCGCGCGGTGCCTGGCCACGACGATGTCTCCTCGCCCGACTTCCAGGATTTTCAGAAGAACTGCAAGCTGTTCGACGCGTTTATAGTGGACCGGATTACCGGGGTCAGCCTGGCCATCGGCGACCGTGCCGAGCGCGCTCCCACCAGCATTGTGTCGGCCAACTATTTCGATGCGCTGGGTGTCCGTCCTATCCTGCGGCGCGGCTTCCAACCGGCCGAGGACTACGGCCGCAACGCTCATCCGGTGACCGTCATCAGCTATCAGATGTGGCAACGGATGTTCAAGGGCGACCCGCAGGTTGTCGGCAAAACGCAGATGCTTAACGGCATGCCGCATGAGATTATCGGCGTCGCGCCGGAAGGGTTTTACGGCACCTTCGTGGGCTGGGCGATGCAGTTCTGGGTGCCACAGTCGATGCAGGAGAAATTCGATCCAGGCGGCTACAAACTGGAGGATCGCGGCGCGCGTTGGATCGAAGGTTTCGTGCGGCTCAAGCCCGGTGTCAGCCAGGCACAGGCGCAGGCGGAGATTTCCGCGGTGGCAAAACAATTGGAAGCCGCCTACCCATCCACCAATCGCGGCCGCGGTATTCAGCTCTACCCATTGTGGCAAACCCCTTTCAATAACGCACGAACTCTGCTTCCCACGCTCGGGATTTCACTCGCGGTGGTGGTCTTTGTGTTGCTCATCGCTTGTGCCAACGTTAGCAATCTGCTGCTGATCAAGGCTTTCGGCCGGCGGCATGAGATGACGGTCCGGCTTTCTGTCGGCGCGGGGCGTGGCCGTTTGCTGAAGCAACTCCTGACCGAAGGTCTGATCTTGTCCATCCTGGCTGCGGCCGGCGGCTTGCTGGTAGCCACTTGGGCACGCAACTTGCTGGTGCTTCTGCTCCCGGCGCGAGGCGGTGTCAGCATGAACCTGCCGGGCGAAATCGATTGGCGGGTGCTGGCGTTGAGCGCTGGCGTTTGCCTGCTCTCCACCTTGCTGTTCGGCCTGGTGCCCGCGATTCAGACCAGTAAGATCGATCTCGCTTCGGCGCTAAAGTCGGAATCGGGTGGCGTCGTAGGCGGGAAACGCCGAGGACTTGTACGGTCGAGCTTGGTTCTGGTGCAGGTGGCGCTCAGTTTCGTTCTGTTGGTGGGAGCGGGGCTTCTCTTCCAAAGCGTGCGTGGCGTTCAGAATACGAACCCAGGGTTTCGAACGCACGGAACGCTAACCACCTACATCGACCTCGCTGGGGCGGGATACAGTCCGCAGCGCGCCATGGATTTTGAAGATGAGGTGCTGGATCGCATCCAGGCGCTCGGCGGTGTAGAGTCGGCTTCGTGGGCCCGCATCACGCCCTTCGACTATCGTAGCTATTCGTCGGCCCCGATTGCGGTGGACGGCTATGAGAGTGTACCCGATCAACAGCCCACTGTGGATTACAACCAGGTTGGCCCCGGATATTTCTCCACGATGGGCATTCCTCTGGTTTCAGGCCGCGAGCTCACTCGCGCCGACAACGAAAAGGCTCCGCCGGTGGCGGTGGTGAATGAGGCAATGGTGGCCCAGTTCTGGCGCGGGAAGGATCCCGTAGGCAGCCGCCTGCAGGTGAAGGGGCGGTGGTTGCAAGTAGTCGGCGTCGCGAAAATGTCAAAGTACCAGAATTTGACGGAGACGCCAAGACCGTTTTTCTATGTCCCGATACGACAAAGTTCGCTGGGAGTGCACTTGGAGATCCGGACGCGGCTGGGCCCGGAAACGATGGCCAAAGCACTAGCCCGCGAGGTCCGCGCACTCGACGCGAACCTGGTGCCCGGCGAAGTGATCACCATGCAGGAACAGATGGATCGTACGACGGCTCCGCAGCGTGTCGCGGTCAACATGCTGGCTGTGTTCGGCGGCTTGGCCCTGGTGCTTGCCGCCATCGGGCTTTATGGGGTCATGTCGTATACGGTGTCGCAGCGCACGCGCGAACTGGGGCTGCGGATGGCCCTCGGCGCCAGCGCGCGGGATCTGTTGCGTATGGTGATGTCGCACGGTCTGGCGTTGACCGGAGCCGGCGTTGTGCTGGGCGTAGCAGCGGCGCTATCCCTGACTCGATTGCTCGGGAACATGCTCTATAAGGTGAGCCCGCGCGATCCGCTGGCGTTCGGCGCGGCGTTCGTAGTAATGGCGATCGCGTCTTTAGCGGCGTGTTTCCTGCCCGCTTGGCGCGCCACGCGTACCGATCCAGTACGAGCGCTGCGGGAATCGTAGCACTGGATCATCGCCGTTCGTGAAGTTCGTCGCGATCGAACTTCCAGCCGCGCGATAGCCCTTCGAACTCGGCGGCGTCTTCATTGGCATGGATCTTTCCGGACAGTAGATCGAGAAAACCACGAATGAGCCGCGCGTATCCCCTTGTTATACGGACGCACGTGACCGACGTCGCGGTTTCTTAGTGGCCGGAGAGAACGCGCCGAACCGCTTCCCAACCACCTGCCCGTTGGATTCCGGGGACGAAGAATTGGTCGATGAAGTCCTGGTCGCGGCCCGCGAAATCCGCCGGGGGGCCGGCCACCGCAACAGGCACCGGAGCTACTGCGGCGGCGAATGTGGCCCAGACTGCGGCTTTGCCCATTCCGGTTACTTGCAGGTTCTTGGCGCCCTGCTGTTGGAGGTAGGCCAGGGCGGTCAGGATGTCCTGTACGCGATTCGCGTCATCCGATCGGTTGAAGGTCAGGAAGTACTGGTGTGAGCGGTCGCGAGGGGCGATGGCATCGCCGGTTTGAAATACGGTGAGCAAGAGGGCCGAACTCGGGGCGTTCTTGCGCGCGGCTTCTGCGCCGTCCGGATCGATCACCAGCAACGACGGGACTCCCTCGCCGATCTTGATGGCGGAGACTCGATCGCCCTTGCCTGGGCGGCTCAGGATCAGCTTCTCGTCATTTGCTTCGCTGAGCACATTCTCAGGCCATTCCGTGGCTAGCGCCAGGCGCAGGCTTTGGCGAAGAGCCGCTGGATCGCGCGCCGCTTCCGTCTGTTTCTTCACGGCGGCGATCCATTCCTCCACCAGTTGCTCGTAGGTCACGGCGTTCGCCGGCAGCGCGCGGCCGTGCCACACCAGCATGTCCTGCAGCTTCTCGATGTGCGCGCCGCGCTCTTTCACCGGCTTGGGATCGCCGAGAATCCGTTTGGCGAAGAAGCTGTACATGGCCTCGCGGCTCGCCTGATTGTAGTTGTGCGGCGCTTCGATCTGGATGGTCTCCAGATTGTCGGCCTTGCCGTACAACTCGTAAATGGAGCGCACCGCCGGATACTCCTCGCTCGGCGTGTTCTTTGTCCAATCGCCGGTCGCGGCGACCATCAGCATAGGCCGTGGAGCCATCATCGCGCCGAACTCGACGTTGAATGTATCGAAGCGCAGGCCGGGCGCGTTTTCGCACAACGATCCGCCCTGCATGATGGCGGAAATCATGTTCACTGGCACCGAGTATTTCAGCCGGTCATCAACCGCGGTCAACAGGAAAGTCTGCGTCGCTCCGCCGGATTCTCCGCTGATGGCCAGGCGCTGGGGGTCGACGTCCGGGAGCGATTCCAGAAAATCCAACGCCCGAAGCGCATTCCACATCTGCAATTGCAGGGGACCGAAGGACCACAACTGTTCGCGCGGCGAGCCGAAATCGTGCGGCGTCTGAATGGTGTCGTCGTAGCCCACCATGTCCCAGGAAAATGAAACGTAACCCTGGCGAGCCAGGTTGATGCAGCGCGCCGGCGTCGACACCAAAGCCGAATTCTCCAGGCGTCCGTAGTTCCAGTGGCCATGCGGCGCCAGGACGCCCGGAAACTTGCCGGCACGCCCGCGCGGCCGATAGAGATTGCCGCCGAGATAGTAGCCGGGAAGCGTTTCCAGATAGACCTTCTCGATCGAATAATCAGGGTGCTCGATGCGGCCGAAGATTACCGGGTGCAGCGCCGTCTTCTCCGGCATGGGTAGCAGCCCCGAGGCGAAGAGAATTTGATCGCGCAGTTTCTGTTTGTGCGCTTCCCATTCGGCCAGCGTGCCATACACGGGCATGGTGAAGTGCGTGTCTGTATTCGGAACGTTGGTGTTCCGCGAGTCTTGTGCAGGGATCTGAGCCACAGCCGCCACGGAGCCGAGGATCGCGCAAAGCAAAGGCCGAATCATCAGAAAAGTTTACCGATGGAACGCTGCAGTTCCTTGAAAATCTGGTCCGGAGTTTTGGTGGCGTCCACCACCACGAATTCGTAGCGCTTGGCCATCCGATCCAACGCGCGAATCACCCGGGTTTGATAGCGGATGAAACTGTCGTGCATGTCTGCGCCGAAGCGCATATCCATTCCGCTTTCCCAGTAATCGAATGCACCGCGGCCCCACACCACGCGGGTCAGGAGGTCGCGAACCTCCGCGCGCAGGTAGTAAATGGCGTGCGGAACGATGGCGAAACCGGCCACCTTCTCGATCCACGAGCGGTCTTCATTGCGGGCGATGGCGCGGGCCATCAGGGAAAAAATATAGCGGTCGGTCAACACCACGAAACCGGCGCGGAGAGCGGGGATGATTTCGTTTTCCAGGCGGTCGGCGAAGTCGGTGGCGTAGAACAGGGTCATGGTCACCGGACCGAGCGTGTTCCCTTCCTTGGCCTGCTGGATGCCCTTGCCGGCCAGCGTGCCGCGCGCCAGCCCAGTGTCGAGGACGGCGTGGCCTTCGTGCTCCAGCCAGGTGTGCAACCTCGCGACCTGTGTCGAGCGGCCCACCGCGTCGGGCCCCTCGATGACAATGAGCTTCCCCTGCAGCTCCTCGCGATCGACGCCGGCGAGCGATTCGCTATAGAACTCGAGCGGCTGCTTGGGCTGCATCAATGTCTCCCTGCGAGGCCCGGAGGATGCCGTTGCGCAGGCTCTCGCCGAGTTCCTCAGTGACGATCTTCCGCATTTGCTGCTGTTGCTCTTCGATAGATCCGGTGGCGTCGATGACGTGGAATCCAAGCTCGGCGATCATGGCTTCGTATTCGTCCAGGATGCGGCCTTGAAAAATGCGGAAGCTTTCCTCCACGTTGCGGCTGAGCCCCAGGTCCATGCCGGCCTCGTAAAACTTGATGGCATTGCGGCCGCCGAGAATGCGGCCGATGGCCACTTCGAGAGGCACGCGAAAATAGAAGGCTAGGTTGGGCCGGATGGCGAACTTGTAAAGATTGCGGACCCAGCGGCGGCTCACGCCGCGCACCACGTCGCGGGCAAAGGCGGTGTAGGCGTAACGGTCGGCACAGACCACCGCGCCGGACTTCACCAGCGGAAGGATGTAGCGCTCAAAACGGTCGGCAAAATCGGTGGCGTGAATCAGGCTGAAGGTCACCGGCGTAAACATGTTCTTCTTCTTGCCGCGCCGCGTGGTTTCGCGAACCAGCGGCGAAGAATTCCATTCGCTGAAAGCCACGGCGATGCGTTGCGATCGCAACCACTGGCTGAGCAAGGAAAGCTGGGTGGATTTGCCGGAACCGTCGATGCCCTCCACCACGATGAGTTTGCCGCGATAGCGGTTGGGGACGAGGAGCGGCATATTTGGACGCGAAGACCATTATAGTCGCGGCTTTCACCGCGACGGTAGTGGGTTGTGGGTAGTAGGTGGTGGGAAGGGCCGCGGCTCCGCCGCGTTGGGAGCCTAGCACCTCACTTGGCACTTCTGGCATGATGAAGGTGACTGCGGCTTGCTTCAATGACGATTCAAATTCGGCCTGAACTCGAACAATTGATCCAGAAAGACATCGAGCACGGAGGGTATCACAGCGTCGAGCAGTTCGTCGAACGGGCCATTCAGTTGCTTCATGACGAGGAACACCTGCTTCAGGAAAGCAAGGGGGTTATCCACGATGCGATTGGTGAGGGCTTAGCGCAGCTCGACCGCGGTGAAGGCGTTCCGGGCGAAATATCGCAGCGCCGCCTTCAGGAGAAAAAGTCCGCCTGGATTGACGCCCACAAACCCTCTTCATGAGCGGTTATATCGTCTCGCCCAAGGCAGACGAAGACATTCTCGAGATCTGGAAGTACCTCTATGAGAGAGGCGGTGTTGAAGTTGCCAACCGCATTGAAGCCGAGATTTACGGCGCGTTCAGCACGCTGGCACAGAATCCTCGAATTGGCCACAAGCGTTCGGATCTGACTTCCCATCCAGTACTCTTCTTCACGGTCTATTCGTATATGATCGTGTACCGTCCCTTTACGCCGCTCGAGATCAGTCGAGTTCTCCACGGCAAGAGAAACCTGAAGCGACTCCTGCAAGAGCCGTAGCGAGCCGCGGCACCGCGTTTCGAAAACCTCTCGCGATACCATGGACACTAGATGCCTCGCTACGCGGCTGTCGATGTCGGCAGCAATTCGGTCCGGATGCTTGCCGCGGAGACTGGCGCCGGCGTGCCTACCAAGATCCTGGCGGCGGAGCGGCAGGTCACCCGGCTCGGGGCCGGCGTTTTTCAGGATGGCGCGATCGCGCGCGATGCGATGCAGTTTGTCTGCGAAAATCTCTCGCGGATGGCGCAGACCTATCGCAAACTGGAGGTGATCGGCGTGCGCGCCGTGGCTACCAGCGCGGTGCGGGACGCGGCCAATCAGCATGAGTTCCTGGAGATGGCTTCCAACGCCCTGGGCGCGCCGATCGAGATCATTTCAGGCCAGGAGGAAGCCCGGCTGATTCATCTCGGCGTCGCGGCGCGCTGGCCGCAGCCGGACAAGCGCGTGCTGGTGATCGATGTCGGCGGTGGCAGCGCGGAGGTGATTCTCAGCGATCGCGGCGTGCTGGAGGAGGCTTTCTCGAAGCCGCTCGGCGCGGTGCGGCTGACCGAGACTTTCCTCAAAACCGACCCGGCGGCCCCGCTGGAATTGAACCGCATGAACGAGTATATCGACGAGAAGCTGGCGACGCCCCTGCGGCGCATCGGCGTGACCCCGTGCGACCGCGTGATCGCCACGTCCGCGACAGCAGCGGCGGTGGTATGCGCGGTGAATCGCGTGCGGCGGTCGCGACGGGACGAAGCCGATCGTCTGAAGGCCACCACCGCGCAGATTCGCGCGCTCTATCGCCAGCTCTGTTCTCTGGATCTCGGCGGACGGCGGAAAATCCAAGGCATCGGACCACGCCGTGCGGAACTGATCACCGCCGGTGCAGCGGTATTTCTGCGGACGCTGGAGCTGTTTCAGCAACCTGCATTGCATTATTCGGCGGCGGGCGTTCGGGACGGCATCATCGCCGATCTCGCGGCGCGCAACGTGGGCCGGGAGCTCAGCATGCTCAACCGCGATCAACGCCGCGTGGTGGAACAAATGGCGCGCCGTTACGGAGTGCAACTGCAGCATGCGCGACAGGTGGCGGATTTGGCGCGCGGCCTCTTCGATGCTCTGCAGGCCATCCACCGCCTGCCGCCGGCGATGGGCAAGCTGCTGGAGGCGGCAGCATACTTGCACGATATTGGGCACTACGTCAGCGCGTCCGCCCATCACAAGCATTCTTACTACCTGGTGGCCCATTCCGATATGCCGGGCTTCACGGATCGTGAGCGGCAGATGATCGCCCTGCTATGCCGCTATCATAGGAAAGCCATGCCCGCCACGCGGCATTCCCCTTTCCAGACCTTCGATTCCGATTCGCGCCGGGCCATTACCCTGCTGACGCCGCTGTTGCGCGTCGCCGACAGCCTGGACCGCAGCCATGAGCAGCGGATTGCGGGCGTACAGGTTCAGCTTCGCAACGGATCGGTGACCATCGCGCTGGAATCGGCCACGGATCTTGATCTGGAGCTCTGGGCGGCGGAGCGCGTCGCCGGCGCCTTCCGTGAAACCTATCAGATCCCGGTGACTCTAACGAGAGTAAAAACGTGAGCGGAAGCGCCCCGATCCGGGATTATGCCATTGAGCAGATGAATGGTCTGTTGACCACGCTGGCGTTTCGCGTGCATCAGGCGGCCAAGTCGCCCGGGCCGGAGGAGATCCACGATGTGCGCGTCGGCATTCGGCGTTTCTCGCAGGGCTTGCGGCTGTTTGCGGATTTTTTCCAGAAGCGGGAAGTGAAGAAGATCCGAAAGCTGCTGAAGCGCATGATGCGGCTGACTTCGGAGATCCGCGATCGCGATATCACGCTGGAATATCTGGCGGAGCTGAAGCACGAGCATCATCGACAGCGTCTGGAAAAAGAGCGGGATGCTTATGAACGGGAGTTCTCCGAAATGATCAGCCGCTGGAGCGGGCGCGATTTCTCGGTGAAATGGCGCAGAGCGCTCGCTCTTCGAAGAGTATGAAGCAGATTACGACACTTTCAGTGTTTGTAGCGTGGGGCAGGATGCCATCCTGCGCCGGCTTGGGAAGCCGACTCCTCAACTGTCTGGCGCTTCCACCCAGGCGGGTAGCCTACCCGCCGCAGGATGCCATCCTGCCCCACATTGCACTGTACCCGCTACGTAATTATTTATGGCGCTCCGTTTAAAACCGTCACGAACCGCCACAGTGAATGCCCGGGCAGTG
This sequence comes from Bryobacteraceae bacterium, assembly GCA_035632375.1. Lineage (GTDB taxonomy): Bacteria > Acidobacteriota > Terriglobia > Bryobacterales > Bryobacteraceae > Palsa-89. Next base: position 18,269 of record DASQGY010000252.1, on the reverse strand, counting down.
CTGCCCAAGATGGTGGAGAAATACTTCCACGCCGGGCGCGAAGCCTCCGACGGAACGCGGTCGCCCAAGGAACTGCACCGGTTTCGCATCGCCACGAAACGGTTCCGTTACACCCTGGAGCTTTTCCGCCCGGTCTACGGCGCGACGCTCGACCGGCGCATGAAACTTTTGCACAATCTCCAGGACACGCTGGGAAAACTCAGCGACTATCGGAGCATGCAGCAGATGGTGAAGGGGGACGAAGAACTGGAGACCAGGTTGAAACATGCCGCGAAGAGGCATCTCAAGGAGTTTCAGGAACTTTGGAAAGCGTTTGATGGGGAGGGGCAACTGAGGAGTTGGAAAGCGTATCTCAGCGGGGGGAATACAAGGAATACGGGGAAGACGAGGAATGCCAGGAAGGAGGTTGCCGCGCGGCTTCCTTGATGCCGGCTTCGCCGGGCCGCGCTACCATTAAAATATAGGTTATGGTCATACGCAAACCCACCGATCTTCGCTATTCGCAGGTCACTCCCAAGCAGGTTTATTTGAACCGGCGGCGGTTTCTGGCGGCTGGGCCGGCCGCTATCGGCGCGTTGGGCCTGGCTCGCATGGCGCAGGCAGGCACCAAGATCGAGGGCGTGAAGAAGAGTTCGTTCAGCGCCACCGAAAAACCGAACAGCCTTCAGGACATCACCCACTACAACAACTACTATGAGTTCGGCACGGACAAGGAAGATCCATCGCGGAACGCGTATAAGCTCAAGACCGCGCCCTGGACGGTAAGGGTTGAAGGGGCTGTCGACAAGCCGCAGACCTTCGATCTGGACGCGATCAATAAGCTGGCACCGCTCGAAGAACGCATTTACCGCCATCGCTGCGTGGAGCGATGGTCCATGGTGATCCCCTGGATCGGATTCCCCTTGAGCGCCTTACTGAAGCAGGTTGGACCCACCAGTAAAGCCAAGTACGTTGCGTTTGAAACGTTCTACGACGGCAAGATCATGTTGCGCGCGGAGTACGCCGGCATCCGGTTTCCGTACGTGGAAGGCCTGCGGATGGATGAGGCCATGCACCCGCTAACGATACTGGCCGTCGGCCTCTATGGCGAAACACTGCCCAACCAGGATGGCGCACCGGTGCGGCTGGTGGTGCCATGGAAATACGGCTTCAAAAGCATCAAGTCCATCGTGAAGATCCGGCTGGTGGAGAAGGAACCGCCGACCACCTGGAACTTGTCCGCCCCCGATGAATACGGATTCTACTCCAACGTCAATCCGGAGCGCGATCATCCCCGATGGAGCCAGGCCAAGGAGCGGCGGATCGGTGAATTTTCGATGCGCAATACGGTAAAGTTCAACGGCTATGGCGACCAGGTGGCCAGCCTCTACTCTGGGATGGATCTGCGCAAGTATTACTGAAGGGCATGAACAGGGTCCTCTCCAGCCGGTGGGCCAAGCCTGTTGTCTTTCTGCTCTGCCTCCTCCCCTTGCTGCTGCTGGGGTGGGGTTTCTACCGGCAGGACCTAACCGCCAATCCGATTGAATACATCACCCATCGCACGGGCGACTGGATTATCCGCTTCCTGCTAATCACGCTCAGCATCACTCCGCTGCGCAAGCTGCTGAATCTGCCGAAGCTGGCGCGCTTCCGGAGAATGCTCGGGCTTTTCGCCTTCTTCTACGGCTGTCTGCACCTCACGACCTGGATCTGGCTCGACAAGTTTTTCGACCTGCACGAGATGTGGGCCGACGTGGTGAAGCGCCGCTTTATCACGATGGGAATGACCGGTTTTGCGCTGATGATCCCCCTGGCCATCACGTCGACGGCGGGTTGGGTCCGGCGCCTGGGGTTCGAGCGGTGGCAAAAAATTCACCGGATGATCTACTTTTCCGCCCTGGCCGGCGTCATTCATTATTACTGGCTGGTGAAATCCGACGTGCGTCTGCCGCTGATGTATGGGGCCATTCTCGCGATTTTGATGGGTTACCGGTTTGGCGGATGGCTGGCGGACCGGCGGAAACAACAACATGCGGCCGGAGCGTCGTTGAAGCCGATGGTAAAATGAATAGGTAAGTTGGGAGGTCGTCTAATGGTAAGACTGCAGACTCTGGATCTGCGTATCGGGGTTCGAGTCCCTGCCTCCCAGCCAGCTTACACCTCAGGAAGGTAGCGATGAAAATCTGGAAGCTTGGGTTGGTTTTGATCCCGTGTATTCTTGTGTTCGCTCAGGAGACCCCGGCACCGGCTGTGAAGCCTCCGGAAGAGGTGGACCAGGCGCTGCGGGCCCGCATAGCTCAGTTCTACCATGCGTTTGAGTCCGGGAAGTTCCGGGAGGCCTACCTGTTGGTTTCCGAAGACTCCCAGGACGCCTACATGGAATCTTCGAAAGACCAATACAAGAAGTGCGATACGGTCAAGATCGACTACACGGACAATTTCACCAAGGCCAAGGTGTTGGAGAGTTGTCTGGGCACTATGCGCTGGCACGGCGGAAACATGCCCACCACGGTACCCTTGAACAGCAACTGGAAGCTGCAGAATGGGCAATGGGACTGGTGCTATGTCCGGCCGACGGAAGTGATGACCCCGTGGGGAATTTCCAAGGTTCCACCACAAAGCGAAATAGACGAGGCCCCGAAAACCAAGCCGGTGATACCCGACGGCCGAGCGATGGCGCAAATGATTCTCAGTTCCGTGAAGGTGGACAAGCAAAACGTATCGCTACACAGTTGGGAGACATCCAGAGATGAAGTACACGTAACCAACGCGATGCCGGGATCGGTGGATCTAAGACTGGAAGTCCCCAATCAGCCGGGACTCCGGGTGCATGCGGCGAAGACGACGCTGGCGCAAAACGAAGAAACGGTCATCGAATTCGAGTACAAGCTGGATGATGCCCAGGTGCTTTGCGGAGACTGTGCCAAGAAGGTCCACGGTACGGCGACGGTGCAGTTGATCGTCGAACCGACGGGCAAAGTTTTCCCGATCGCGGTTACCTTCGAGCTTCCACCGGAAGTGGAAAAGCAGCTTCCGAAAGAACTGCAACCCAAGAAGAAGTAGACCGTAGCTCCACCGCCCAGCGGCCGCCTCCCATAGTGGCAATTGAGGTGCGTTAGCGTTCCGTGGAGGTTTCAACACGGAATGATCAATCTGTCAGCAGGCATTGGCCTAACGGGCACACGGACCGCCGCTACGCTCAGTCGCCTAAGAGCTTTGGCCACATCTTCTCAATCGTTTGCGAGGCGAGGGCCGAGTACATTTGCAGATGCTCTCACCAGGACTACGGCCGGTGGAATAGGAAGCGCGCTCGCGACGCTGGCCGCGCAGATGCCTGCTGCGCGCCAAACCAGTGTCATCGGGCAAGTTTTCGCCACTCCGTTTTCGGTGGCCGCAACCCAGCCGATCGTGCCCATCCCGGTCAACGCCCTGGCGCAGGACACTACGTCGATGCGCATGATGGAAAAATCGCAGCATTGGTACGCATCCGATCCCGTGGATGACGCCTATTGGGCCAAGCAGCCGCCGGCAGTGCAGCAACTGCGTGAGATCGACGATCCCGATGCGCGGAAGGAGCTGGCGACGCAATTGGCGGCACAAGGCTACAGTATTGACGTTCCCATCATGGTGTGGGGCTTCGATGCCGGGAAGACCACGGCGCTGCGGCAACAGTATGGCTACACCTGGGTACCGTCGGCGCTGCAGAAGCCGATTGAGTTGGCGCCGGGCCTGACCATGCCGGGCATGGATCCTTACGATCCCAACAATCCGCCTCCCGGATCGATTCTGGTGTAGGGGCAGGCGCCAGGCCCGCCCCCTGTGCTTGCGGGCTACTGAATCGGAATAAACGCGGTCTGCGAGAAGTACACCTTGCCCTGTTGATCGAACTCGGCGATTACCAGCGATTGCGAGGGGCCTGGCGTGGCGTTCGGCGGAATCGTTATCGTGACCAGGTAAACTCCAACCAGGCCCACCGCATACTCAGCCTTGGTTGCAGAGATGCCGCCGCTGGTGGATAAGCCAACGATTACGGTGGCATTCACCGCCTGTCCCGCAACACCAGTCCGGCCGGTTCCGGTCGGCGGAGTCACTTGACCGAGGCCGTTGACAAATACCCCGATAGTCTCTCCGCGATTCGGGGCGTTCCCGGAGCTGATGTAGCTTCCGTCGGCGCGCACTGCTACCGCAAAGTTCTGGCTGGTTCCGGTGGTAAAGATGCCGGGCGCGGCCGCTTGCACGGCGACGTTTGTGTTGCCGGTTCCGCCGCCTACGGCGTTGATAACGACGGCAGCCGTTCCGACTGGCAATTCGAAGGGCACTTGAACGGTAGCCGACTCGACGCCGCCGATGTTGGCGACATAGAAGATGGGAGCGGCGATGCCGCTAAAGGTGACGCTGAATCCATTCGGCAGGCTGGTGGGGAGCTGTCCCAGGATGTTGATTCCCGACACAACGCCCTGCACGCCGGGCAACATACCCGTTGCATTGATAGTGAGGATTTCTCCCGGTGAGATACAACCCGGGGGTGGACACGGCGCGCTACCGGCCATGGTGTTGGTTTGGAAGCTGGCGCCGTTCACGAAGGTGATGTTGGTTGGGCCTGGAAGCCGCGCATTGAGATTAAACGCGACGGCGAAGCTACCGAACGTCGCGGTGATCGTTATCGGGCCCGCCGAGCCGCCGGCCGTAACCGGTCCCGTGGTGGCGATCCCTTGCGCGTTGGTGGTTGCAGTAGCCCCAAGAATGGTAGCGACTCCACTGGTAACCGCGAAGGTGACTTGCGCTCCAGCGAAACCATTGCCCTGACCATCCAACACTTGTACCGCGAGCGGCGCGGCAAAGGCAGTGTTCACCTGAGCGGACTGATTGTTACCCGAAACCAACGTGAGCCCCGCAGCGGGAATCAAAACCGTAAATGTGAATTTCTGGGTGATGGTTCCTGCGGTGACTGTGATCTGGAAGGTTCCAGCGACGGTCCCCAGAGTGACGTTGGCCGAGGCTCTACCCTGATTATCGGTGGTGTTCACAACATTGGATAGTGTCGCGGAACCGGCGGTAACAACCTTCCAACTGACAGTTGTGCCGGGGAGAGGATTTCCACCAACATCGGTTACCTGTACCGCCAGTGCCAGTGGAAGTGCATCGCCCGGACGGCCCGATTGCTTGTCGCCCTGTTTGATAACAATTACACCGGGTGCCCCCGCCGTCACGTTAATGGTGATAGGGCGCAGGGTGACGTTGCTCCCTACCAAGGGTGATACGTGGATTGGTCCCAGTTGGCCTCCCAGCACGATGTCACAACTTGCAATCCCTTTTTCATTGGTGAGTGCAACGGTGCCTTTACAACTTGCCAGAGGTGGCTGTGTCGGGTCGTCTAAATTGACTAGTTGAAGGCCAACATTGGGGATGGGGCCGAAGGGATTTACGACTTGAATCTGTATTGCGCCGGTAAGCGTCTGGCCTGCTTGTCCGGAAAGGTTGGCGCCTTGGGAGGGCTGCAACAGTTGGATGCTGGTGCCGGTGAGGCCGGTTTGGTTATCCGCAAAGAAAGTGGTGACGAAGAATGTCACATTCGCGCCATCGGGTGAACTCGCAACGATGGTGGTATTCAGGAATCCCGGAAACGACGGAATGACGGTTGTAAGGAAATTAATACTGGCCAGTCCCTTGGTGTCGGTGGTGACAACCGTGCTAAGTGGGTCGTCGCTTGGAGGGCCTACCAGAGTGCCCTGTCCGGTGGCAATGGTAAACGTGATGGGAGTATTGGGTACGGGATTTCCGTTGAGGTCATTCAGGCGCACGATGAGCGGCGATCCATTGACAGATGTGCTAGTGTTGGGCGGAAGAAGTTCACCCTGACCGGCGATGATGACCAGCCCGCCGGTGACTCCACCGCCAACCTTGCCTACGTTGACGGTGAAACTGGCCGCGGTGTCTCCGGCTGAGGCCAGGACGTTCAAGGCTCCGAGCGTGTTGGGGGCGATCAAGGTTGTTTCGGCAAATCCATCGATGTTAGTGAAGACGTTGGCCGCTGTGAGCGTTGCCCCCGGCGCGGTGACGGAGAATACAACTGGCGATTTAGCCAAGGGGCGGCCTTGCACATCCAGAACTCTGACTACCAGCGGGAGTGAGGTGCCGTTGAGAGCGACGGCTTGGTGATCCCCGAAGGTAAGCATACTTACGGGCGTTCCGCTTGCCGCAGCGCCGGCAACAGTAATGGGCCCACTGGAAGACGGGACAGGCAAGCTGCCGTTCAGCAGGTTGGCGGAAAGATCGAGGCGATTGGCTTGATTGGCGCCGATGACGAATAAGTATTGAGTGCTGGGATGAACCGGCGTTGCAATATCGCTGCTGACGGCGGCGGCGCTAATCGCTCCGAATCCCGACAGGAAGGGAGCGGCCGTTGCCGAACTCAGGGAAATGTCGAAGACAGCCTGGGTAACGCTTGAGAATCCGATAACTCGATTCGCATCCACTGAGAACAGTTTGTCCAACATAGTGTTGGCTGGGAAGCTGGCTCGCGGCAGGCTGACTCCAAGCGTCCGGGAGACGAGATCGATACTGAGCAAGCACGTCCCGGTAATGGGTGTTAGGTTCGGAGCCAGGCCAAGGCGTCCATCGGGTGTGAAAACCATCTTGCCGGGCCGGGCGTTCATTCCCACCTGCTGGCGGACGGTAACATCCCGCGGATCGATTTCCATGAACAGGTTCTGCGTGCTGACGTAGATGAAGCCGTTCGGTCCGGCGGATACACCGTTGGCGAAGCCGGGAATAGTCAGCGTAGTAACGATTGTGTTCGTGCTCAAATCGATGGCGATGAGATTGGTGCCTATGCCGGTATTAACCAGGGCAAACAAGCGCGCGCCATCCAGGGAAGCGGCCAGATCGATGACAATGCCGGAGATGGTGATCCCGTTGGCGACAACCGGAGCGTCGGTGGTGGTGTCGTAAACCTGGATGGAACCGCCGGTCCCGACAATCAGCCGTTTGCCATCGGGCGAAATGATGGCCGCAGTGGCGCCTTGGGGCAGGTTCGCGATGTTGCGGACAGTACTGAAGCTACTGTCAACGGTCATTACTGTATTAGCGCTGGAATTCGATATGATATAGAGCTTCAACCCGTCCGCGGTGGAGAGCACCTGAGTGGCGGATGGATTGGCCGCAAAAGATCCTGCCACCGCAAATGGATTCGTCCCGAACACATTCACCGTGGCAGACCCGCTGTTCGCGGCGGGAAGGACGAACAGGTTCTGCGCGTCCAGCATTGCGGCGCTCAGGACAAAGAGCACACTTAGGGCGAAGGCATCACGTCTTCGGTTCATAGTTTGACCTCACTGAGTGTATTGGACGCGGAGGCAAGCTTAGTACTTTAGAATAACACAGCTTACAGGGAATTGACGCGAGGAATTCGCGTCCGGGGGAGGGAGAAACGCAAAAAGGGGGAGCCCGAGGGCTCCCCCTTCCGCTAAGTGGTCAAGCGAACGAAGGTTTAGTGGCCTTCGTTTTCGCCAAAGATACCCGTCCGGTTCAGGCCCGGGATATCGAGTTGGATGGCGAGGTAGCCTTCCGCCAGTCGCGTCGCGCCAACGTCGCTGATGAAGGCGAACGCATGGCAGAACTGGAAGTTGGCGATAGTGATGATGTAACCCTGGAAGCCAGGCGTGGCCTGCATCCCGAAGTTACCTCCACCGGAGAGGTTGAAGATCAACTCCTGGCCGGCAGGTACAACTTGCGTAACCTGCTTGGTCGGAGCCGCTCCACCACCCGCGGTATTACCGAAGTAGAAGACGGACACCGTACCGTTTTGCGGTGTAGTGCCGTATGGGTCAACCGTTGTATTCGCCAACGCGATACCGGTGTCGAAACCTGCCTGGTTCGTAACGAACGGGAACAACAGGTTGCACTGGCAAACGACGATGTTGAACGTGTTGCGAGCGACGGACTGATCGCAGAAGCGCGGAATCGGCGCGCTGCCGGATGCAGTACCAACCGTGCTCAGCGGAGCGAACGACGCATTGACCGTGGTTTGGCCGGGCGCCGGAATGTTCTGAGCGGTATTGGAGATGAACGCAACACCAATCGGGATGTTGGCCTGCTCCACAGCGCTCGGATCTTCGTTTACAACTTCGTAAACCGCGATAACGGTTCCGCCGGTGCCGGTAATTTCCGCGCCGCCAGCGAAGACACCCGTGGGCCCAATGCCCTTGAAGGGATTGCTGCCGAAGGCACCGAACGCCGGATCCCCGCCACCGAATGTAGTAGTCGGAGCGGTGAAGCCGCTGGTGTTAACCGGCAGGTTGCCAGAAGCATCCGAGCTGCCGCCAACCAACCTGATCACGCCGCCAGTCCACGCGCCAGTCCCGGAAGTGGGTAATACAGGTGTCCCGGAACCCGAACCGTTGTTCGTGGTGAGCGGCACGATGACCGGGAAGACGAGGCGCACGCCCACACCTACGTTGTTGAATCGCAGCAGGAAGCGGGTTGCGTTATCTGCCTGGCCGAAGCTGTTACTTGCAGCCGGGCCAAGCGAGAATGCGCTGTTGTTGATGCCTGTCGGCTGGAAGCCGCGCTCGTTGTTATAGTTGAACCCTAAGACGTTCTGGGTTCCATCGGGCGTGGCGCCACCGGAGTCAATCGAAGTTGAACCGAGCGCTGCCACTGCACGACGCTTGAACGAGGCCGCGAATCCTTCTCGCAGGTTGACGGCCGTCTCGGCCAATCCGACTCCGGAGCCGGCAAAGAAGTTACCGCCGTTGCCGCCGCCGCCAACGTTGAGGTTGACGCACTGCGTGAGGCTCGGATTTCCACCAGAGACGATCAGACCCTGCTGGATGAAGGCCACGGTCTGTTGCGGGTTGTTGACCTGCAGGTTAGCCGATCCGTTGACCGAAATGAAGGCTACGATCTGGGTCGGAATCAACGTGGACGACAAGCCCAACTGGCAGGCGTTGGCGCGAACGTTGGTGATGCGGATGGTTCGTCCGATCACCGTTCCGGGCGCATCGATCGGGACGCCTAACCAAACAACCTGGTTAACCGCAGTTGCGACCGCCACGAAGATGTCGGGCTGACCGGTAAAGCCACCCGCCGTCTGATAGGGGCTGGGATTCGCGCCCGGGAGTCCCGGCGCGATACCGTTGTTGGTCCCAACTTCCGCGTTGCAACCGCCAGCGGTGTTTGTGGAGCAAACATTCTGCGGCGGAGCGGTTACCGGTTGCGGAACCTGCGAAGTGGGCGGGTTCTGCGCACTGGCCGGAGTAGTCACTGGCTCGTCAATCGTCAACAGGGCGTCGATGAAACCGCCACCAAGCAGCCTGCTGGTGATGTTAGTGTTCAGAGTCAGAGTGACGTTGGTCTGGGGAATTGGTTTCCCGAGAGGAGTAGGGATACCACCGCTGCACTGCAACACGATGTCGCCTACCAGCTCCGTGATTCCTTCCACTCGGACAATGTGGGGATCGCCCGCGTTCGCGACACAGACGAACGGCGCGCCGAAGCCCTGTTGGGCGTTAGCCGGCGTTCCTAATGCGAAAAGAAGGGCCACTGCCGCTAGTGCAATGAGCCATTTTCGAAAATCTACCATTTCCTTCTCCTTGTGAAGTTTGAAATTGAATTGATGGAAGCTTCCTCGTTCAACCTGAGCCTCGAACGTTCACTAAGTTCCTGCAACATCTGTCAGCTCAACGAGCCTTTCACTTCTCTTTGTTTCATCTGTGCTCGCGGGATCCATACGTCTAACTGCAAAATGAATGCCGCCAAACCAAACCAAGCGTTCAGATTATACATAGCACTCCTCCGCACGTCAAGTCAAGTGTAAAATCATACACCTGCCTGGGTTTAAGGCTGTGCCTGCCCAATCCGGCCTAGGCTGTCATTGAACCATGGGAATGTATGCAATGTCAAGGCCTTGCAGGAAATGGCGCAATACCCTTGCTGAATGGCGAGAAACGGGGTGTGAGCGGGCGCAAATGAGGGGGGAAGTGGATCCCGCAAGCGTGCAAGAAAGGGCCGGCAGGAACCTGCCCCTGGCCCCTATTCCTTGATCAGCTTGCGCATCAGCTTCACTCGGCCCTTCAGCTCATCGGTTGCGTCCGACATCTGATTGCTGTCATAGATGACCCGGGGAGTGATAAAAATGATCAACTCCGTCCGCTCTTTCGAGTAAGTGCGGAAGCCGAAGGCGCTCCCGATCAAGGGTATCCGGTGGAGTACGGGAATGCCCGAGCTTCCAACTGTACTCTTTTCGTCAATGATCCCACCGATGGCAACGGTGTCGCCATCCTGGACGGTGATCTGAGTTTGAATCGATTTCTTGTCAAAGGAGGGCGACTGAATTCCGCCCGAAGTTGGGGCAATGGGCGAACTGACATCTTGATTGATGATCATAGTCACTACCCCGCTGGGGGTCACGCGGGCAATGATATTCAACGTGACGCCGCTGTTCTGGTTGGAAACACTGTTGGCGAACAGCGAATTGCCGCCTTGCTGGATCCCGGTAACCGCCTGGGCGGTCAGCGTGGGAACCTGGGTTCCGACGTTGATGCTGGCCGGAATGCTATCGGTGGCTATCACCGAAGGCGCGGACAGCACCTTCGCTCTGTTCTCCGATTCCTGTAACTGCACCGCGGCCAGCAGTTCCCTGCTCATCCCCACCAGACTGGCGCTGGATAGATTGACCGAGCCATTGCCGAAGCTGCCCAGGAAGGTATGGGGCGTACCGCTGCCGGACACCTGTTGCAGCTTAGCCTGCACGTCGCTGGAGAAGGCGTGACTCAAGTCCACAGAATAGATCTTGGCCTCAATCAAGACTTGCCGCGGGGGAACGTCAAGATCCTTCAGCAGGCTGAGAATACTGTCGTATTCCTGCGGAGTGGCCTGGATGAGCAACGTGTTGTTAAAGGGATTGGCAACGACGCGCGGCACGCGTTGGTTGGAACCGGTTCCGCCCGCAACGCCCAAATAGTTTCCAGTAAGATCCGTTCCGCCGGTGGCGGCGCCAGGGGCCGATCCCGTCTGCGTCTGGGGCGCCACCGGCGGCCCGAACGGGTTGGTCGCGGTAAGTAGTCCAGGACCTTGGGAATACATGCCTTGCGCGTAGGGCATTCCGCCGGGGTACATGCCTCCCCCGCCGTACATGCCGCCATTCATACCGCCGTACATCCCACCATTCATCCCGTTCATGCCACCATTCATTCCTCCAAAGCCGCCGCCTCCGCCCATTCCCCCAAACTGGCCGCCGGCCATTCCAACGCAGAAGCTGATGGAACTCCCCACCCCGCCGAATCCGGAGAGTTGCCCGAAGAGCGCTTGAATGGAGCAGCCAATAGACTGAGCGTCACCATAGCGGACGCGATAGACGTAGTTGCTGACTGCGCCAGCCGTGGCCTTCACCGGCACATCGAGCTTAGCCAGCCATTTCTCCACTTCGGCGAATGAGCCGGGATTGGGCGACACGGCGATGATGGTGTTGATACGGTCGATGGGCAGGAACTTGATCGGACTGCCCTTCTCGCTCAGCGAAATGGATTTGGCAATGCTATCGAGTTCCTTCGACAAATCGCTGGGACGGCCATACTTCACTTCAAATACGCGAACGCGCTGGTTGGCCAGCGTATCGCTGTCGAACAGCGAAATCAACTCCATCGTGCGCCGCATGTTTCTGCGGCTGTCGAGCAACAGCAGGAGGTTGGCCGGCGCATAGGAAAACATGCGTGCGCCCTCGCCAATGAACGGCTCCAGAACCTTGGACAATTCGTCGACGGTGACGTACTTCAGGAAGACCAGGTTCAACATGGTCCGGTCATCTTCGGGAATATCCTTGACGTTGGTTTCCGGAGGAAGCGGCAGGCGTGAAATATCGGCCAGCGGAACGATACGATACAGGTCGCCTTGCTTGACCATTCCGAAGCCGTTCACTCGCAGGATCAGCTCCAGCAAGCTCCGCATGTCGATGTCCTTGGTCTCGCCGAAGGTGTTCAGCATGATGCTGCCTTTGACCCGGGGATCGAGGATATAGTTGAGCTTCAGTTGGCGGGCCAACATATCGATCACTTCCACCAGCGACGCGTTGGTTAACGAAAGACCGCCATAGACGGTGGGAGGCCCCTGCGGAGCGGCGGGAGTGGTGGCAGCCGGAGGCTGGCCGGGAGCGCCGGGCTGTTGCGCGCCGGGCGCTCCAGGCTGCTGCTGGGTGGACGGATTGGCCCTTGGGTTCTGTGCCTCGGGCGGAAACGGGCGAGGGAAAAATCCCGGCGGCACGCGCATTTCGGGCAGTGGCTGGACTGGCGGCTGCTGGGGCCGCGGCTGCTGCTGTGTCGGTGGCTGCTGCGCTTGCGCACACAGCACTCCTGCGAACGCGATGGCGACCGCACAGCCGGAAAACCAGCGCTTCCCGGCCACTATTGCTTCTCCCGCTTCTCGGTCTGCTGCTTGTTGTCAGCCGACGAAGCACCCGAATGCTTCGATTGCTCGCGCTTCACGATGGCTTTCTCCTCGTCCGTTAACTCGGACTTCTTGCGCGTCCACTTGCTGGGCCCGAACGGAGAGTCGCGAACAAACTGAATGCTGTCCCCCAGATCGGTAATGGTCACCGGAACGTTGCTCTGGACCACCGCCGGTTGGGCGTCCGGTTTGTCCTCCCACTTGCCAACACCGAATGGTGTCTTGCGCATCAACCAGGTCTTGCCCTCGGGATCGGTGTAACGATAGAGACCCGGTTCAATCTCTTTTGCCCCGGCTGGAATGCCGGGCAAGCTGGCCGCGGCCGGCGGCTTGCTCTGCGAAACTGGTTTCTTTTCCTGCGCGAACAACAGCGCGCATGCGATCAATGCTAGAGTTACGATCTTCATAAGCTCCTCTTGTTTTCCTTTTGACTACTTGGCCGGCTCCCAGCGGCAACCCGGACCGAACGGCGTCTGGTTGACCATCTTCTTCCAGCCATCGACGACCGACCCGGTGGGCATGGTGTCGCCCGGAATGCACGCGCGCACACCGCCAACATCGATGCCGGGGCCGGACTTGGCATTGCTGGCTGACGACAGATTGGTGTTCGCCAGCGAAGTGTTGTTGCTTTGTGCGGGCGCGGAAGGCGGCGGCGCTTCGGCCACCATGTTCGTCCGGTCCATCAATTCGTCCAGACGTTTCTTGAACTCCTTGCCGTTCCAGTCGAGAACGATGTAGCGATTGTCGACCGACTTGATGCTCCACTCACCGATTCGATCGCCCGGATGATACCCCTTCTGATCGCTTCCCGGCCGTTCGCTCAACACCACCGTCGGTGGCGCTCCGGGCCACATCATTACTCCTTTGGCGACGGGAAAGGGCGGAACCGGCGGCTCGGGTGGCGGCACAATCGGATCGATGATCACCTGCGGATTGCGGTCTCTGGAAAACAGATTGTTCTGCACCATCAGCGCGTAGGACATGGCCGTAAAGGGCTCCACTTTGGCCATTGGCGCGAATGCCGGCGCGGGCTTCTGCTCGATCTTGGTACGCAGGAAAGCCTGTTCCCGCGCATGAGCGGACACCCATTCGCGGCGCATCTGCCAGCCCAGCAGAGCCAGCAGCAGCACCAGTCCCAAGTCCAGCAGTCTGAGCCTTCGTGTCAAAACTCGGTCAATCCTTTCTTCACTACCTTCTCGGGAAGCAACCGGCGGGCGACGATTCCGGAGATGGTCAATCGCACCGGCATGATTTTTTGCTTGATTTGCGCTTGACCAAATCGAACTTCGTCAGTAGCCACGATCTCAGGCTGTTCGCTGAGCGAGGCCATGAAATTGACTACATCCTCGATCCGGCAGTCGATGGTTGTCGAAACCGTGACCTGTCCGTACGCATCGCCATACGTGCGAGGCTGTCCGAGTTCCACCTGGCGGATTTCAAGCGGCGGATTCTGCTGGTGGGCAACTCTCCGGATCACCTGCAAGAGTTGCGCTTGCGCCTGTTCGGCCGTGTCGCCGGGAATGAGTCCTTTTTCTCGAACGGTCAATTCTCCGGAGGCCTGTTTCAAAACAGCCTCCTTGCCATCCAGCGTGGCCGCGGTGGCGCGCAGATAAGCCAGCCGCTTCTCGGCGCGGTCGATCGTATCCACCGGAGCAACCGCGGCCTTGGCGGTGCTGCTGCTGGACGATGACGAAGTGGCAATCCAATAAATCAGAAACAACAGCAACGCGCCGCCCAGTATCGCCAACGCGCGTTTATCGCGACTCTGCAGCGTCATGGCGTAATCCCCTGGCGGACCGCGCGGATGGTGAACACTTCACCGTTTTGGCCGCGCTGCATCGGGAAGGCAAACGACGATCCGCGAAATTGATGCGAGCTGTCCAATACCTTCAGCAGCGCCGCGGCTTGGTCCGTTTCACCGTTGATCGTGACCGAATCGCGCGTGAGCTGCAGGGAACTGAGCCAGGACGGAGGAACCAGTATCTTGGTCAACTCATTCAAAGCATCCATGTCGTCCCGGGAATGGCGGCGGAAATTGTCCAGAACTTGCGCGTGATTTACGGTAAGGCTGAGCTGTCGATCCAGGTCGGCGGCCTTCTTCGCTTTTGGTTCCAGCTTCCGGATCTCAGCCTGCAGCAGACCGCGATACTTCCGGTCGGAGATCTTGGGGTAAGCAATTACCGCCCCGGCGAGAAGAAGCAGAACCGTGGCCAGCGCGATGGTGGGCACATAACGCATCCGCGAGCTGGACTGCCGCTGCTCCGGCGGCAGCAGATTCACCGCCAGCGGCCGGAACGGGCATGCGCCCGCCAATGCCGTGGCATAGGAGAGAGCCGATCGGGAAACATCGTAGCCCGCGGGCGCGGCGAGAGGTTTAGGAAGTATTTGGAGCAGCGTGGATGGCGAGGTTTCAGGTGCAAGCCGCAACTCGGAGATGGCCAGAGTGGCGGCCTTGGCCGGAGATCCATCCAGCCGCGCCGAAAACATCGGGCGCGCCGGACTCTCGCCGTATACTTCCATCTCGCCCGCGTATTCCTCCACCACCACAAAGCCTTCCGGTGGCGGAATGGAAAGCAGGCGGACGGATGTATAAATCGCCGGAGCCGCGAAGGTGAAGGACGCGATCTTCACACCCGCCTCGGCAAACAACGTGGTGTAGCGTTCCAGCACCGAGCGCCGCGTGAAGCCCACCAGAATCGACGAGGTCTTGCCGATGCGCGCCCAATCGAAAACCGCTTCCTCTTCCGAATACGGATTCAGCGAATCGATTTCGAAGCGGATAGCGGCGGCGAGGTCCTTGTCCGTAACGCCGGGTAGCGCCACTTGCCGCACCATCATTTCGTCGCGCGGCAACAACGCCGTGGCGGCCAGATGTGCGACGCCCAGCTTCTTCAGGAAATTGGTGTAGTCCGCGCCCCACTCAGTGGCCGGCTGCTCCCGAAAGCGGGGAATGTTCATCTCACCGAGAACCTGAACACCCGATGGACGGACACGCACTACCGTGATGCTGAGATCGTCGCGGCCGATCTCGATGCCAACGCCGGTCCCGATGGCCAGCCATTTCTTGAAGTCGATTGGGTTCATCGTACAGAGAATGCGTTGTCGTACCAGCGCATGATGTGATACGGCGGGTTCCATTCGGGCGGCAGGAACTTCACCATCGCCGAGACGGTCCGGCTCACATCGGAGAGCTTGCCGTCCGGAAGCCTCAATCGCGCCGTGGCGCGTAGAGTGGCGATTGAATTGGGCACCACGCCCAGCCGCCCGCCGGCTCCGAATTCCGCCAGTCGCTCGTCACGAATCGGCTTCACACGCCGCTGATCCACGATGGAGGCGGCCGTACCTGGAGGCACTCCCAAAGCTTGCATCACCGCCGGCTCGGCCGAATTTATGTCCACCTGGCCAGTAGATCCATAGACCGATAGACAATCGCGCAGCCCGGCGTGCGGCACGAATCGCCCTTCCTGATCGGTTGTATAGGTGCCGTAAAACAATTCCGGGGTCACTCCTTGAACTAGCAATAATTCCTCAATCTCTTCAAAGGACGCATGCCGGGCCTGAAAAGACGGCGTAAGCGATAAGTACTGTTGATCGAACTGAGTATAGGAGCCCCCCGCGGACGGGGACCGCCAGTCGACGATACCCCGGGCGATGGTCTGCCCCCGGCCGGGATCGATGCCCAGGGCCACCAGCAGCTTCATTAGTTCCTCCGGCGGCGACGAATTGACGTTCAACTTTGCAGTCTCCGGGATCACCTCGGCAACGGCCACGCCTGAGGGGAACTGGTAGCGGAGCAGCGGCATGCCGTTTTCGAAATACTTCGGCGTGCCGTCGGGATTTCGGAAGCCGGGCCCCCATTGGATATACAGCAGCGTGCGGTCGATCGCGCCGGTTGCCAGGTAGTAAGTGCGAATGCCGTCCATTTCCGTCGATGTGCGTTCCGTTTCCGATCGCACCGTGTTGGCTACGGTGAAGGCGATAGCGGAGAGCGCGGCGGTGAGCCAAAGGACGGCGAGCAGCGCGCTGCCTTGCCGGGAATTCGCAATCGCGTTATTGATTGCCATAAGGCTCCAGTGGACGGCGGGTGACGTGGACCGGGATGGTGAGCGTGACCGGCTGCACGCGAGCAGGATCGGGAATCAAGGGCGCCATTTCAAAACGGATGGCGCTCGGCAGAATGGGCTTGTTCCAGGTCAACAGCCATTTGGGCGATTCGGCTGGATTGGCCGGGACATCGCGATAGCTCAAGCGGCAATACTCGAGCTTGTCGGCTAGAACAAAGGAGCCGGGACCTACCTGAACCGGTGCGAACGAAGCAGTGAACAATCCACTCTGCGGGTCGACGCTGGCACCTCCGCAGAATGCGCCTGCCGAGCGAGGTCCGGTGTAGATGTGTTCGTTCACCACCAAGCGAACGCCTTCGCCATTTTCTCCGGAGACCACCTGATATTCGAGAATCATCGGCAGCCCGCGCGCGGCTTGCTGCAAGGAATAAGTGGACGCCAGCCGCATGGATTGCGCCGTGCCTTGGAATAAATTGACCTTCTGGCCCGGCGCTTCCGCCGACCCACTGCACTCCGCCGCTACCGGCATCAGTCCGGCGACCTCCTGTTCGAGGATGCGCTCCACCCCTACCACGCGGCGGTTGGCCATCAGTTTCGTATCGGCCTTGTTCATCGCGCTCAACGCCACGCGCAGAGAGAGTACGATGCCCACGGAAAGCAGACTGAGCAGCGTGACGGCGATCAACAGTTCCATCAGCGTGACGCCGCGTTCTGAATGGCGCGAGGTCATGGCGAGGTCACTGCTCCGGCCATATCTTGCTCGGTGAGGACCGCGCGCCGGAATCCTTCGAGTGTGAAGTTGCGCCGCTTGTCGCCCGATGTCCACCAGATCTGCAGTTCGATCCTTTCCAGGAAAGGCACGCCCGGACCGGCGCCCTTAGGCATCTCGAAGGGTGAGAGCCGCGCGCGCCAGCCCATCTGTTGGCCACCGGTCAGCTCCGGCCCCCAAGTGCCTTCCACCGGAATGAGCTTGGGAACTTTGGTCGAGAGCAGCAGCTCGTCCATCTTCTGGCGCGCCAGGAGCGCGGCTCGATCGTAATCGGTCAAACGCGCGGCGCTGCGCAGCGACGTGGACAGCGCCGACATCAGCCCGCTGACCGCAATGGCCATGATCAACGTCGCCACCAGAACCTCGATTAGAGTGAAGCCGCGCTGTTTCACTGTTCCACTTGCTCCACGCGCGGAACTCCCGTAATGGGGTCCACGCGAACCATGCGTTCCACGTTCCGCCGGTTGATAAGCTGGACCCCAATGCGTGGCGGCGTGCCGCCCGGGTACAGAAAGAAAGTCCGCGCCCCGCCGGTATCTTGCAGCATTTCGGGCAGGATGCGCACGATGGAGACACCCGCCGGCAGTTCCATCCTGCGCGAAAATCCGGCGTCGGTGGATCGCATGAAGAGCGTGTTGTCCTGTTGCGAAATAATGATCTGGACCACTTGCTGCTGCCGCTCCGCTCGCGTGAGTCCTTGATTCAGGAAGCTGACCACGCCATTGGTGGCCGAATTCAGCCGCAGCGAGTCAATGCCGGAAGTAAGCGCGGGAAAACTAATACCGACGATCAGCGAAATGATGGCCACCACAATCAGCATCTCAAGCAGCGTAACGCCGGAATTGTGGGGCAGGATGGAATCCTGCGGCGGGTTGTTAACCCGCCTCCGCGCGCTTGTCCGACGAATGGACAGCCGGCTTAACAAGCCGGCGCAGGATACCATCCTGCCCCACGGTTTAATTCTTCCAACTGACGATATCCGCATTCAATCCATCTCCGCCAGGTTGCCCATCAGC
>DASQGY010000251.1:0-39545 GCA_035632375.1 Bryobacteraceae bacterium | reverse complement strand
CGCAGCCCGCCGCCCATGCGCGCCCTCCACCAGTAGGATGAAAAGCACCAGCGTCAGACCGCCCACCACCAGGATTGGTACCCGAACCGTGGCGAAAAAAGGGCGAAAAAGACTCGAAAAAGAGGCGAAGAGCAACGTCTTCAGAGCCCCCAGATAGCTCAACATCATCACCGGAACTTCTTTGTTTGCAATGTTTAGCCGGTAGACCGCCGACCCCGGATTCGCAAACAGCAGCTCATCGTTCTGTATCCCCGGATACTGTTGAAAAATAAGGCCTTGCAGGAAAAAGATGAGAGGAAACACCACCACCGGCCACCTACCTTGCATGATTCCGAGCGACACCGTCAGGCCCTTACGTTTCAATGGCTTAGTCCCGTTCCTGCCGCCCGCGGGGAATAAATTACAGGCCGCAAGGTCTTCAGTATACAGCACCAAGCGCCACGACGCCGCGCGCCGCAACTTTATGACGCCGCTCGCCCTAAACGTTTGGGGCCATCAAGTCGATAAGAATCAAATGTTAGGGAGCGAGCATCGTATGAACGGCCAGGCCAGCCCGGTGCGCATAGCTCAAAAGATTTTCGGCCTGGCACTTGAATTGCTCGGCGCTTGTGGTATGATCTTGAGAGCCAGACTGCGAACCTCTCCGGGTGATGGCCTCGGCCATCCTTCGCTAAGCGATAGAGTTCATTACAGTTTAGTCATTTTACCTAACGGCTTGAACCTTTCTGGAGGATCACACGTCTAATCGTGTTGAACGACGAAACTAGAGCACAAAAAACAAGATAGAAAGAGAGTTAAATGTATGACGAAGACCGAGTTAAACAAATTCAAAGAAGTCCTGGAAACCAAACAGGCTGAGTTGGCGCAGGTGTTGAGGAATCGGGAAGGCATCGCAATCGAGAAGAGCCCGGACGCCCTGGACGAAGTCCAGAACGCGGCGGAGCGGGAACTGGCGATTCGCAATCTCGACCGTGAATCGAACCTGCTGCGTAACGTTCGCGCGGCGCTGCACCGCATTGACGAAGGCACTTTTGGCGTGTGTTTGCACTGCGAAGAGGACATCAGCATCAAACGCTTGCATGCTGTGCCCTGGGCGGCTTATTGCATCCAGTGCCAGGAAATCGCCGACCGGAACCAGGAAGAGGGTACCGAGTCGCTCGACGATCTTCTGGTCCACGCGGCCTAACCAAAGATTCTTCGATACCGGGGCGCGAGATGTTCTCGCGCCCTTGGTGCATCTATCGGATTGCGATGGCCGAGACCATCCGTCCGGCCTTCTCTCCATCCCGCCGGTAGGACTCGAACAGGTCTGGCTGGCAGCGGGAGCACATATTTGCTGTGGCAACATGCCCCAGCGTGCCGTCATTTCGTCTCAACTGCCGAAGAATCGTCTCGGCCAGGTCCACCTTCACACGGCCCGTCAAGCCAAACTGACTCGCCACCTCCGGCCCAACCTCAAAGCAGCACGGTCCGATCCCCGGCCCGATGGCTACTACCAAGTCTTCCTGGCGGGTGCCGAATTTTTCCGTCATCGCTTCCATTGTTTTGAGGACGATCTCCTGCACCGTACCGCGCCAACCAGCGTGAACTGCGGCGATGGCGCGATTGCGAGGATCGGCCATCAGGATGGGGAGGCAGTCGGCCGTTCGCACCGCCAGAGTGATTCCGGGCTTGTTTGAAATCAGGGCATCGCCGTCACCCAGGCAGCCGCCACGGTCCCCTTGGAGAACCTTATTGGAGTGGATTTGCCGGACGGTTGCGAGTTCGGCGGCGTTGGGCCAACCGGAGCTCATGCGCGTACCGAAGCCGTGCTCCAACCAGGGAAGCGCTTCCAACTCCGGCGCGCGATACACGTTGGCGCTATCGAGACGGAACAAACCTTATTATATCGGTGTCAGCCAGGCAGATACTTCTCGACGGCCTTCACCAGCTCGCGGGAGTGAACCGGTTTAGAGAGGAATCCCTGCATACCGTTGCGCATGCACAGGTCGCGGTAGTCAGCGGAGCAGTTGGCCGTAACGGCGAGAATCGGGACGCCCTCATAAGACGCCAAGGCACGAATGCTCTTCGCCGTCTGGAAGCCATCCATTCCGGGCATCTGTAAATCCATCAGGACGAGGTCGAATTTCGACTTCGCGGCTTTGCCGATGGCGTCCGGTCCATCGGAGGCGCACTCCACTTCGTAAGCGTAGCGGCGCAGCACGCGGCTGGCGATGGTCTGGGCGATGGAATTGTCATCCACCACGAGGATGCGTCCCCGCACCTGGCTATCGGCCCGTCGCGCGACGGCTTCCCCGGGCAGCCTCAGCGGCAACCGGATGGCGAATGTGCTGCCACGGCCAACTTCGCTCTGCACGGTGATTCCGCCGCCAAGCAGAACCGCCAACTTCTGCGCCACCGCGAGACCCAGGCCGAGCCCCGGATAGTTTCGCGCCAATCCCGCCTCCAATTGATGGAAAGATTCGAAGATGGAGGTTAACTGATCCGGAGGGATACCGATACCGGTGTCATGGACCTCGATGGTCACCATCACGAGGCCCTGCTCCTGCACCCTGGCCGACGCGCAGACATCCACTTCCCCCCGCTCTGTGAACTTGATCGCGTTTCCGATCAAGTGCCACAGCAGACGCCGCAACCGCAGCGCATCGCAAATCACCGAATCCGGCAGGCTGGCATCCAACGTATAGCGCAGCCTCAGCCCCTTCGCTTCCGCCTTAAAGGAAAATTCCGCGACTATACCTTCAATCATTTCGCGGATGGCCGATTCGCTTTCATCCAACTGGATGTGGTTGGCGGTGAGGGCCGAAAACTCCAGGGTCGCATTCAGAATCTCGAGCAGGTTCTCGGCGCACAATCGGGTGGCGCCGACGTAGTCCTTCTGCTCTTCGCTCAGGTTGGTTTCTAGGAGCAGGTCGGCCATGCCGAGAATGCCGCTGAGCGGAGTGCGAATCTCGTGGTTCAGGCTGGTGAGGAAGTGGCCCTTCAGCTCTCTAAGTTCATCGGTTTTCAACAAGGTGGCCCTACTCATTCATCGGCACGGGAAGGGGGCGCCTTTAGGGGCGCCCGCTTCCCGTGCCGGGTGGTGGGTTGTAGGTTGTGGGGCTAGAATGGGACATTCGAGGCTTATGGGGCGGTTGTTGACGATATTCGCAGTGGTCGGGGGCGGTTGGCTGCTGTTTGGGCGGTCGGAGCCGGCTGGTTGCGGGACTCATGCGGAACGAACTCAGGAGGAGTTGTTTCTGCATCGCCAAGCCGTCCGGAAGATTCGGCCGTTGGCGGCGCGGCCTGGCGGCGCTGCGCTTGCGCGGGATATTGGCGATATTGCGCTGATTGACGATTCGAATGGGGTGGTTGCGCGGCGGAATCCGTTCGACCTTAATCAGAAGACGCTGCGCTTTCTGCCTAGCAGGACTGCGAGTGGCGCTTATCGTTTCGAAGTTGCGGATGGCAGTTATGATTCGGATGCGGCTGCGGCGGGGACGCTGGTCCAACTCGGCGATGACGATACGATGGCGGTGTCGCTGCCATTCGCATTTCCATTCTTCGGTGTTCCGTATCAACAGATTTATGTGAATTCGGACGGCAACGTCACTTTCACCGCCGGCGACGGGGCGTCCACCGATCGTTCCTTCGGGCGATTCACTGGAGGACTGCCGCGGATTGCTCCGTTGTTCACCGATCTCGACCCCACGCAGGCCGCCCGAAATGCCGGAGTATACGTCACCTCGGAGCCTCGGCGATTCATTGTGAGTTGGGTGGGCGTGCCTTTATACAGCCAGTTCGGAAATGGCCGGCACGAGACGTTTCAGCTTCGGCTCTTTGCCGATGGACGGATCGAGATCGCCTGGTCCGATGTCGAGCTGACGGACGCGGTGGCCGGGATCGCGCCGGGCCGCTCGCAAGGAACCAGTTCGGTGGTTTCGTTTACCGCCGGCTCCGCGTTGGAATTCACCGCCTCGGTTGGCGAGCGCTTTGCCGGATCGGATTCGGTAGACATCGTCGCCGCCGCGCAGCAGTTTTATGCGGCCCATGAGGACGCCTATGACTACCTGGTGATTTTCAACGCCGAGGGTTTGGCGGCTGCGCCGGGAGCCGTGGCCTACGAAGTCACGACGCGCAATCAGCGCAGCGGCTACGGCGACAACATTGTGGATATCGGTCAGGATTTCGGCTCGGCGCAGCGTTTGCAGTCGGTGCTCAACCTGGGACCGCTCTCGCAATATCCAGTGGACCCGAATGCGATTGTGCCCGCGCGTTTCATAAGCCGCGACACCCCGATGACCATCATCGGGCACGAGGCCGGGCATCTGTTCCTGGCGTACGCGAGCGTCACAGACCCCAGCGATCCAACGGCGCGGCCGATGCTCGGCCGCCAATTGGCGCACTGGAGTTTTCTGTTCAACTCCGAAGCCTCGTTTCTCGAAGGCAATCGCATCCAGGATAACGGCCCCGGTGC
The DNA here is from genome assembly GCA_035632375.1 of Bryobacteraceae bacterium. GTDB lineage: Bacteria > Acidobacteriota > Terriglobia > Bryobacterales > Bryobacteraceae > Palsa-89. The sequence continues at coordinate 35,089 of DASQGY010000251.1, read as the reverse complement.
CTCGCCACGATTCACCACCGTCGCCACGGTGCAAGGGTATGCACCGCTGGATCAATACCTGATGGGTTTCCGTGCGCCGGCAGAAGTTCCGCCGACGTTTCTGGTCGCCGGCGCGCCGGGCGTCATCGCCGCGCGGTCGCCACAGATCGGCGTCTCGTTCGACGGGTACCGTCGTGATATTTCGGTGCAGGATGTGATTGACGCGGTGGGGCGCCGTACGCCGGATTCGACGGTGGCGCAGCGGCGGTTTCGTTTCGCGTTCCTGTTGGTGGCGCCGGCGGGTACCATGCCGTCCGCGAGCCAACTTGCGCAAGTGGAGAAGTATCGCAGCTTATTCGCGGATTTCTATCAACAGGCGGCGTCGGGACGCGCATCCGCCGAGACGTCTCTCCGGCGCGCGCTGCATCTGTCGGTGTTTCCGGCGACGGGACTGATCAACGGAAGCATGATCGCGGTTTCGCTCGCTCTCGATGCGCCCGCGGCCGCGCCCGTGATTGTGGAGCTTGACGCGGATTCGGGTGTCAGCGTTCCACCCTATGCGATTATCCCAGCAGGTGCGACGCAAGCGAGCTTTTTCATGATGGGGCTACTTCCCGGAGTGGCGACTATCACGGCGCGACCGGTGGATTCGAGTTACGAGACGGCGTTCGCCAGAGTGCAAGTCGCCGATGGGCCGGCGAGTCTACAGGCCCGTGTGGTTTCGAATGGCCCTAGGGCTCTGGTGCTGCGGGTGACCGACGTCAACAACCTCGCTTATCCGAGCGTGGTGGTGAGAGTCACGCGGACGAATGGGATTCTGGATTCGAATGTTGCCATTTCCGATGCCGCTGGCATGGTCCGATTTCTATGGACTGGGGCGAGCGGGCCCGCGTCCGAATTGGTGGTGTCCATGAACGATGGGCCGCCGGTGCAGGTGGCGCTGAGGTAGGTTTCGTTGCACGCGGCGACGCGGGCCGCAATCCCCAGCAGGCCGACGAGGGCGTCGGCCGCGGACCAGGGGGTCCGCCCCACAAAAGCGTCGCGTGCTGCCAAGATTCTCAAATCTAGTGCTGTGCCACCACGGGCGTTAGCCCGCGGGCTTCGGTTCGGGTGCGGTCTTGGGTTCGGTTTCGCCGCGATGGCAGGTGTAGCAGGTGACGTGCATCTTACCGTCGGGGAACTTGCCATTGATCTCCTGAGACATGGAGATCATGTGCCTCGCGATTTCCTTCTTGGGATTTTCGTCGCTGGCGAAGTTGCCCTGCACGTGGCAGTAGTTGCATTGCACGCCCAGGCCGGCGGTAAAGGTCCGCATGATCTGGATCACCTCGTCTCCCGTGGTGACCTTCAACACCTTCAGGTTGGTCGGGTTCGGCCGAGGACGCTTGGCTTGCTTTTCAGGAGCTTTTTCCTGAGCGAAAAGGGACAGCGAGAGGAACAAACAGGCTACGAGTAAACGCATTTGAATATGATACACGGAATGTGTTATTGCGCACCACCGCCGGGTGGCTTGGTGGCGGCGGGGGCTTTCTCGGCTGGTGGCGGGGCGACCGGCTCAGCCTGCGCCTGAGCGCCTCGGGCTACGCCTCGCATGGGTGGAACGTCGGCCAGGTATTCGACGGACTTGAATCCCAGCGACACTGCGAATTTGTCGAGGTTCTCCTTGACGATCTCTTCACCCGGCGACAGCGGCCTTTGATAGATGCTCGCTCCGGCGGCGATGACGCACTGGTCGGAACGGCAGTTGTGCGAGTTGGGCGAGCCGAGTTTTTCGAGTAGCGCGACTGTTTCGAGGTGCGGCTGGCCGAAGCGCGTGGGCCCGTTCGCCATGTCGGCAACGGAATCGCCGCCTTTGCTCTTCACGGTGACTTTCGCCCCCTTGGACACCAGGTAGTTCACCATGTCGTTGTTGCCGAGGTAAGCCGCACCGTGCAGCGCTGTGTAGCCTCGATTGTCGGCGGCATTCACGTCGTTGCCGAGTTCGACGCAATACTTCACGGCCTCGATGGCGGGATACGGCGCGTTGACGCTCCAGTTCGCGGCCCAGCCGATTCCGGCGGCGGCCAGCAGCGGCGTGTCGGCCGATTTGGTGGCGATCTTCGGATCTGCGCCGTGGGCCACCAGGAGACGCATGGCGACGATGTCGCTGGATTGCGCGGCGCGCCAGAGCGGAGTAGCGCCGGCCGGATCCACCCAGGTGTAATCGTTAGTGAAGGACCGGAACCAGGGTTTTTCGCCGACTGCGGCGTTCACGTTTGCGCCCTTGTCAAGCAGCGCCTTCATCAGGTCGAGGTAGGTGACCTTCTCTTGTTCAGTGCTGGGTTGCGGAAACCAGGACTTGGGCGCCCACTGTACGTCGATGGTGGCGTAGAGCGCCGCCATGCCGGAATCGCTGGTCAGGTTCGGATCTGCGCCATGATCGAGCAGGTACTTCGCCAGGTCCAGGTGGCCGTTAATGATGGCCAGTACCAGCGGGCTGAATTTGTCGCCATTCACCTGGTTGACGTTGGCACCCGATTCCACCAGAGCGCGAGCGGCGTTGAAGTGACCTTCCCGAGCGGCGTAGAGCAGCGCGGTCATGCCGCCCATGAAATCCGCGCCGACTTTGCGGGGGCCGCGAGCGGCGACATCGCCTGCACGGGGGCGTGGCTTGGCGAGTTTATATTCGGCCGACTTGAATCCGAGGGAGTGGGCCAGTGCGTCGAGCTCCGCTTGTGGGGTGGCTTCTTCGCCGTTCGCCGCTGCGCCAGCGGCCGCGCCACGTCCGCCAGCCCGATCTTCCACGATGTTTCCGTCCTGATCGAACCGGACGCGTTCCATCTTGCGCACCGGGGTGGCGATGTTGGCATCAGCGCCGCGCGCGCGAAGCAGTTTCACCACGGCGTCGCGATTCAGGGCGGCGGCGAACATCAACGCAGTTTGTCCATGGGCTGCTTCCTTCGCATTGACGTCCGCGCCGGCGTCCAACAGTACTTTCACCGCGGCAGCGTTGCCGGCAGCGGCGGCGATCATCAGGGCTGTCGTGCCATTCGCCTTCACCGATTTCGGATCTGCGCCGGCCTTCAGGAGCGCTTCGATCATGGCCGCGTCTCCGTTGGTGCAGGCCATGAACAGCGGGGTGATTGCGCCGTCGCGCGTTGCTGCTTTCACGTTCGCGCCCGCGGCCAGCAGCATCTTCAGCATGTCCAGGTCGTCGTTGTAGGCCGCCCAATGCAGGGCTGTTGCGCCGTCTCCGTGAGCCGCGTTGATGTCGATCTTTTGTTTCAGCAGGGAACGGACGGCGTCTTTGTCGCCTTGCATGGCTGCGTCGGCCAGCCGGGTATCGCTTGTTGCGGCGGAAAGAAGAACCGCCAAACAGAATCCGCTGATTGCGCTTTTCATCCACATATTGCCTACCCCCAATAACCGCTTCCTCACGGTCGCGGCTCGGTTAATACCGTCGCGGATTGGTTAGATCGCGATCACACCCGTACTGTCGCCGAAGGTTTCCACATTTACGCCGAGCTTATGCAGCATAGTCAACAAAATATTCGCCATCGGCGTAGAATCGTCGCAGCGCACGTGGAGATTGCCCTGCAGTTTGCCGTTTGCTTTGCCCGCCAGGAACACCGGCACGCGCTTGTGATTGTGTACATTGCCGTCGCCCATGGGGCTGCCGTACATGATCATGGAATGATCCAGGAGACTGCCGTCGCCATCCGGTGTGTTCTTCAACTTCTCCAGGAAGTAGGGAAGCAGGCCGACGTGATAGCGGTTCAGCTTGGCGAATTCGGCGATCTTGGTTGGATTCTCCTGATGGTGCGAACACGGATGGAACGGGGTTTTCACGCCGCTTTCCGGAAAAACCCTGGTGCTGACATCGCGGCTCATCTTGAATGCGGAGACGCGGGTGGTTTCGGTCATGAACGCCAGCACCTGCATGTCGAACATCAGGCGGACGTGCTCCTCATAGGAATCCGGCACGCCCAGCGGAGCGGAGGGCAAGGCGCGCGCTTCACCACTGGCGTTGTATTTCTCGATGCGTTCGATGCGGCGCTCGATTTCGCGCACGTCGTCGAGATACTGGCCGAGGCGGCGGCGATCGCCGGCACCGAGATTCTTCTGCAGCTTGGCGACGTCCTGCGAGATCCAATCCAAGATGCTGCGATTCACCTTCTGGCGTGCGAGGCGCTCTTCCGGTGTGCGGCCGTCGCCGAACAAGTTTTCGAAGGCCATGCGCGGATCGATGATCATGGGCAACGGCTGCGTGGGCGATGCCCAACTGATGGTGTCGGCGTAAACGCATGCGTAGTGATAATCGCAAGCGCCCGACGCGTCGACGTATTCAATACAAAGCTGGAGCGAAGGGAGTGGCGTGTCCTGGCCGAACTGCTGCGCGTACAGTTGATCGATGGAGGTGCCGACGTAGTAGTCAGAGCCTTCGGTCATCTTGGGGTGCGCGGCGGTGAGGTAGACGGCGCTCGACCGGAAATGGTCCGCGCCTTCCTCGGCGGCAGACCAGGCTGTAGCCGGACGCAGATCGGTATCGCTGACGATGGTAAGGTAGTCGCGATATTTCTCCAGCGGCTCGAGCGTTTGCGTGAATTCGAAATCGCGCCCGACTTTGGAAGGCGACCAGTAGTGCTTGTTGCTGCCCTCTCCAGTGCTGCCTGCGGCTCCGTGTACCATCTCGATGCAGGCCAGACGTGATTTCGGGGTCGCCGCTGTTTTGGCCAAGGGCGTCTGAGCAGGCACCATGGAATCGAGCAACGGCAGCGCCAACGATGCGCCCATGCCGCGAAGAACGGTGCGGCGGGAAATATATTTTCTGGTGATGAACATTGCTCAGGATCTCCTCAGTTATGGTTCTCCACAGCGTCTGTCGGAATGGACTCTACCTCTTCGGCTCTTCTCATCTGGAACGGCGGACTCTTCACCACACCCAGGATAAATGCTGAAAAACGATTGTTATTGCGCGCCGCTTCGCGCTCCACGCCGCGAACGAATGGCATGTCGTTGTAGTCGATGACGCGGCCTAACCCGTAGGCCAGCAGGTTCTCGGCGAAAGTTCCGTAGAACGAATCGGCGTGATTCAGAATCGCCTGGCGCAAGCTGACGGGGCCGTCGAGCTTCGCGCCGTCGAACATCTTCCCCGCTGCATCCACCGGGAATCCGCTGTCGTTCACGCGCCACGCGCCGACGGCGTCGAAGTTTTCGAGCGAGAAGCCGATGGGGTCCATTAATTTGTGGCAGGACGCGCATGCCGGATTCTTACGATGCTCTTCCATGCGCTCGCGCACCGACATTGGCTTGCTGATTTCCGCTGCTTCTTTCAAAGCCGGGGTGTTGGGCGGAGGCGGCGGGGGCGGCGTGCCGAACAGCACTTCCAGCACCCACTTGCCGCGCTGCACGGGCGATGTTCGCGTGGCCGTCGAAGTGAGCATCAGGATGCTGCCTTGCCCCAACAATCCGAAACGATTCGGATCGGTCAGCGTGACGCGGCGAAACCGGTTGCCCATGATATTCGGGATGCCATAATGCTTGGCCAGCCGCTCATTCACGAACGTGTAATTCGCAGTCAACAGGTCGAGCACGTTGCGATCCTCGCGCATGATGCTGTCGAACAGCAACTCAGTTTCATGCCACATGGACTGCGAAAGTGTGCGATCGAAATCGGGAAAGAGGAACAGGTCCGGGCTCACGTCGCGCAGATTCTGCAAGTGCAGCCACTCGCCGGCGAAATTTGTAGCCAGGGCTTGCGAGCGGGGATCGGCCAACATGCGGTGCACCTGCTTTTCGAGGATCGCCTGATCCTTGAGCTTGCCTTGATTGGCCAGGCTGACCAGTTGGTCATCGGGCGCGGTGCTCCATAGAAAATAGGACAGGCGCGATGCAAGCTCCAGATCGCTGATGCGGAAGTTCCTGCCGGGGGCAGTGTTCGCTGGAACGCGCTCGAAGCGGAATACAAACTCGGGGCTGGCGATGATGGCTTGAAGGGCGGTCTGGATTCCACTTTCGAAGTTCCCATGGTTCCGGCCGGACTGGTAGAAACTCAGTAAGCCTTCCAGGTCCGAATCGGTGACGGGCCGCCGGTAAGCCTGTCGCGCTAAGCCGGCGAGGATTTTCTTGGCGCAGGGAACTTCGTCCGCGCCGGGCGACGGGCGGCAGGTGAAGATCTTACGGCGGCTGGGCGTGTCAGAAATTCCCGAAACACTGGTGGGTCCAGTGACGCTCAACTCGTGCAGATGCGGCAGGGTGGTCATGCCGGGGACCGTGCCGGCACTCACGTCCACCAAGCTTTGCTCCACCATGCGATATTCGTCCTCAATGGGGCCGTCGAACTTTTGAATAAACGAAGCCGAAATCCGCTGGGGACCAGCTTTGATTTTGATCGGCGGCGTCTTGATGCCGTCGTTGGCCAAGCGCATTGCAGGATTGATATCTAGCAGCGCCACCTGGTCGCCGTTTACCGCCACTTCGATTTGCTGGCCCTTGCCTTGATTCAAGCCGAACAGCGGACCAGTCGGTGAATAGTAGAAGCCGAGCTTGAACGTGTACTCGCCGTCGGCCGGAAAATCGTGGACCACGGAGATACCGCCGCGAGTACCAAAGGGCGTTCCCTCCACATGCCGTGTTTGATTGAAGACGCGCGAAATCGCATAGGTCTTGGTCAGAGGCGGCGCATCGCGATCGCCGATAGCTTCGCGCGAAATGCGCCCCGCGGCCCGCAGGTATCCTTCGAGCAGGGTTGGCGAGACGGTGAGGACGTCGGCCATGTTGTCGAAGCCGTGGCTCATGTCGTCGGCCGGCAATAACGAAGCGACGTCGATGTCGATGGCGAGCAGGTCGCGGATGGAGTTGGCGTATTCGGTTCGATTCAGCCGGTGTAGCGCGGGCCGGCCTGGATTGGGATGCGCGGCGGCGGCCTGGTCGATTCCCGCTTCGAGCGAGGTAACAAACGATGTGACGGCGGTGCGGTCAGGACGAGGCAGACCGGGAGGAGGCATCAAGCCAGCGCGGAGCTTGCGAATTACATTTTCGGCAAGTTCGGCGCTCTGATCGGGATGCGACGGGTCGAACTTGGCGAGCGACATGCTGCCGGCCTTCACCTGATCGTTGTGGCAGCCAGCGCAGTATTGTTTGACCAGAGAAGTTTGCGCGGAGCACGTGGCCGCGAAAAGTGCCGCGATCCCGCAGCAGAATACGAATCGTCGCAATCTTCCCCCCACAGAACTGACCTGGTCAGCGAGGCACAGCTCGATCGACGGAGAAATACACTCCATCCGTCGCTACAACACGCCCGCAAAAATTATAGTCCCGGCGAATGGCGAAGTCAAGGGTATCTCTAATAGGGTGAACGGAATAGAGGCCAGCGGACATCTGCTGATCGCGATTCTCGAACGTGGCAGAAGTTACGGGTCGAGAACGATCAAATGATCTGCCGAACTGGATAATTCAGAGATACGAATTGCGTTGCGGCGGAGGACTTCGGCGGCAACATCAGTTGGATAGTTGCAGGACCGGAGAATGACAACCTTTGCGCCAGGGAGTCGCCCTGCCAGAGATTCAAAAATCGCTGTCGGTCGAGATCAGTATGAATTCGTGAGCGACTGCATATTCCAAGATCCTTCGATCCCCGGCACGCGCCAGCCCGTTTCGAAGCGCGCTTTCGGAATCGGGAAATAAATCCTGCAATGCCGAAACCAGCCGTGGCGACAGGCTTTCGTCGAAGAGGAGCTTCATCCTCCAGAGACTTTGCGCCCCGACGCCAATTCGGCAGCATAGGCGTATACGGCGAAGAAATCGTCCGGTTCGAGCTGAGGATAATCGGCCAAAATCTGCTCCTGTGAAGCCCCGCTCGAGAGCCACTCCAGAATCTCTTGCACCGTGATCCGGTGGCCGCGAATACACGGCTTCCCAAACCGCACCTCTGGGTCGATCGTTATGCGTTCCAGAAGCGAATCATGGGCCGTCGGCATAGTTGCCCTCTGGAGTCATTGTATACCTATGCTTGAGCCAATCGGTCTCCGCTTGACGCTCATCTTTCTGACTTTGACTCGGGAGAATTCCGATGCCATGCTATTGTGTACCAAAGACGACCCCGGAAGGAGCGATTTTATGCGTTTGGGTACATCGATTATTGGCGTGGTTCTGATCGCCGCAGCGGCTGGATATGGACAGCCGAAACCGCCAGTGGGCAAGCCGCAATTGGATCTCGAAATGATGACCTGGCCCGAGCTCAAGAAGGCGATCCAGGATGGCAAGACTACGGCGCTGGTTTATAACGGCGGCACGGAAACGCGCGGGCCGCAGTGCGTCAATGGCGGCCACACGCTGATGGCCCACGCCACGGTTTTGGCGATCGCCGAAAAGCTGGGGAATGCCATCGCCGCACCGGTGATGCCGTTCTCGCCGAACAACGCCAATCTGGATTTGCCGGGCACCATCGGGCTGACCGCGCCCCTATTCGCCGCGCTGAACGAACAAGTGGCCGAACAACTGATCAAGAACGGATTTAAGAACGTGGTGCTGATGGGCGATCACGGCGGCGGGCAGAAGGAGCTGGGCGAGGTGGCGAAGAAGCTGGACGAGAAATACGCATCGCAGGGCATTCACGTGTACTTCTGCGATGAGGTGTATGCCAAAGCCCAGGGCGATTTCGACAAGTGGCTCGAGGCGAACAAATATCCGGTCAGCTCGCATGCGGGCATCCCGGATACTTCGGAGATGCTGTACCTCGGCGGCGACAAGGGTTGGGTGCGCAAGGAATTGATTGCAACCGCCGTCGGAGATCCTGTTCGCAAACCGGGCGAGCCCCGCGATCCGAACCAGAAGCGGATCAACAACGGCATTCGCGGCGACGCCCGGCCTTCCACGCCGGAATTGGGTAAGCGCGCGTTCGACATGAAAGTGGACTACGCGGTGGATCAAATCCATCGTTTGTTGAAAGGCTCCTGATATGGAGTCGCTCGAAGGAACGGCGCAGAATCGGGGTAGGAATTCCGGGCGAGCCTCAGAACGCGAACTTAAGCGCTACCTGAACCAGGCGCGGCGGACCGGCTTTCACCACTTGGCCGAAGGAGTTGCTGGAGAGGTCGCCATTTACGGACGCTGGGCCGAAGAACTGGGTGTGATTGAAGGTGTTGAAGGTTTCCAGGCGAAACTCCAGACTCTTTGACTCGCCCAGCAGGAAGGAGCGGCGAAGAGCGATGTCGATGTTCACCATGCCCGGCCCGTGGAACGAGCGTCGCGAGGCGGTGCCCGGAGTACCCAAAGCGTTCGGCGTAAATTGCGATTGGTTGAAGTACGGCAGGCCGTTCCGGGGATCGCGATTGAGATTGAGCGGGCCGGCGGTGAAATCGGGTAAGTCCAGACTCTTATTGTTCACGCCATTCGGGAGGCTGCCCATGAGCGACCGGTCGCCATCGGTGGAGATGGTCACTGGGAAACCCGAACTCAGCCGCGTGATTCCCGAGAGGGACCAACCTTGAGTCAACATCTTCGCGCGGCGGGAGAGTCGATCGAGCAGAAGCTGGTAATCGTAGGTCGCGACCAGGTTGTGAGTCAGATCCCAGGCGGAAAGCGCGCGGGTGGCACGAAAATTGAACGGGTTGATTGGGTCGCCCAGGCTCGAGGCTTGATCCATCGACTTGCTGAAAGTGTAGGCGATCATCAGCTCCAGGTTCTTGCTTGAATGCCGCAGGCTGGCTTGGAAGGAATTGTAGTTCGAATTCCCGATGCTGGCATCGTAGTCGTCGTTGGCGAATGCCGGACCAAGTGGACCGCGTGTGCCGGAAATCTGCCGGCCATTCGCGAGTGTGTAGGTTGTATCTTCGCCGAATGGTCCGCACGTCGGCGTTCCATGAGCCACCGCGCTCGGCTGGCTCAGCGCCAGGCACAGCGCCGGATTGCCGGGATTCGCGGAATACACCACAAGCAGATGATGCGCCTGCGATCCCACGTAGCTCAAACTCAGCAGCGTACTCGCGCCGAGTTGGCGTTCGATGGACAGGAAGTAATTCTCGTTGTACGGGTACGTGTTCCACGGGGGAGGCGCGGTCATTCCGGCTTGCGGGAGAAAGGGCGAGTAGTCAATGCCCGAGTTGGGGCGCGCCGCCGACGCATTCAGCGGCGGAAAGGTCAGCGGGAACGGATTCACGTGGGCGCTGCCGTTCGCTGCCGTTATAAAAGGAGTCGCCAGCAGCGGCGGTGCGGGACTGGTGTAACTCAAGCCATAGGGCGGCTGTGGCTCATCGATGCCGATGGTGTTTCCCTGAATCACGGAATAGAAAAGGCCATAACCGGCGCGGATGCTGGTGTTGCCGGGCGCGCCCAGGATCTTCGCCCACGGGCCGGATGCGCTCGGAGAATACGCGATGCCGATTCTCGGTGCGAAGCGATTCCGCTGGGGCACGAGAGTATCGGGCACACCCGGGTCGGTTGGATAAACAAGACTCGCCGGCGCGGCCGGGTACACTCGCGACTGCGCTCCCGGAAGAAACGTCGGGACCTGATTGTATTTCTCCGACCAGTATTGCATCAGCTCCCAACGTACGCCGTAGTTGAGCGTCAAATTGGGTCGCAAGCGCCAGCTATCCTGGACAAACGCCGCTACGTATTTGTGCCGTCCGTAATAAGCCTGGGAGTCGGCCTGATTGTAGTTGCTGGCGACGCCCAGGAGAAAATCGGCGAAGTCGGAACCGGTTTCCGAACCCGCGAACAGGAACGATCCGTTGAACGTCGCATTGGGATTGACGTTCACCTGATCGAGGCTGGCATGAACTCCCGCCTTGATGGCGTGCCCGTTCACGAACTTGGAAAACGTGTCGGTCAAGGAATAGGTGTTGTTCGCTTGCGTGAGGTTGGTGATGGGCGTGCCGATGACAAACGAATTGAAGCGAATGTTCTCGATGCCTTCGATTTGCGGCGCGAGAACGGCGATTCCCGAAGTTCCCGACCCGGTAACGAAACCCTGCGAGGCCAGGCTGGGGCCCACGCCCCCGGAAGGCAGGCCGACGTTGTTCGAATTCCGCATGTAATTGACCTGCAGCTCATTCACGGTAGACGCGCTGAAGGTCTTGGTGTGGGAGAGACTGACTAGTTGCGAACGCCCCAAATCGAGTGCCGCGAAGCCGGGGACGTTCGCACCGCCCTGGCCGGTGGGATACGGATTGTTCAAATTGTAGTCGTCGATGTAGTAGTAAGCCGAAAGAGCGCCCCATCGCAGCGAATTGCTGTCCACCCGGAAGCTTCCTTTGCCGTCTCGCAAAATTCTCCCCTCCGCACCGGTCGAAAAAGTGGAGTCGCCGATGCTCGGCGCTGGGATGTACTGCAAGAGATGTTTGGCCGGCTCGGACCACGCGCGCAACGGGATGATCGCGTTCGGAAACACGCACTGGCTGGATGTAGCGCACCCGCGCACATAGTAGGGCTCGTTTGCCGACACCGCGTATCCCAGCTTCTGCGAAAGGAGATTGGCGAGAAAAGGGCCCGCGACCGTTCCGCTCAGCGAATCGGCGCGGTCGGCGAAATTACCCGCGCGATCGGCGGCGGATGGCACGGGAATCAGGCCAGTATCCAGACCTTGGCTCTGCCGCGTCCCCTGGTAATCGCCGAAGAAGAATACCTGGTTCCGTTTGATCGGCCCGCCCACCGTGCCGCCAAATTGGTTCTGCCGGTAGAAGCTGCGCTCCGGCGAAAAGAAATTGCGCGCGTCGAGCGCGGTGTTCCGCAAAAACTCGAACGCGCTGCCGTGCACGGCGTTGCTGCCGGTTTTGGTCACTACGTTGACGATGCCGCCGCTGTAGTTGCCGTACTCGGCGTCGAAATTATTGGTCAAGATCCGGAACTCGGCGATGGAATCGAGATCCGGCACGATGGAAGTGCCGCCGTTCATCAACTCCTTCACATCGCCGCCGTTCACCATGAAGCCATTGGCATCCTCGCGCTGGCCGCTGATGGATTGGTTGCCAGGATTGAGCGCGCCCGAAGGAGCGATGGCGACAGTGACTCCGGCCATCACGATGGAATCGGGCTGCTGCGTGGTGGAGGGAACAATACCTGGCTGAAGCGCGAGCAGATCGGTGAAGCTGCGCCCGTTGAGCGCGACGGCGGTCATCGATTTCGCGGCAACCACTTCGCCCAATTGCGTGCTGGAGGTTTCCACTTGCAATGGCTTCTCCGTAACGATTACCAGTTCGATTTTCTCCGCCAGATCCAGCCTGAGATCCACTTGCAGCGCGCTGTCCAGATCGACGCGTAAACCAGTCCGGTCCTGCGGCCTGAAACCGCGGGCCTCCACTTGAAGCCGATACTGTCCGACGGGAAGGGTCGGAAACGTGTACGCGCCCTTGGCGTCGCTGGTGGTTTTGTTTTGGATGCCCTGTGCGGTGTTGGTGAGCGTGAGCTTGGCGCCAGGAAGCACCGATCCGCTGGGATCGGTTACGGTACCGAAAATGCTGCCGGTGGTCCCGGCGTGCAAGGCACAGTGGGAGATCGCCAAAATGGCAAATACACGCACCGCGATCTCTAGGATCGGTACTCTCATGGATTGCAATCGGATTAGGCCCTGGTAGGCGCGGCTGGACTCGAACCAGCGACCCTCAGCTTAGAAGGCTGATGCTCTATCCACCTGAGCTACGCGCCCGTATTTCGATGGTAGCATCGCGATATACTGGACCTGGCGCATGGATCACACTCAGATTCCCGTGCTGTCGCTTGCCAACGTGCCCACGAGCATTACCGTGCTCATCGGGATTCTGCTCAATAACGGAAGGCTGACCGACCTACATCAGCGAATGAGTTCCATCGAGGGACGCATTGCCCACGTTGACAGCAAGCTCGACACGCGATTTGATCTGCTGCTCAGTAAGGTCGTCGACATTGACAACCGCCTCACGCGGATGGAACGTTGAGTTCAAGGAACATCCTGCGCGAGGAAGCCATCCTAGCGCTTTTCGCCGATCGCAAAATCGCGGCCGGCAAAGCCGCGCGCGAGCTCAACTTGGGGCGGCTTGAGTTCGTGGAACTATTGAAAACGCATGGCATTCCCTACGTTATCTACACGGCCGATGATTGGCAGGCCGATGCCAAAGCCATCGAGGAATTCGAACGCCGACAGAACGGATAGTCTGTTTTGGCAAGGACCTTGACCGTCTCAGCGCTTGGTCTTGTTCAGCTCGCACGTAGTCGCGTAGAACGAATCGCCGTTGGTGTTCAATCCGATGCTCGGCCCCGCCAGGAGCTTCGAATGGTATTGCGCCAATGACCCGGTTTCGAACACGATCTTCCGCGACGGCTCTACGTGGAACTTCCCTTTCACGCCCGCGGATTCGTAGGTGTTTGGGCCGGTGATGCGCATGTCCATAAAGGTGTAGCGGCCGCCGGCGAAGCACTCGTAGACACCGGGCACCAGTTTGTCGTCGGTCTCGGCGCTCGCGCCGGCGTCCCGAAGCATCCAGAAAATATACGCCGTTTCCTTGTGATCGTCGTCGTGCGTGACGAAGCACATGACGCCGTTGGTCTCAATGCGCGTGATTTTCCCTGGGCCGTGGTCTTTGGTTTCCACCCGCTTGCCGATAGCACATTCCTTGACGGACTTGAACACGTCAGCGCGGCCGCGCGCAGGAACAGCGAACAGTGCAACCGCAGTCACGAACGCAAACAGCAACGAATTCTTCATTGTCGCTTTCTCCTTCGAAAAACAGGCTTCAAAAGGAAAGGCGGAATCGAAGGAGGAAAGCCGCCACGCCCTAGCGGGATTCGGCTAGTTCTACCGATTGGAACAGGCGCTCCGCCATCCAGTCGCGAAACCATTCAAATAGCTGGGCTTCTTTCACCGCCGGGCGGCGTTTGCGGGTCATCACGGAGACGATCGACTCGCCCACCGTCTCGCCCTTGGCCAGCGATGACAGCAGTTCGTAGGCGGGGCCTTCCAGATTCAGACGGTACACGTGAAAATCCTTGCGATAGCAGACCACCCAGGTCTTCTTGCGGGCCAGCCGCGGAAACGGATTCTCGCCGTCCACTGCGCCCAGGTACAGGCTCACCGGGTAGTCGAACGACAGTATCTCGAAAGCGGCCACCGGCTTCAGACGGGCGGTCTCCCATGCTTCCTGAGGAACGGCGCGCAATTGCTGCTCGGTCAGCGGCGGAGTTTCGGGCGCGTCGAAAACATTGCAGAGCGCGAATTCCAGGCGCGCCAAATCGTGGCAGAAATCCTTCTTGGGAAGCTCGTCCTGCGTAGCGACGAAATCCACCAGATGATCGCCGAACCGGTTGAAAGTGTAACTGCGCGAGGGGTGAACATCGGTATAGCGCGCCACCAGCGACATGAAGCCGTCCTCGCCGAGAAAATGTTTCAGCGCCGGGAAGTCGGTGGCCAGCGCCTCTTCCATGCGCAGCAGATACATTCCGCGGTAAATGTCCAGCCGGTCGAGCGCCGAGAGCGTCTTCGATGGAAGCACCACGGTACGGGCCTTGTCCGCTGGAATCGCGGCCTGCGCGCGGTCCGACTGGATGGCTTCCTCGCACGTACCCTGATCCTGGATGCAGGCCTGCATCCAGCGCTGGATTTTTTCGAGTGCGATTTCAGTCGCCATACGCGGGAACCTCGTTCTGTTCCCTCGCTGCCTTCTTTGAATCTTCCTGCTCGCGGAGTTCGCGCGCCTTCAGCGCCTCGCCATGCACGATGTCGAAAGAGGGAATGTTGGCGTCCCATTCGAGCAGCGTCGATGTTCCACCCAGATGCCGGTGTGCGTAGCGATACAGCTCCCAGACCGAGTTAATCACGTAATCGCTGTGCGTATCCAGGATATGCGTGCCCTTGTTGGTGTGCCCGGCCAGGTGCATCTGCACCACGCGATCCTTCGGAATGCGGTCGATGTATTTCTTCGGATCGAAGCCGTGATTGAAGGAGCTGACGTAAACGTTATTCACGTCCAGCAGAATGCCGCAATTCGCTTCTTCGGCCAGCGCCGCCAGAAACTCGCTCTCGGGCCAGGTGGAGACGCTGAACTCCAGGTACGTCGACGCATTTTCGAGCGCGATGGGCCGCTCCATAAAGTCCTGAATGATCTTCACCCGCTCGATGGTGTGCCGCAGCGCCTCGTTAGTGTACGGCATGGGCAGGAGGTCGTGCGTGTTCATCCCGCTGACACCGCACCAGCAAAGATGATCGGATACCCAACGTGCGTTGATTCGCTTGGCCAGTTCCTTGAGCTTCTTAAGGTAGTCGAAATTGATGGAGTCCTTGCTGCCCACCGACAGCGAGACGCCGTGCAGCACTACCGGATATCGCTCGGCCACCTGATCCAATACATGCAGCGGGCGGCCGCCGGTGTCCATGTAGTTTTCAGACAGGATTTCGAACCAGTCGATGGCGGGATTGTTCTTCAGGATGTGCTCGTAATGCACCGTGCGCAGCCCGATGCCGAAGCCTAGATCCGGATAACCCCACCGATTGGTTGCCATGCTTAAGTCGACTCCTCGGTCTTCTTCTCCAGGCCCATCCACTTACTCAACAGGCGGTCGATACTCAGCGGGCCGGGTCCGTACAAGACCAACCATACTAAGAATAGCAAGAAAGAGAAAGAAGCCACCTCGGTACTGCCGATCAAGTCGGATGGAAAATTCTTAATGAAACCGTCTTTGTCGGCGGTGAGCAGCGCGACGATCATAGAGCAGGACAGCAAACTGGCGAAGACCCGCGTACCGAGGCCAAGAACCAGGCAAATCCCACCCACGAACTCGAGCGTGGACACAAAGACGGCGTTCACGTGCGGAAACGGAATACCTAGATCGGTGAAGAATCCGGTGACCTTGCCGAGGTCGCCGAGCTTGCCTTTCCCGGTGTAATAGAACCCGACTCCGATCACCAGGCGAGTGAGCAGCGGCGCGAGAAACTGAAGCGCCCCCGTAATCTTCAAACCCAAGCCGGCCAAGCGGCGAATTAAGCCCATGGTCCCTCCGTAACTGAATCTAATCAGTATACCGGAGGCGGGCAAGCGGGCGGAATCTAGCCGCGGCGCTTTCGCACGGGATTCAGAATGGCGTCGGCTTCCTGAAGGCGTGTCTGGCAGGACTTGCAATTCACCAGATGTGCTTTCAGTTGGATGATCTCGGCCACGGTTAACCCTTTGCCCACCAGATAAAGGCCGAGTTCGTCTTCCTTGATGTGTTGAGCGGCATCCGGCTCGGGAAACGGCGACTCCTGAACCAGGATGCCGGCATAGAATCCTGTTGCGGCGCGGCGGCAATACCGCACCTCTCCGAGGATGACCACTTGTGGCGATAGGGTGATCTTTACTTGCATGCCGCGGCCGATGGATTGCTGCAATTGCAGGCGCAGTCCGGACCGGGAAACGTCCACCACCACGGCAGCCAGGCCCGCGATCTTCTCATAAGGGACGTCTACCGTGGCCGGATCGCTGGTTGGGTACCGAGCCTCCCGCCTTCTCTCCAACAGATGAGGCGAGACGGGACTGGGCCACAGTGGCCGCGAGACCGGATTTCGTGGAGCTTTGTCTTGCGGCCCCGAGGGCTTCCTGTTAAGTTCGAGAACCATTTAGTCCGGTGCGAATATTACCCAGGGGAATATATCGGCGATTTCTTATCAGATCTGTAGGCCGCCGCTACTTCCCACGGCCGGTCTTATGCAGGAAGTCATCCACCGCCCGCAGAAACAGCCCCGGCTGATCTACAAAGGTCATATGGCCACTTTGAGGCATCAGCGCCAGCTTCGACCCTGGAATCAGCCCGTTCATCTCGCGCGAGAGCGACGGATCGCACTCGTCGTGATCGCCGACGACGATGAGCGTCGGCACCCGCAAAGTCTTCAGCTTTTCCGCATATTCCACCGATTTCAGGTTGCCGTCGATAATGAACTCGCCGTGCGATCCCCACATCTCGCGATACAGGTCCCAGGCAGTGTTGCCCATGGCCACCGGATCAAAGTTCGGATCGGGATGTTTCCCGTACAGATAGGGGAAGTAGCCTTCACCCCAGGCGGCGGTCATGTAATCGGTGGGATAGCGGTTCTTCTCAAAGTCCTTGCCCTTGCCGAACAGACCGGCTTTTTCAAACTCCAGGATCTTGTCGCGCGTTGCGGCGGGCATGGCGGCAAGTTGCTTCTGGAAAACCGCATTCATCTTGGACGTGCTGTGAAACGTGCTGCACAGCAGAAGGTGATCGAGATTCCTCTGGTACTTCAGAGCGTATGCTTGCGCCAGCACGCCGCCATAGGAGTGGCCCAGGAGGTTTATCTTGCCCAGCCCGAGCGCCGTTCGCACCGCCTCAACATCCTCCACCATGTTCTCTACCGTGTAACCGGCGGGATCTTCGAGCTTCTGCGAATGTCCCGAGCCGCGCTCATCCAGAAAGATCAACTTGTTGGTGCGCGCCAGCGGAAGCAGATAAGGCAGGAAATAGTCGTGCGACGCACCGGGGCCGCCATGCAGGATCACTAACGGCTCGCCCTGTCCGATGATCTTGTAATAGAGCAGCAGGCCGTTTGCGTCCACATAACCTTCCTCCAGTACGTACTTTCCAGCCGCAGCGGCCGGCGGAACGGTACATAGGAAGACAAGGATCGCCAATAGGTTTCTCATGACGGTCAATTGTATCGGAAAGGGGTTGTGTCATTCTGGAATGTTAAGTACAGATGAGACTGGAAGGCTTTCCCGCGCGTCCAACCGGTGTGACCCGATGGCGCCGCCGATTTCTGATTGCGCTGGGTGGCGCGTTGGTGGTGTGCGTCGCCTTCGGCCAGCGCCCGTTCCGCGAATATCCAGGCTGGGAATACAACGACTTCCCGAGGCCGTCCGATTGGAGGACGCCCGCCGAGTGGACTTTCGCCCGATTAATGTATCCCGATGTCCGTTTCAGCGACCGGCCGTTCGGCAATTGGCTCTATGGCGCAACGAATTGGACTATCGACTACCCGCGCTCGGACCGGCATCTTTCCGAAGCGGTCCGGCGGCTCACTCGGGTCCACGCGCGTTCCATCGAGCAGCCCGTCAACCTGGATGACAGCGACGATGTATATAACTGGCCGTGGCTGTACGGCGTCGAGGTGGGTCATTGGGATCTGACCGACGCACAGGCCGCCAAGCTTCGCAATTATCTTCTACGCGGCGGCTTCTTCATGTGCGACGACTTCCACGGAACACACGAGTGGGCGGTATTCGTGGCCAGTATGAGCCGCGTGTTTCCGGACCGGCCCATTGTGGACATCGCCGACAAAGACCCGATCTTTCACACCATCTTCGATCTGGACGATCGCTATCAAGTGCCGGGAGAACAGGTGCTGTACACGCATCAAGTGTGGGAGCACGACGGCTACGACGCAGTCTGGCGCGGAATCTACGACGACAAGGGCCGCCTGATGGTGGCCATCTGCCACAACATGGATCTGGG
Organism: Bryobacteraceae bacterium; assembly: GCA_035632375.1. GTDB lineage: Bacteria > Acidobacteriota > Terriglobia > Bryobacterales > Bryobacteraceae > Palsa-89. The sequence continues at coordinate 16,717 of DASQGY010000251.1, read as the reverse complement.
CGATTCCTGGGAGCACGCCGACAATCCGCGGTATCCGGAAAGGTACTCGGCGCTGGGAATACGGATCGGGGTGAATTATATCGTCTATGCGATGACGCACTGACCGAATACAAGGAATACGAGGGAGACCAGGAAGATAAGGTAGATGGTGCATGGTGTTCCTTGTCTCCCTTGTATTCCTTGTGTTCCTTCCCCAGGCGTAAAATAGATTCCGGAGCGTCATGGTCCGCATCATCACCATCGAGCGCGAATTTGGTTCCGGCGGCACTCCGATCGCGGAGAAGCTTGCGGAACGGCTTGGCTGGAAGCTGTGGGACCAGTCGTTGACGGCGGAGATTGCCCGGCTCGCGCAAGTGGATCACACCGAAGTCGAGCGTTTGGATGAGCGCTGCGACTCCTTGTTCTATAGGCTCATGAAAGTCTATATGCGCGGCAGTTACGAGCGCAGCCTGCCGGTTGCCGGTCTCGACCACTTCGATTCCGACAGCATGGTGGCGTTCCTGCGGCGTGTGTTTGAGCGCGCGGCGACAGAGGGAAATTGCGTGATCGTGGGCCGCGGCGCAACCTATTCCTTACGCGACCGCGACGACGCCTTCCACGTTTTCATTTATGCTCCATGGGAAGAAAAAATCCGCCGTGTACGGGCCATGGGCAAGAGCCAAGCCGAGGCGGTGGAACTCGTCTCCACCATCGACCGTGAACGCGCCACGTTTATCCAAAAGTATTTCGGCAAGGAATGGCCAAACCGCCACCTCTACCACTTGATGATCAATTCCGTGATCGGCGACGAACTGGTGATCGATGCAATTCTGCACGGTGTCACGGCACAGAACGGCGCCGCCCTAACACCCAGCGCCTAACGGTTGTCAGTTGAAAGCCTGCGCTACTGGACCGACCAGTCAGCAAGTGGTGGCACCTGCTTTAGAGGTTGTTTAAGAAAGCTGTCGAGCAGTCTGGAACATCCACAGGCTAAAGCCTGTGCTACCTATTTCCAACAAGTTGATGTGCTTGGTGGCACAGGCTGTGAAGCCCTTTTTTGTGCAAAACAGGCTTTGGGCCTGTGAAACTGGAACTCTTTATTCGTATCGGAGCGCCACCATCGGGTCCACGCGAGTCGCTCGCCGCGCCGGAATCCAGCACGCGGCCAGCGTCACCACGGTCAGGACCCCCGCCATCGCGACAAACGTAATCGGATCGAAGGAGCTGATCCCGAACAGCAGTCCGCGAATCAGCCGGGTGAGCGCCAGCGCACCCGCCGCGCCGAGCGCTACACCGATGCCTCCAAGCAGCAACCCCTGGCCCAATACCATTCCCAGCACGTCGCCCGGGCTCGCGCCCATGGCCATGCGGATTCCGAACTCGCTGGTCCGCTGCGCCACAGAGTACGAGATCACGCCGTATATTCCCACGGCCGCCAGCACCAGCGCGACGCTGGCGAACATGGTGAGCAGCATGGTCAGGAATCGCGGCCGCGCCTGCGCCGACGAGAGCACATCGTCCATGGTCCGCACCGCCGCAACCGGCAATGACGAGTCGACGTCGCGGATCACGCCGCGCGCCGAGCTCACCATTTTTTCCGGATCGCCCTTCGTTCGCAGCACAACATAGGCAGTGCGTAGGCCAAAGTCGATTGCCTGGCGGATAGGCAGGTACAATTCCGTGCCCGCGGGCTTGTCGAGACCGGCGTTCTTCACATCCTCCACCACTCCCACCACGGTTCGCCATTCGCCCTGGAAACCGGGCTTCATCCGGTGGCCAATCGCATTCTGACCCGGCCAATAGGCGCGCGCGGTGCTCTGATTCACGATGACGGCCAGCGGCGCACCTTCGCCATCGCGGTCGTCAAAATAGCGGCCGTCGATCAGGCGAATCCCCATGGTCTCGAAATATCGAGGTCCGGCGAACTGCCAGTAGTCGATGTTTTGAATGGGGCCGCCGTCGCGCTGAACCCAACCTTCGATTTGGGTATCGTTGGCTTGGATCTGACGGGCAGGAGGCAGCCCGTTGATCACGGTGGCCGATTCCACGCCTGGCAGTGCGGCCATGCGTTGCTGCACGCTGCCCCAGAACTGCGCCACACGCGCGCTCTGCGGATACACCGCTTGCGGCAAGGCCACGCGCATGGTGAGCAGACGATCCGGTTTGAAGCCTGGATGCACTTCCTGGAGCTTCCAAAACGCGCGGATCATGAGTCCGGTTCCGATCAACAGCACCAGCGCCAGCGCCAGTTCGCTCACCACCAGCGCGCGCCGGAAGCGGTTCGCGGCCACCGACGCCGTGGTGCGCGATGCGGCCGCCTTCAAAGTATCGTGTACATTTCCGGCGACGATCTGCGCCAGCGGCGCCAGCCCGAACGCAATGCCGGTCAGCAGTGAGACCCCCAATGTGAACAACAGCACCGTGGGATCGACACTGATTTCGTTCGACCTGGGAATACTGGCGGCGTTGCTGTGCGCGATCGCCCGCAGGCCGCCATACGCCAGAGCCAGTCCCAGCAGAGCGCCGATCAGCGACAATACTACGCCTTCGGTTACAAACTGCCGCGCCAGTCTACCCACTGCGGCCCCCATGGCCTTGCGAATCGCAATTTCGCGCTGCCGCGCCTCAGCCCGAGCGAGCAGCAGATTGGCCACGTTGACGCAGGCAATCAGCAATACAAACGCGACCGCGCCGAGCAGCATCAGCATGGCCAGGCGAACTCCGCCCACCACTTCGTCCTGAAACGGAAACATCACTACCGGATGATTCTTGGGATTCAGGATGTGCCGGTTTGGCGACCTCCCCGCCTCCCACTGGTCCAGGAGTTGCTTCATCTGATCGCGGGCTTGAAATATCGTTACTCCCGGCTTCAAGGTTGCGATGGTGGAAAGAAAGTGAGCTGATCTACCGCCAGGACTCGCCGGATCGATCTGCAGAGGCGTCCAGATTTCCGGGGGATCCGTTTCTCCCGGAGGAAACTGGAAGCCCTTGGGCATCACTCCTAGTACTGTGCACTTTCTGCCGTTCAGCAGGACCTCGCGGCCTAGAATGCCAGGATCGCCACCGAATGCCCGCTGCCACAAACCATACGATAACTGGATCGTCAGGGGCGCTGTGGGGGTATCATCCTGCGGAGTGATTAATCTTCCTAGTACAGGAGAAACTCCCAGGGATGGAAGTAACCCGCCGGTTACATAGGATGCTGTTACGCGGATCGGTTCAGCGCTGCCGGTCAGATTGACGCCCTGGTTCACCCAGGCTTCGAGCGAGTCCCAACTCTTGGAGTCGCGGCGCAGCTCCAGAAATTCCGGTGCGGAGACCCAGAACTTCTTGAAAGTAGGAAACTCCGAGTAGAGCCGGACTAGCCGGTCCGCATGAGCATACGGCAGGGGCCGCAGCAGAACCGCGTTCACAATGCTGAAGATCGCCGTGGTGGCGCCGATCCCAAGAGCCAGGCAAAGGATGGAAGCCGCGCTGAATCCGGGCGAATTCGCCAGCATCCGTATCCCGTACTTCAAGTCCTGCCAAAGAGTCTGCATTTGGTCCTTTCAGTTCAGACGCATGGACACACTCTTCGTGTCGGAATTCATTACCAGGAATGAAGCGAAAGGTTACAACCGATGGAGGGGAGACACAACACCAGCGTGCCGTGCCGTGACGGAGTCTCTGGCGGCTAGTTGGGCAAGGTCTGGCTTTGCTGCCAAGTCTGGTAGATCAGGATCGAAACCAGCACCAGACCGAACACCGCGTCCACCACAGTGAGCCTCTTGCCCCAGGTGTCGAGCTTGTCCAGCTTGTTGGCGATCGCGACCTGCTGCGGGATGGCCGCAGTCTCGGCGTCGGAAAGGTGAACGTATTCGTCGTCCTTGCCCGCGGCGACCCGGCGAGCCACTGCGAGCGAAATTACCACCAGCGTCAGAGCGGACCAGACAATCCAGAGAGTGAGCATCGTGTTTCTCCTGTTGAGTACCAAGCGGCGTTCCGTCAAAAGGTGCGCCGCGCTGAGCTACTTCTTCACTTAGTTCTTCGGCGTGCAGGTCTCGAGCGAGTGATTATTCGCCGCATAGCATTTGCCCACTTCGTTCAACTCTTTTGATTTGGCCGAGGTATGGCAGTAAGTGCAAACCTTCTTCTCCTTCTTGGTGTACTCCGGCTTACCGAAAGACATCGACGAAGTCAGCATCAATCCACCGAGAACCACAATCACGGGAACGGCTACCTTTATGAATAATTTCGACATGGATGAATCTCCGTTCGGCAATCTTGCAATTTGAACACCGTTCGATTGCGGATGCCTAGCCCTTAAAACTGACTTGTTTGCAACGGCTTCCACGCTCATCTGCCCTTTGCACCGGCTCCTGGAGCGGCCTATCAACTGGGTGAAAACCCACAGTCTTGCCGATAGAAAGGTATAATCAAGAAGTCCCACTCAGCCTGAGGTAGCCCTTGGCCCATCTTTCACCGAAATGGCAACGGCCAGAGATTCTGGAATCGATCTTTGACCAGCTATCCGACGCCCTGTTCGTTTATGACAAGGGCCTGCACATTGTTGGCGTCAACCTGGCCGCGCAACACCTGTTCGGCATGTCCTCCGAGGAGATGATCGGGAAGCACTGCCAGGAACTGTTTCGGTGTACGGCCTGCGAGCCAAATTGTGGGATGTTGCAAGGTCTGGGCGAATCGGCCTGCCTGCCGACCGGTACGGTGAACATTCACCTGGAGAACGGCCGGGAACGGATGGTTGTTTTCCGGACGGTTCAACTCTTAAATGACGCAGGCGGGCTGGAGGGTGTGGTAGCCACGGTCAAGGATATAACCGAGGAGGCCGAGCCGTCCAAGCGCCAGATCATCGCCGAATCGCAAGCCATGCGCGATGTCCTCAGCTTTGTCCGGCGGGTAGCCATCAGTGAAGCGAGCTCCATCCTGATCGAAGGGGAAAACGGAACCGGCAAGGACCTGATCGCCAAGACGCTGCACTATCAGAGCCTGCGGCAATCCGAGCCATTCCTGGCCATCAACTGCGCCGCCATTCCCGAGACGCTGCTGGAGAGCGAACTGTTCGGCTACGAAAAAGGCGCCTTCACCGATGCCCGGGCGCAAAAACGCGGCTTGTTCGAGCTGGCCGACAAGGGCACGCTGTTCCTGGACGAGATCGGCGAGATCCCGTTTTCCCTTCAGGCCAAACTCCTGCGCGTGTTGGAGGACCAGACCTTCCGCCGGCTGGGTGGGCTGCGCGACATCGTCATCGACGTCCGCCTGATTGCCGCCACGAACAAGAACCTGCGAGAGGCGGTGCGCGAAGGGGCTTTCCGCCAGGACCTCTACTATCGCCTAAACGTGATTCAACTGGTGGTGCCGCCGCTCCGCGAGCGCGCGGAAGACATCCTGCCTCTGGCTCGTTTTTTCGTCGATCACTACAACCAAAAATTCAAGCGGCAGATCGAGGGTATTTCCAAGGACGCCGAGGCCCTGTTGCAAGGGCACGACTGGCCTGGCAACGTGCGCGAGTTGCGGAATGCCATAGAGCGATCCATGATTCTCGAAGACACGGCATACCTCCGCCCGCAGAGCCTTCCCATTGCGGTGCGCGGCGATGGTTGGGAGCCACCCCAGTTTGCCATCGCCGTGGGTACGGAATCGATGGTTCCCCTGGATGGTGCGGCGGATGGCATGTCGCTAGCGGATCAGGAACGCCGGTTGGTGGTACAGGCTCTCGAAAACGTCGGCGGCAACCAGACGCAAGCGGCGAGATTGCTGCGCATCACCCGCGATACGTTGCGCTACAAGATGAAGAAGTTCAACCTCCGATAGCGGCATCCGGCGGTTCAGCGCCGGTCGAATTCCTAGTATTCTGGTTTCAGTGCTCCGCAGCCTGCTGCTGTTTCTCTCCCACCAGTCGTGGCTTCGTCACTGGATGGAAACCTCCCGCGCCGGGGAACGAGTCACCTCCCGCTTCATCGCCGGCCTTACTCTCGATCAGGAGCTGGCTGTTTGCGGGAACCTGAATCGCGACGGGATCATGGCCACGCTCGATCACCTGGGGGAAAGCGTCACGTCGCTGCAGGAAGCGGAAGTGTCGCGCGATGCGTACCTGGGCGCGCTGGATCGAATCGCCGAACTCGGTCTCCAGGCCACCGTGTCCATCAAACTCACACAGCTCGGGCTCGATTTTTCCGAAGACGCGTGCCGGGCCAACGTGGAACACCTGGTGGAGCGGGCCAAAGCCATCGGCAGCACAGTGGAAGTCGACATGGAAGCCAGCCCGCATGTCGATCGCACGCTGGATTTGGTTTCGCATCTGCACGCCAAGTACGGCAGCGTTCGCGCGGTGATCCAGGCTTATCTCTACCGCAGCGAAAGCGACATCGAGAATCTGTGCCGGCAATCGATCCCGGTACGCTTATGCAAGGGTGCTTACCGGGAACCATCGGATATCGCCTTCCCGAAGAAACACGATGTCGACGAAAACTACGTTCGTTTGATGATCCGATTGTTGGACGCCGGCGCATACCCGGCCATCGCCAGCCATGACGACCAGATTATCCAGCAGGCGATTGGTTATGTAAGGGAACGAAACATCGCCGCGGATCGTTTTGAATTTCAGATGCTCTACGGCATACGGCGCGACCTGGAGCGGCGATTAGTCGCCGACGGCTATCGCCTGCGTCTTTACGTGCCATACGGAGATGCTTGGTATCCGTATTTTATGAGGCGGCTGGCCGAGCGTCCGGCGAACGTTTTGTTCCTGGCACGCAATCTGTGGAAAAGGTGACAATGGAATGTAGGGGACCCGGGAACCGAAGCGCAAAGGGAGGAGTCCAATAATCATGAGGTATTGGGGCTTTCTGCTCGCCAAGCTGACAGCCGCGGCCTTGCTCATTTGGGGCGTCTGGTTTGTGATCGGCCTGGGCTTTTCGCGCCCAACTGTTTATCTCAATGGCCAGTTCGTGCAGGAACTCTCACCGTTCACGCACGACCTGGGTTATACGGCGGTAATGATGCTGTTCTTCGCGCTGTGCACCGGCTTGGTCTATCTCATCATTTGGGACCAACGCTATCGCTGCCGTACCTGCTTGCGCCGCCTGCGCATGCCGATGGCCGCCGGGTCGTGGCCCAACATGCTTCTATTCGGCCAGCCCCGCACGGAATACATCTGCGTTTACGGTCACGGCACGTTGAAGGTGCCTGAGGTGCAGATCACCGGACCGAACGGCCCCGATTGGCAACCGCACGACGACGATATCTGGAAAGAGCTGGAGTCGTTGGAGGAAAGCAAGAAGTGATGCGGGGCGCCCGGATCGCGCGCGTCACAGCCGGCGTCGCGGTCCTGCTGGGCATGGCCGGACTCAGCGTCGCTTTGGTTCCACCCTATGTCGAAAACTGGCGGCTGCAGCGTTACGTCAATGAAATGATCGATGATCCCGCAACAGCCACACTCCCTCCCGAGGTCATCAAGACGCGTATGGTGAGCAAGGCCGCAGCTCTCGGCCTCCCGCTGCGCAGCGAGGATATCAAGGTGACGCCGTCGGGCAACGCGATCCGGATCGACTCATTGTATCTGGTGCACATCGACGTGGCCGGATACGCCGTGGATCTGCATTTCCGGCCGGCCGCCGGCGGGAATTAGGATGACGGGCACTTTGTAGCGCACGCTCGTGCGTGCCGCGTTCGCACTCGCGTGAACGCTCGGGTGGGAATTTGGACAAAAAGGTGTTCGCAGGAGTGCGAACACGGCACGCTGAGAGCGTGCGCTACAGATGGCGCGATAAACTGGAGGTATGGAAAAAGCGACATTCGGTGCGGGATGTTTCTGGGGAGTTGAGGCTGCGTTCCGTCAGGTGAAGGGCGTCACGTCCACGGCGGTGGGCTACATGGGGGGGAATCTTCAGAACCCCACGTATCAGGACGTGTGCACTGATCGGACTGGCCACGCTGAGGTGGTGCAAGTGGAGTTCGATCCCGCACAGGTTTCTTATCAGGAACTGCTGCGCGTGTTTTGGGATAATCACGACCCGACCACTCTGAATCGCCAGGGTCCCGACTACGGCACACAATATCGATCGGCGATTTTCTTTCACACGCCGGAGCAAGAGGCGGAAGCCAAGGCGTCGCTAGACACCCTGAGCAAGTCCGGGCGTTACAAGCGCCCGATCGTGACAGAGATCGCGCCAGCCCCGCAGTTCTGGCGTGCGGAAGACTACCATCAGCAATACCTGGAGAAGCGCGGCTTGGCGCACTGCCATCTTTGAGGTGGAGCCCAAGAAAATGCCCGCCTGGTCCTTGCGGGCAAGACGGGCATTGGATAGCCCTCGGAGGAGTGAGCTAGTTCCAATAGTATTGTCGCTCTTAATGTACTAAGTTGCAATAAGATTAATCCCTTACGGGACTATGGCTTAGGGGTCTTAGTTAAGGACATTACAGGGAAAGTTACGGATGTCCGTTCTAGCGGCCAAACAGCGCTTCTACGGCGCTAATCACGATACAAAGCACGGCGAACCCGAAGACGCCGTACTGGATCCACTCCCGCGTGGCGCGGATGATGCTGGGACCAAGCCCGATTTCGGCATGCGCCGATGGACGTTCGAGTTCCAAGCGTCCATCGTGCGCTCCGACGGCAAATCCACCAATGGGCTAAAAGCGGGTTTGGTTGCAGAACCCGCAGGACGTTGTACTAGATCATTCGTCACGTAGCGCCGTTACCGGGTCCACTCGAATGGCCCGATGCGCCGGAACGAAACTGGCCAGCAAAGCGACCCCGGCCAAAACCACGGCCGCGGCGGCGAAAGTGAGTGGATCGGCCGGACTCACGCGGAACAACAGCGAGCTAATCAAGCGAGTCAAAGCCAGCGCACCGATGCAGCCGGCGGCCATTCCAGTCAAGACCAGAACGGCGCTTCCGCGCGCCACCAACCCAAGCACGTCGCGGCGTTGCGCCCCTAACGCCATGCGAATGCCGAATTCATGCATTCGTTGTGTTACCGAATAGGTCACCACGCCATAGATCCCGATCGCGGCCAGCAAGAGGGCCATTCCGCCGAAAATCGAGATGATCGTGGTGCCAAAACGCTCCTGCGCGACTGAGGACGTCATGGCATCCTCCATGGTGCCGATACTCAAAACAAGCATTTCTTTGTCGATGGCTGCAACGGTTGCACGGACCGCATCGGCGAGCCGCGCGGCATTCTGCGCACGGATCACCAGGAAGAACGAATCGGCCGTATTCTGCTTCAGGGGCGCGTAGTAGACGGACTCGGGCTCCGCAGCCAGCCCATGATAGGCGACATCGCCGACCACACCCACGATCTCTCGCCAAGGCTGGTTCGGAAGCGACCACCCCATCATCAAACGCTTTCCAATGGGATCCTGGTTCGCGAAATAGCGCCGCGCCATGTTCTCGCTGATGATCACTACCGGAGGAGAACTTGGCAAGTCGTGATCGTCAAAATATCTGCCCCGGAGCAGCGGAATCCCCATCGTTCGAAAATATTCCGGCGTAACCACCGGGAGCGCCACCGCCGGGTTAGCCGATCCCTGTGGCAGTGAACGGCCTTCGATGCGGAAGCCCTCCATCCAGCCGACGCGATTTGGCGGCAAGCTCTGCGAAAGGGCGGCGGACTCTACTCCCGGCAGTCCATGCAGGCCCTGCAATAAATCCTGATACAAGGCATTGTTCTTCGCGTCGTCGGAGTACTTCGAATTGGAGGGCGACACCAGCGCAATCAAGAGATTCTCGGTCCGGAAGCCGGGGTCGGCGCCCTGCAGTTTGAGAAAGCTGCGCAGCAACAGACCGGCGCCAATCAAAAGCAGGAACGAGAACGCAACCTCTGCAACCACCAGCAGACTGCGAGTGCGCTGCCTGGATCGCGAAGCCGTGCCGCTGCGCTCCTGCTGCTTCAGCGAATCGTTGACACGGAAGCGAAAGGTCTCGATCGCAGGCGCCAGGCCGAACATGATTCCGCTGACCACCGAAATCACCAACGTGAAGGCCAACACCCGCCAGTCGATGTGGACCTCGTTCAAACGAGGAAGGTTGGTCACGGTCAGCGTCCGCAGCCATCGGACGCCCCACCACGCAAGGAGCACACCCGCGCCTCCGCCAGCCAGCGCCAGCAGAACGCTCTCAGTCAGCAACTGATGCACCAGCCGGACGCGGCCGGCGCCGATGCTCATGCGAATGGCAATCTCCCGTTCGCGCGACGCGGCCCGAGCCAGCAGCAGATTCGCGACGTTCACCGCGGCAATCAGCAGCACCAGCCCCACTGCGCCCAGGATCACCAGCAGCGCCAATCGAACATTCCCGACCGTGGCCTCCTGCAGCGGCACCACTGGAAACGACAGGTGCTGGTATGTTGCGGGATCGGTCCGTTCAATTCCCGGCGCGAGCGCATTCAACTCCGCCTGAGCCTGCTCCCAGGAAACACCGGGCTTCAACCTTCCGATACCGCGGAGGAAAAACGGAAAGCGCTGGGTCGGCGGAGTGAAGGCCATCAGTTGCCATAAGTCCATGCCTGCTTGTGGAAAGTTAAAGCTCGACGGCATTACCCCGACTACCGTGACGCTGGTCCCATTCAAGAGGATGCTTCGGCCAACCACTCCTCGATCGCTTTGGAACCGCCGCCGCCACAAGCTCTCACTGATCACCGCCAGCGGCGTGCCGTTCGGTTTGTCCTCCCCATCCAGGAAGGTCCTGCCCACCAGGGGTTGCGCACCCAGGATTCCAAGTAGCGAACTGGTGACTCCCGCGCCGGTCAGAATCTCCGGCCGGTCGACGCCGGTCAGGACCCAGCGCCGGTACGAATAAGCGGCAAATCGATCGAACGATTTCACTTGTGCGTGCAGATCGAAGAAGTCGGCCACGGAAAATGTGCCTCGCGGCAGACTCTGCGCGGAAAAGTGGGAGTAAACAGCCACCAGGCGATCGGCGTCCGGATAAGGCAGAGGCCGGAGCAGCACTCCATCCACAATGCTGAAGATGGCCGTGTTGGCGCCGATGCCGATGGCCAGAGTAGCCACCACAATGGCGGCGAAACCGGGGCTCCGCCGCATCATGCGCAGCGCGTAGCGTAGATCCTGCATTAATCTTTCGAGCGAATTCCATCCCCACATTTCGCGCGAAACCTCCTTGAGTAACGTGAAATTCCCAAACTGCCGGCGAGCCGCGTGAGCGTCCGCACTCTGTTCCTTCATCTCCAGATGAAACCGCATCTCCTCGTCAAGTTCGGAATGAAACCTCCGCCACCCTACGAGGAATCGAAGCTTTCTGAAAAGTTCACCCATCTGACACCTAGCCTCGGTACTGGATCAGTTCGGTCTGTGGGGCAGGTTGATAACCTGCAGCGGGTTGGTAACCCGCTTGGCGAAGCGCGATTAACAATCGCGCGCAGGTTGGCAACCTGCTCCACACTGAAACCTCACTCATAGCGCAGTGCGACCATCGGATCCACTCGCGCCGCTCGAAGCGCAGGAATGTATCCCGCCAACAGAGCAATGCCCAGCAGAACCAAAGTTGCCACGGTGATGGTGCCCGCATCGGTCGGCGTTACACCGAAAAGTTGATTGCGTATCAGCCGCGCGGCGCCAAGAACCGCCGGGATGCCGATCACGACACCGGCTGTCACCAACAGCAGCGTCTCTCGGAACAGCATCCACAAAACAGTGGATCGCTGCGCACCCAGCGACATGCGTATGCCGATCTCGCGTGTTCTTCGAACCACGCCGTAAGCCATCACGCCGTAGAGTCCGATGCACGCCAGCAAAAGCGCCAGGCTGCTGAAGAATCCACAAAGCGTCGCCACCAGCCGCTCTTCCACCAGCGATTCGTCGCGCTGCTCGGCTGACGACTTGACGTTGTACAACGGCAAATCCTTGTCTAACGCCTGTACTTCGCGCCGCACCGCCGCAGCCATTGGAACGGGATCGCCCGCCGTGCGGACATACAAAGTCCTCTCGCCGGAAGCCCGCTCCTGTTGATCGAAATCGAGGTAGGCGGTGCGCGGCGTTTCCTCCCGAAGACTCCGGTATTTTGAGTCTTTGGCCAGGCCGATAATCTCCACGCCCTCCTGACGGCCAAGGCGCACGCGTTTCCCGATCGGGTTTTCGTCGCCGAAGAAGTATCGCGCCGCAGCCTCGTTGATAATGGCGACGCCTCCACTCGTTGGTATGTCCTGTTTTCCGAAGTCCCGCCCAGCCAGTAGCTGGATGCCCGCGGTCTCCAGAAACTTTGGACTGATGTCGTTGATCAAAATCGACCGGCCTTTCGGCGGGTCCGGCCGGCCTGGAACTCGCATGCCGACCATCGAGTAGTCGCCGCTCAACAGCGGAGCCTCGACCAGTGCGGCCGAACGCACACCGGGAACTGCTTCCACGCGTTCGAGAAGTTGTTGATAGAAATTCCTCACCTGAGGCGGCGTGTATCCGTTGAGCGCCGGATTCAGCGACGCAAGCAATACGCTCTCCACGTGCATTCCGGAATCGATGGTTTTGATGTTTTCGAGGCTGCGAACAAACAATCCCGCGCCGACAAGCAACAATAACGACAACGCCACCTGCGCCACCACCAGCAGCTTGCGCAGACCGAAGCGTAGCATTCCCGCAGCGGCAGTGGACCTTTCGTCTTTGAGTGCGGGCGCCAATCCCGGCCTAGTGGCCTGCAATGCGGGCGCAAGGCCGAAGAGGATACCGGTGGCGATGGAAATCGCGAGACCGAAAAGAAGCAGACGCAGGTCGGGCGTCACTTCCAGCATTAGCGGTATGCGGTTTCGCGGGAGAAATTTCAGCAGGAGTTGAGTGCCCCACCAGGCAAACATCATCCCCAACGCGCCGCCCATCAGGCCGAGCAGAGTACTCTCGGTCAACAATTGCCGCAGCAGTCGAACGCGGCCCGCACCGAGCGCCAGACGCACAGCGATCTCCCGCCCGCGTGCCGACGCCCGCGCCAGCAGCAGATTGGCGATGTTTGCGCACGCAATCAGCAGGACCATTCCCACCACCGCCATGAGAATCACCAGCGGGCTCTCGAATTGTTCGCGCAGGCGGGACATCCCCTTACCGCCCGGCAGCAGTCCGATGTGGACATCCTTGGATTTTCCGAAAAGCGCGGACGCGTCGGGGTCTTCGAGCATCTGCTGGAACGTGACATCCAGTCCGGCGAGCGCCTGCGCTTCACTGAGTCCCTTCTTGCGGCGCGCCATCAGATCCATCCAGCCCCAATGTGGGTCGTCAAACCCAGGATGGCCGCCGAAAACCTGCGGTTGCATCATCATGGGAATCCAAATATCCGGGACCGAGCCCACTTCCACTCCGAAGAACCCACGCGGAGCGACACCCACCACGGTGAACGGAAAATTATCGATGCGAATTGTTTTTCCGATCACAGTAGCGTCGGCCGCGACGCGATGCGTCCAGAAACTGTAGCTCAACACCGCCACTGGATGCCCCATCGGGGTGCGGTCGTCCTGATCCGTCAACAATCGGCCCAGCGCCGCCCGCGTGCCGAGCGTCGAAAAGAAATTGCCGGAGACCAGCTCGGCCGTCGCACGCTCCGTGCTCCCCGCGGTAACTACCGCCACCGGAACCGTGGTCCTAGCGAACACATCGGAGAACACCTGGTTGTGCTGGCGCAAGTTCCGGAAGGCGGGATAGGAAAATGTGGCCGCCCTCGTGTGACCTCTGAGCGTAATCACTTCCAATTCTTCGGCGCGCTGAATCGGCAGCATCTTCAGCAGCACGGCATCCAGCAGGCTGAAGATGGCCGTATTCGCGCCAATCCCCAAGGCGAGCGACAGCACAGCCACCGCGGTGAATCCAGGACTCCGCCGCATCATCCGCAGCGCATACCGCAGATCCTGCAGCAACCGCTCCAGCGAATTCCATCCCCACATTTCCCGCGAAACCTCCCTTAGCAAAGTCGGATTCCCAAACTGCCGCCGCGCCGCATAGGCATCGGAACCATCCTGCTCTTTCATCTCCAGATGAAACCGCATCTCATCATCAAGCTCGCGGTCGAATCGCAGGCGCCGAAACAGGAACGCCAACTTGCGCCAAAGTTCATTCATAACGAAGCGCCACCATCGGATCGACACGGGCCGCACGTCTGGCCGGAAGATATCCCGCCAGCAACGCCACCGCAAACAACAAGAGGGCCATCAGCGCCACGGTCACCGGATCGTTCGGCGTCAACCCGAAGAGCATCGCCTTCACCAGATGCGTCAAGCTCATCGCAGCGCCAGTCCCCAGCGCGATTCCCGCCATCACCAACAGCACCGTTTCGCGCAGAACCTGCCACAGTACGTCGCCCGACGCCGCGCCCAGGGCCATGCGAATTCCGATCTCGTTGGTCCGCCGCACCACGGCGTACGACATCACGCCATAAAGCCCGATCGAAGCCAGCAGCAGCGCCAGTGCACCGAAGAATCCCGAGAGCTTGGCGATCATCCTCTCCTGTAACAGCATCAGGTCCATCTGATCGGCGAGCGTCCGCGGACGATCCAGCATCACATTGGCATCGATTCCTTTCACTACTTCGCGCAACGTAGATGACAGCGCAGTTGGATCTCCGGCGGTGCGAACGAGAAAGGCCTCCCGCGCCGTCGGAAGCTGGTCCGAGAGAAAAAACGCCGTGCCAGGAATCTTCTCGCGCAGGTTCACCAGTTTGGCATCGCGCACCACGCCGACGATTTCCGCCGCGCCGCCGCAACTCGAACAATTGATGTGTTTACCCAGCGGGCTGGCGGCGCCGAAGAACCGGCGCAGCAGCGTCTCATTGATCACCGCCACTCGCGGCGACGTTGCCGCGTCCTGCGCTCCAAATGTCCGGCCCGCCACAAGAGGCGTCCGGAGGGTTTCAAAGAACCGGTTCGAGACGCGCACCAGATTCACGTCCATGTCTTCGTCCGCCCGCGCCGCGTAACCCTCTACCGTCAAAATATCGTCCCAGGTGCCACCATCGAGTGGCGCCGGCGAAGAGGTGCTCACCGCCACAACTCCTGGCAGGGTAGACAACTGCTCGAACATGCGCTTGCTAATCGCGCCAACTTGCGGCGTCTTGTATGCCCGCGGCAATGCTAGACCGAACACCAGCACGTTCTGCCGCTCGAAGCCTGTATCCAACGTTCGCAGGTTCTCCAGACTGCGGACGAACAGGCCCGCGCCGATCAGCACCAACAGCGACAACGCCACCTGCGAAACCACCAAAACCTTGCCAAGGTTGAACCCAGACGTCCCGGCCACGCTTCGCGCATTTTCCTTCATCGCCTGCCCGAGCTCCGCTCGCGTGGCGCGTACCGCAGGCGCGATCCCGAACAACAATCCGGACAAAAGTGAGATTCCAGCCGTAAACGCCAGGACGCGTAAATCCGGCGTCAGGTCGAAGGCCACCTTGACATCCGGATGCGTCACCAATGCAACTAGAACGCGACTGCCCCAAAACGCAAACAGCAGTCCCAGCGCCCCTCCCAAGACTGCTAGCAGTGAGCTTTCAGTCAGGAACTGCCGGATCAAACGTAACCGTCCCGCGCCAACTGCCAGCCGGACCGCCACTTCTTTCCGGCGCGCCGTTCCTCTGGCCAACAACAGATTCGCGACATTCGCGCAGGCAATCAGCAACACCGCTCCCACCACCGCCAGCAGCACTAACAGCGCTCTTGAAAAGCGCGTTCCGACGGATGAATAACCCCCGCTGCCATCCATCGGCAGGATGCTCTGATTCAGAAATGTCTTCCGCGACTGCTCGTTCTGGATCGCCGCCGCCCGCGCGTTAAGGTGCTGACGATGCAGCACGTCGAGCTCCGTCTTGACCTGCGACGCGGAAACGCCCGGTTTCATCCGCACCACAATGCCGAAAGTCTGGCAACCCGGACTGGTGAGGCAGCCTCGACCCATCATCATCGCGGGAACCCAAAGATCGGGTTGATAGCCGGGCTCCACTCCCGTGAATCCCGCAGGAGCAACGCCGATAATCGTGACTGGGGTTTCATCGACAACCAGCGCTTTTCCGATCACCGCCGGATCCAGCGAGAATCTGCTCTTCCAGAAGTTGTAGCTGAGCACCGCATAAGGCGCATCGCCCGGCGACTTGTTCTCGTCGGCTGTGAATACGCGCCCAAGAATCGCATTTATTCCCAGGACAGAAAAATACTCACCCGAAACGAAACTTCGCCCAACTTGCTCCAAATTGTCCGGCGACGACGCAACAGACATCCGCACACGCTGCGGACTGACATAAGCGAAAATTCCACCCAGATCCCGGCTCCGATCGCGGAACAGAGTGAACGCCGGGTACGAGAAAGCCCGCCCAGTCCCGCTGGAGATGCGTTTCATGACCAAGACAAGTTGCTCCGGATCTTTCACCGGCAGCATGCGCAACATCACGGCGTCCACCAAAGTGAAAATCGCTGTGTTGGCTCCGATCCCCAATGCGAGCGACAAAATCGCCACCATCGAAAGACCGGGACTCCGCCGCATCATCCGCAGCGCGTAGCGCAGATCCTGCAGTAATCTTTCAAGCGAATTCCATCCCCACATTTCACGCGAAACCTCCCTCAGCAAAGTCGGATTCCCAAACTGCTGTCGTGCCGCATAAGCATCGGAACCATCCTGCTCTTTCATCTCCAGATGAAACCGCATCTCTTCCTCAAGCTCGGAATGAAACTTTCTCCGCCGCGCCAGAAATCCAAGCCGACGCCACAGCTCTCCGGCCTGACACCTGAAACCTGACACCTGAAACCTAAGC
This sequence comes from Bryobacteraceae bacterium, assembly GCA_035632375.1. GTDB lineage: Bacteria > Acidobacteriota > Terriglobia > Bryobacterales > Bryobacteraceae > Palsa-89. The sequence goes on along the minus strand of DASQGY010000251.1, from coordinate 9 downwards.
CTCCTGAAT